>DATCQX010001001.1:0-46061 GCA_036569285.1 Streptomyces sp.
CCCCCTGACCCCACCACCAGAAAGCAACAGCCATGACCACCCCGCGCCACGACCACGACGAACTCCACTACGCCGTCAGCCGCGCCGCCATCGGCCTCTCCGACGTGCTCTGCGGCCACGGAGACCCCGCCGTCACCGCCGAGCTCCACGGCAGACCCTGCCGGCCCGGCGCCCTCCCCGACACCATCGACACCCTCATCCCCCGCTGTGGCTTCGCCCACATGATCGGCTCCCTCCTCGCCCAGATACACCACCACGAGGGCCCGACCGTCGCCGAACGCTTCCGCAGCGAGATCCGCCGCGCCGAATCCGACGGCCTCCACCACCTCCGCAACCCCCGCAGCCTCAGCACCTTCCGCAACTCCTGACCCCGGTCGCGCGCCTGCCACCACACAGGCGTGCGACCACCCCCGACGAGGAGGACCACACCATGAGCAGCAACCCGACGATCTGGCGCGGCCCCGACGGACGCCACTGGGCCCACACCGACAGCCGCCAGGACACCCCGCAGAACGGCCGCCGATGGCTGTACGACATCACCCCCGCCCTCCAGGACCCCGACACCGGACGCTGGACCCCCGACCCCGACGCCACCCCCATCACCATCCCCACCCAGCTCCCGCAGGCCGGCTACACCCGAGTGTCCGCAGACCCCTGGCACGAACCCCTCATCGCGGCCCTCACCCGCCTCGTCGCCGGCGTCCTCGCCGACTACGAGGCGGCCACCGGCCACCCCCACCACCGCACCGACGACCTCCAGCACACCGTCGAGGACATCGCCACCCTCCGCGACCAGCTCCGCAGCCGCGCCCTCGGCGCCTACGCACGAGGCCACACGAGCAACCGCCGCAGGCGCTGACCCTCACGCGCGCGTACGCGCCTGCGATCGTGCGCGCGCCATCGCAGGCGCGCGCGAGACACCGCCACCCCTACCCGCCAGTACACATACCCCCGCACCGTCACCCGGAGACCCGCCATGAGCACCGACGGCCATACCGCCTACATCCGCTCCACCGTCAACCCCGACGACGGCAAGGCCGCCTGCCTCCTGAGCTGGGGCACCATCACCGCCCTGCTCACCCCGGACACCGTCTTTACCACCGCCCGCGACCTCACAGCCGCAGCCGACCACGCCGAGACCGACACCGCATTCGTCACCTACTGCCGCACCTCCCTGAAGGTCGACGACCGCACGGCCGGATTCATGCTCCGCGACATCCGAGCCCTGCGCCCCGCGCCCGCCGGCAGACCCGCGCTGCGCATCCAGGCCCTCGCCGGCATCCGCACCGGCACCCCCAAAGCCCTCGTCCACATCGCCCGCGGCAGCATGCAAAGCGAACTCGACCCCGACGACGCCCGCACGATGGCCCAGCACTGGACCCAGGCCGCCCTCGCCGCGCAGATCGACGTCCGCCTCCGCTACGTCCTCGGCGACCACCCCCAGCTCGGCCCCAACGACATCGAGAACATCTTCGCCGCCGTACGAGGACTCCAGCGATGAACACCTGCGCCCTCTGCCCCCAGCCCGCCCCCGAGGACACGTACGCCTGCCCCGGCTGCCTCGACGAGATACGCGGGTGGCTCGCCGAACTCCCCCAGCAAGCCCAGCTCCTGGCCGACGAGTTCCTGGTCCCCGGCGCCTCCCCCGCCCAGGGAAGGATCGGCGGAACCGGCCGCGCGCACTCACCCGTGCCGGTCGATCTCCGCGTCCTGGTCCTCCTCGGCGCCGGCCACGTCGTCCCCACCGGCGCCCCCGAAGACGACACCGACTCCACCGTCCCGATCCCCGCCTTCGTCATCGGCTGGGCCCGCTACCTCGCCACCACCTACCCCGCCGTCCACCGCGACCGCCACGGCACCACCCGCATCCAGCCCTGCGACCAGCCCTGGCCCACCGCCCCCGACCTCACCGGCTGGTGCGCCTGGATCACCGCCTACCTCCCCTGGGCCGCCCAACACACCTGGATCGCCGACCTCCACCGCCAACTCGACGCGCTCCTGCGCCGCGTCCGCGACCTCACCCACACCACCCCCCACACCCACACCTACGCCGCCCCCTGCCCCGACTGCGACGGGTTCGGCCTGGTCCGCACCGACGGCCACTGGCACATCCGTTGCACCCTCTGCGGCCACCACCTCACCCCCGACGCGTACGACGCCCACGCCGCCGACGTCTACGCCGCCTACAGCGCCGACCCAGCCCCGGACAAGGTGACAGAAGCCTGACACCTACTCAGAAGCGTGTTCCAACCAGTAAACGAACCAGGAGACTTGAGTCATGACGCAGTCCTCGCGCCGCAGCTCTGGCCGACCCGTCCGGCACTCCCGCAACCCCGTCGTCCCTGAACCCTCCACCACCGTCAGAGGGATGTCCCCGGTGAAAGTCCGTCTCTCGGGCGACGACGCCGCTGTGCGTCAGCTCGTCGACGCGCTGCAACAGAGCACCGCCTGTGGCCCCGCCGACTACAAGCCCTCCCGCTACGGCGCTGGTGTTCTCGCGTACTTCGACATCGTCGTCCCTGTCTCCAGCGAAGGAACGAAATGACGCCACCGAGCGTCTCGTCCCCGGCACCCTCCTGAGGTGCAGCGGACGCATCACTCCCGCCTACACCCCCAAGAGCCCCGAGATCATGTCTCTCGACGGGAGGTCGCCGGCGCCCCGGCGACCTCCCGCTACACCGCAATCGCCACCAACACCGCCAGACGGACCGTCGGCATGAGCGCAGTGGACGCTCTCACGAGCCTGATTGCCAGCCCCGCTACTCGGCCGCCCCTTCGCTCCCCGGCATGTCCAGGACGACGATCTGCTGTCGTCGGACTTTCCGGCCTCCCGCACCCCGCCCACACACACCACGCTCCGAAGGAGCCAGCCATGTGGTCCAGCATCGTCGCGGTGGTCGGCACCCTCGCCGGCGCCGCCCTCGCTACCGCTTTCCAGCACCTCGCCGACCGGCGGGCCCGCGCCGAGCAGTATCGCCAGCGCATCACCACCGTGATCGCCGAACTGCTGACGGCGAGCATCGCCTACCGGCGGGAGACCCTCAGACGGTTCAGTCTGCTCCGCCAGGGCCTAGACCTCACCGACGCCGACGACGACGCCCTCCACACCGCTCGTTCCACCCTCACCAACGCCCTGGACCGAGTAGCGCTCACTGTCGACGACCACCACCTCGTCGCCCTTGCGTACCCCGTGGTGTGGGAAGCGATCGAGATGAGTGAAACCGCCCTGGGCATGCCAGCGAACGGCCGTTTCGCCGACGACGTTGAAGCAGCCCTCACCGCCCGCAGAGAGGCCGTGCGTGACGCTCACACCGCTCTGCGCAACGCCGCTCGCGAGCACGTCTTTGGCAGGTAACCCACAACGGACTGCCCACCGCAGCCCTTGTATCGCCCCTGGTCCGGAGCGCTCGCACCACGCCAACCGCAGACCTGACCGATTCCTCCCCTGAACTTCTCACAAATGATGAGCAAGGAATGAATTGACCGCCCACCTCCACAAGCAATTAAATTCGCGCGCGAATCGTCCGCACTCCAATACCACAGTCGCATTTAACAATCAACCGAAATCATCAATTTTACCTCGAACGAGGTATTTTTTCGTGTGACTCAGCACTCGAGCGCACTTCGACCGTTTAGATGTTGTGCAGCGAGACGGCTCTAGCGCGGTCAATTCAAACGCTGCACTGATCCGAGAATGAAAAGGTTCGTAAAGAAGCCCAGGCCAGATAAAGGCGCCTCCGACCTGGGCGAGTTACGGAAGGGGTTAGCGTGGGCTGGGAATCACCGCCGTCGGCAACGACGTGCAATCAGGCAACGTCGACTCCTTGCCGTGCGCAGCACAGTAACGCCAAGCGACATCAGACCAGCAACAGCGGACGTCATGAACGCCTGCCGAATGCCCGGATGACCGTTCCCGATGGAGAAGATCAGAAACTGCTTCGCCCCCGCCATGCCCGCTTTGAATGCGGCGGCGATGAAGGGTGAAGGGTCTCGATCCTCAAGCGCCCGAACGTGGACACATCGGACAGGGTTGCACAAGCTGCGGTCGGCACCATCTGGGCGACCGCAAGGGGTGGATAGCAATTTGCCACTCCTAACTCGGTGAGTGGCGTCGTCCTATGTTTGAGAAAAGTCTGACCGGACCCTCATCGAGGCGACGCCACTCACCAACCTTTTCCTGCCTCCTGTAGAACTTCACCCGCACTCGCAAGGTGTCGCTAGCACTAGCGTTCGACTAATCACGCTCAGGGGCGTTGACTGCGAGTGATGGTCGTGCTTGCTTTCGGCTCCGCGGCGCATCTGAGGCCATCCGAGGTAGCCAGGTGGCGGTTCCTTCGCTAAAAAGCGAACCCCCCGAAAAACGGTTCTCCTGCCGTTCCAAGCCCGCACCCAAGCCGTCATGGCAGGGCTAACCAAACGCCGAGGGCATCACGGCGCGCCTCCGCGCGCCGGAACGCGCACGCATCCGGCTCGCGGCCATCTCACGCACCGCAGATACCAGTTGGCACCTACACGAACATGTGTTCCCATCGGGACTTCGTGCCTCGACTCGCTCGCCACCCAGGCGCACGCGACCCAGCCGAAGGAGATACCCCATGGCCACATGGACGCTGCACCAAGGAGACGCCCTCACCACCCTGCCCAGCCTCCCAACCGCCTCGGTCACCGCGACCATCACCGACCCGCCCTACAACTCCGGCGGTACCACCAACACGGCCCGCACCAACGACACCGCACGCGGCAAGTACGTCAGCGGCAACGCCCAGCACGACCTGCCCGACTTCGACGGGGACAACCGCGACCAGCGCTCCTACACCTCCTGGCTCGCCCTGATCCTCGCCGAGTGCTACCGCATCACCGCCCCCGCCGGCCCTCTCCTCGTCTTCACCGACTTCCGCCAGCTCCCCGCGACCTCCGACGCGCTCCAGGCGGCCGGCTGGACCTGGCGTGGCATCGTCCCCTGGCACAAACCCATCTCCCGCCCCATGCGCGGCGGCTTCAACCGCGCCTGCGAATACGTCCTGTGGGCCACCAAGGGCCCGGTCGACGCCGCCCGCAACCCCGTCCACCTCCCCGGCCTCTACTCCGCGAGCCAGCCCCGCGGCAAGAACCGCGTCCACATCACGCAGAAACCCGCCGCCCTCATGGACGAGCTGATCAAGATCTGCGTCCCCGACGGCACCGTCCTCGACCCGTTCACCGGCTCCGGCGCAACCGGCATCGCCGCCCTCACCTCCGGCCGCTCCTTCGTCGGCATCGAACAGTCCCCCCGCATCGCCGCCACCGCCCGCGCACGCCTCACCGAAACCGCCCTCCAGCAACACGCCGAAACGATCCCGCTGGACAAGATCGCCACTTAGCGTCAACCTAGAGCCAACACCACACGTATGCCCGCAGCCCCGGCCCCCTGTCCGGGGCTGCGGCGCGTTCCCCGGGGAGGCGACCACCGTGACCGACCTCTACACCGGCACCCAGGCCGCCGCCCTCGCAACCGGCTGGCGCCGCACCATCAGCGCCGACACCGCCGCCATCACCCCCTCCGCCATCAGCCAGTGGAAACGACGCGGCCACCTCAAGCCCACCGGCCTCGACCCCCAAGGCCGCCCCCTCTACGCCCTCCCCGACCTCGCCCGCGCCGAACAGGCAACGCGCGCCCGCGCCTTGCGTCTCGTCAAGGTAGGTGGGCCACCCACCTGAGACAGGAGTGCCATGGCCAACGCTGATCAGTCGGTGACCGCTGTCGAGGCGCTGTACGCCCTGGTGACCCGCTCTGTTGATGCCGAGGCCGCACAGGCGCTCATCGAGGAGGCCACCCTCGAACTCACGGGCCGGACTGACTCAGACGCCGACCACCCCGCTGAGTCCACCGCCCCCGGCGAGAACGCAACCGCCTCGGCTCACCCGCTCGTTCTGCAACGCGTGGTGGAGCACGCGCTACGGCGTCCCGTGGCCTGCCCCCAATGCCAGCGCACCGCTATCTGCCGGTGCACAGCGGACCGTACGGAAGGACGCGTCCATGCCGTTCTCAACGCGCTCGCGCCCTGGCTGTGCACGAGCATCAGCAATGCGCCGATCACGAGGCCGACGGACGGGGTTACCAACTCGCCTGTCACATAGGCACCATGGAGCCACTCAGAACCATCGTGAGGGGGGCTCACAGCATGTTCGGCAAGAAGAAGACCGACGCGGAGAAGGCAACCGAGAAGCGCCTCAGCCGCATACGTGTCGCTGCGGCAGCAGCCGGCGTGACCGTGATCGGGGGGAAGTTCCACCAGGCCGGGCAAGCGTCCATTCCCGTTGAAGGCTCAACGGTGACCATCGAGTTGGGCGAGAACGCGCGCAAGCGCATCACCGCGACACGAGTCGCGCTCACCGGCATCTTTGCCCTGTGGCTGAAGAAGGACGAGCAGAAGCTCTACATCACCGTCGAGCACCCCGAGGGCGTGATCCTGTGCCCCGTGCCCGCCAAGAAGGAACCGCAGGCCCGGGTGTTCGCCACACTCGTCAACGGTGAAGCAACCGGCCTGAGCTAGACGGTTTGAGTCGGGGGCCAAGCAACCCCCGACTTTCTCCTCCCCGGCCCTGCACCCCCACCCCCCCTGGACAGGAGGACACCGCCCATGCGCGTACGCCTGCCGGACGGCACGTGCGCAGTAGAGATCGAGACACGTGGAGCTGACGCCCCTTCGCTGTTCGACGTCGAGGAGACAGCGGGGCGGTTGCTCGACAGAGTGCGCGGCACGCCAGGCGATCCGATCGAGCACGAGCCGTCCAGGTTCGGGTTTAGACGCGACCTCGACGGCATCAGCCTCGACAGCAGTACCGAGCGCGCCGAGCTGCACGACGACGGCCGCGACCAGGACGACGAGGACGAGGGTGGATGAGCGGCGGTTGGGAAGGCAGCAACCGGCGGGCCGAACTGCCGCCCGACTGGTACACCCGCATCCGCCCGTACGTCCTCGCCCGCGACGAACACCGGTGCCGCAACCGCATCGACGGTGCGGTCTGCGGGCGGGTTGCGAATCAGGTCGACCACGTCGGCGACCGCCACGACCACCGGCCGGAGATGCTCCAGGCACTGTGCGCCGACTGCCACGCCGCCAAGACCAGCCGACAGGGCAACGAGGCGCGGTGGGCCGTGCGCAGGCAGCGCCCGAAGGAGCGCCACCCCGGCCTGACGTGAGCGCCGACCGGTCCCGCCCGGATTCCTCGGTCCCTGCCCCCTGGGGGGTGGCTCCCCTCCCCGCCCGATCGGAGGCCCGGGAGGTGCTGCGGCTGAGGATCTGTACGGGTCTGGGGAAAACGACCCCGCCACGGGAGGCAGGTGGCTCTCTGGCGGGCGCCCAGGGGTTCGGGAGGGTGATTCGGTGGTGTGCAGGACGAGGGCCACAGACAGCCTCTCAGCCTCCCGAACTCTCGATGCAAACCTGATACATGCAGGTCAGAACACTAAAAGCGTACGCCTCGCTATCATAGACCCATGACAACGAGGCGTGAGTGCGAGCACTGCGACAAGCCGATGCCGCTCATGTCGCGGCGGCACGCGCGGTTCTGCGCACCCGTCTGCCGCGCGGCTGCTCACCGCAGGAAGCGCACGATCCCGGCCGAGCTGACCCGCCGTCCGCGCTGGGTACGCCGTACCTCCCGGAAGGTTCCGGTCACCGCCGGCGGAGACGTCGCGAGCAGCACCGACCCGTCGACCTGGTCGCGTTACCGCGACGCGTCCCGGTCGACGGCGGGCGCCGGGCTCGGGTTCGTCCTCGACGGTGACGGGATCGTGTGCCTCGATCTCGATCACGCCCTGGTCGACGACGAGTTGTTGCCGTGGGCACGGAACATCGTCGATGCGGCCGGCGCGACCTGGGCCGAGGTGTCGGTGTCCGGGACCGGGCTGCACGTGTGGGGGTACGGATCGCTGCCACACGGCCGCCGCCTGGCGGTCGAGTCCGGATCGGTCGAGTTGTACGGCACCGGCCGGTACATCGCAGTCACGGGGCGGACGTTCGGCGACGCGCCCCGGCGCCTCGGCGACCTGCAACACGTCATCGACTCGCTGCTGTAGCGCCCCGGCACGGGTGGGCTGCGGCTCGCCCGCCATAGGGAGGTACAGCCATGCCGTCATTCCGTTCGCGGCTCATCACGATCTCGGCGGTCCGGTGGACCGAGGACATGCCGGCGAGTGAGCTGATCGCCTTCACGAACGGGCTCGTGCAGATCAACGACGTCGACCGGGTGTTCCGCGTGTACGACCGGCTGCTCGACGAGTGGATGCCGTTCGAGTACGGCGACTGGATCGTCTGCGGGCTCCCGGGCGTTTTCTACCGGTGCGGGCCGGACCTGTTCGACGCGATGTATGAGCCGGTCACCGGCTCCGGTACCGGTGACCCGGTCAACGAGTTGGCGGACGGGGGTCTGTGATGGCAGGCAACGGGCCGCCCCCGAAAGCGCGCAAGGTACGGCGCAACGCCGACCCTGTGGCGCAGACCGTGCTCCGGTGGGAGCACGCCGAAGCGCCCGACCTGCCGGACTTCCGGATCGAGCGGGACGGCGAACTCGTGGAGTTCGTATGGCCCGAACGCACCCGCGAGTGGTGGCAGATGTGGATCGACTCGCCGCAGGCCGAGCACTTCGGGTCCTCCGACTGGCAGTACCTCCTCGACACCGCGCTGATCCATGCCCGGCTGTGGGGCGGCGAGTTGTCGGCGGCGAGCGAACTCCGCCTGCGCGTGGCCGCGTTCGGGGCGACGCCGGCGGACCGGGCGCGGCTGCGGATGGTGTTCGCCGAGGCGGACGGTGCCGACCGGGGGCGCGGCAGTTCGGGCGGGCCGTCGGCACGTGAGCGGTACGGCAACTTGCGGCCGTTGCCTGGCGGGCGGATGGAGCAGGGCAAGGGCGGGTAGCTGAAGGGGGCGTCGTGCCGTGGCGGGGACCCGAGTACGAAGGCGAGTTCCCGACACTCGGGTACTACGTCCTCGACTGGATGATCCAGAATCTCGCGCAGCCCGGCCGTGACGACGGGAAGCCGTACATCCCGACCGCCGAGCAGGCCGAGTTCCTGCTGCGGTACTACGAGGTGCACCCGGTCACCGGCAAACGGATCATCCACCGCGGGCTGTTGTCGAGGCCGCGCGGGTGGGGGAAGTCGCCGTTCGTCGGGGCGATCGCGCTCGCCGAGGCGTGCGCCGATGTCGTCGGCGACGGGTTCGACGCCGACGGCGAGCCGGTCGGCAGGCCGTGGGACTCGGTCCGTACGCCGCTCGTGCGCATTGCGGCCGTGACCGAGCAGCAGACCGACAACACGTGGATCCCGCTGCTGGAGATGGCGCGCGGCCGGTTCCTCGCGGCCGACTACGGGCTCGACGTCCTCGACACCGTGATCCATCTGCCGCGCGGCGAGATCTCTCCGATCACCTCGTCGGCGACGAGCACCAAGGGCGACCCAGCCTGTTTCGCCTCGCTAGACCAGACCGAGGAGTGGACGGCGTCGAACGGCGGCGTCCGGCTCGCGAAGGTCATGCGGTTCAACGCCGCCAAGCTTGGCGGATCGTTGATCGAGACGCCGAACGCGTTCACCCCGGGCAGCGGGTCGGTCGCCGAGCAGTCGGCGTCCGATTATCAGGCGATCATCGACGGCCGGTCACGGGCGCGCGGCATCCTCGTCGACCACCGCGAGGCGCCGCCGGACACGGACATGACCGACGAGGCGTCGCTCGTCGCCGGTCTGCGGTACGCGTACGGCGACAGCAGCGACCACCCCGACGGGTGTGTGCTGCACGACCCGCCGTGTGCTCCGGGATGGTCGCCGATCGAGCGGCTGACGTCCGAGTTCTACGACACGTCGAACGAGCCTCAGGATCTGCGCGCCGACCTGTTGAACCAGATCACGCATGCGGCCGACGCGTGGCTGACCGAACCCGAGGTGCGGGCGTCGTCCGACCTCGGCAAGGTCGTCGAGCCGGGCGAGCGGGTCGTCCTCGGGTTCGACGGTTCGCGGAAACGCGCGCGTGGGGTGACCGACGCAACCGCGCTGATCGGCTGCCGTCTGTCGGACGGACACCTGTTCACGATCGGCGTGTGGGAGCAACCCGACCGGCTGCCTATCGGGCCGGACGGCAAGCCGGTCGAGTGGCAGGTGCCGGTCGTCGAGGTGCTCGCCGCGATCGCCGAGGCGTTCGCGACATACGACGTCGTCGGGTTCTACGCCGACCCCGCCAAGTGGGAGTCGCACGTCGCGGACTGGGAAGCGGCGTACGGGCCGCGTCTGAAGGTGCAGGCGACCAGGCAGCACCCGATCGAGTGGTGGATGACCGGTGGCCGGTCGACGCTGATCGTGCGGGCGCTGGAGAAGTTCCACACCGCGCTCACCGAGGGCGAGTTGACGCATGACGGGTCGTCGGCGCTCGTGCGGCATCTGGTCAACGCCCGGCGTCGGCCGTCCCGTTCGGGTCTCCAGATCGCCAAGGCGCACCCGGACTCACCGCACAAGATCGACGCGGCCGTCGCCGCCGTCCTCGCGTGGCAGTGCCGTCTCGACGCGATCGCGAAGGGCGTCGCGGCCGAGGAAGAAGAGATGTTCGGCGGCACCTTCTGACCGGTTCAGAGAGAAGGGGGTGCCGTGCTCGACGAGACACCGGAACTCGACAACCCGGACTTCATGCTGCTGCGTCTGGGGCGGCGGCTGCGCAAGCGGCAGGGGCAGCTCGACGAGTGGCAGCGGTACTACCGCGGCCGGCCGCCCCTGCCTCAGCTTCCGAGGAACGCGCAGGCGGCGTTCCTCGACTTCCAGCGCAAGGCGCGCAGCAACTTCTGCGGGCTGATCGCCAACGCGTCGGTGCACCGGCTGTTCGCGCTCGGGGTGACGGCCAAGGACGGTACGCCGGATCTGGCGGCGGCCGGGTGGTGGCAGCGCAACCGGCTGGAATCTCGGCAAAAACTCGTGTGGCGTTCGGCCATGGCGCAGGCGACGGGGTACATGCTCGTCGGCGCGCATCCGGTCAGGACCGAGGACAACGGCCGTCCCAGCCCGCTCATCACGCCTGAGCACCCGAGCGAGTGCATCGTGGAGTACGACCCCGAAACGGGTGAGCGGCTCGTCGGCTTGAAGGCGTTCCACAACGACATCGACGGCTACGGGTACGCGCGGGTGTACTACGACGACCGGTCGTTCCCGTACCGCACGCGGGAGCGCACCGGCGCCCGGCTGCCGTGGGGGCCGGAGTCGTGGGTGTACGCCGGCAGGAGTGACGAGGGGGAACCGCACGACCTCGGCGCCGAGCCGCTCGTCGAGTTCGCCCGCATGCCCGACCTCGGCGAGGACCCCGAGCCCGAGTTCGCGTGCGTCACCGACACGCAGGACCGGGTGAACCTCGGCGTGCTCAACCGTATGGCCGCCTCGCGGTACTCCGGGTTCCGGCAGACGTGGATCAAGGGGCATAAGTTCGCGAAGCGCAAGGACCCCGAGAGCGGGATCACGACGGTCGAGCAGCCGTTCGTCCCTGGCCCGGCGAACATCTGGGTGTCCGAGGGTGAGAACGCGCAGTTCGGGCAGCTCGAAGCGACCGACCTGACCGGGTTCCTGCGGGAACACCAGTCGGACGTGCGGGACATGCTGATCATCAGCCAGACCCCCGCGTACTACTACGGCGACCTGGTGAACATCTCGGCAGACACGATCGCCGCGCTCGACATCCTTCATGTGGCAAAGGTCCGCGAGCACATTAGCGCCTTCGGCGAGGGCCTCGAAGACGTGATGACGCTAGCCGCGGCCCAGGCCGGTGTGCCCAGCGACTACAGCGAGGCCGTGGTGCGGTGGACCGACCCGCAGTACCTCTCTCCCGCCGTGAAGGCGGACGCCGCGACCAAGCTGTCGAGCATCGGCTACCCGCTCGACGTGATCGCCGAGGATCTCGGGGAGACCCCGCAGCGGGTGCGCCGGATCACGGCCGGCGCGGCGGCGGCGAAGCTCCTCGCCGCCTCGCTGCTGCCGGCGAACCCGGTCCCGACGGCGGGCAACCTCCCCGACGACGGAGGGTCGTCCGGTGGCTGACGAAGCGCTCCAGGCAGCGCTCACCGAGCGGTACGACGCCCTGTCGACGTCGCTGCGCTCACGGGTCGTGTCGTTCGTCCTCGACGCGTTCGACAGCCTCGGCAGTTACCGCGACGCGGACGCGGCGGCGTTCATCGAGCAGGTGCTGCCGACCGTCCTCGCGGCTCAAGCACAGATGGGGCAGATCACCGACGCGTACCTGTCCACGATGATCGCCGACATGATGGGCGGCGCGGCGGCGCCGGTCGGCGTGCAACTCGGCGAGGCCCTGCGCGGGGTGCCGCCCGAAGACGTCTACACCCGCCCGTTCGTCACCACGTGGACGGCGCTCAGCAAGGGCAAGGCGTACACGCAGGCCGTCGCCGAGGGCCGCACGCGGCTGCTGTCGATCACGGAGACCGACTTGCAGCTCGCCCGCACGCACGCCGCTCAGCAGTCCATGCGGCACGGCGGGGTGCGGTTCTTCCGGCGCCGTCTGACCGGCACGGCGAACTGCGCGCTCTGCACGATCGCCTCGACGCAGCGATACCGCGTCGAGAACCTGATGCCGATCCACCCCGGTTGCGACTGCAAGGTCGAGCCGCTCGTCGGCAGCAAAGACCCGGGGCAGGTCATCGACGAGGCGCTGCTGCGCGAGGCGCACGACGCCGTCGCGAAAGGCACCGGCGCCTCGGACGCGGGCGGCCGTTCCCCGGACTACCGCGACGTGATCGTCACCCGCCAGCACGGCGAGTACGGGCCGCTGCTCGCGGTCCGCCGTCACGAGTTCACCGGGCCGGACGACGTACCGAGCCCGTGATTCCCGCGCCGACACGGCGCACCCACGTTCACCCCACCCCGACACGGGAGACATCACCATGCGCACACGCACTCTGCCCGGCATCGAGTCGGACCCCGGCTGGTCGCACCCCTACCCGACCGGGCCGTTCTCGCCGTTCTTCTACAAGGACGGCGGCGACGACCAGGACGACGAAGTCGACGAGGACGACCAGGAGGACGACGACGGCACCGACTGGAAGGCCGAGGCGGAGAAGTGGAAGGCGCAGAGCCGCAAGCACGAGCAGCGCGCCAAGGACAACGCGTCGGCTGCCAAGGAGCGTGACCGGCTGCGCCGCGAAGGGCTGCCCGACCAGGAACGCAAGGTCGAGGAAGCGGTCGCGAAGGCACTCGCGGAGGAACGGGCGAAGGGCGGCGTCAAGTTGGCGCGGCAGGCGTTCCTTGCCGCGGCGAAGGGCTCGATCGACAACGCCGCCGAGGTGGCCGACGACGTGAACCTCGGCCGGTACGTCAAGGACGACGGCGACGTCGACGAGGACGGGCTGGCCGAACTCGTCAAGCGCCTCGCGCCGAAGAAGTCCGGCACGGACGAGAACGACGAGGACGACGACCGCGAGGGCGGGCGCGACACGCGCCGTCGCCGTCGCGGCGGCGGATTCGACCAGGGTGCGCGCCGGCGGGGCGGCGGTAAGAGCGGCGGTTCGGTGGAGTCCGGACGCGAGCTGTACCGCACGCTCCTGGGCGGCGGCGCCGAGAAGAACTGACACCGAGGAGCATCACATGGACCTCACTCTCAGGAGTGAGACGTTCGCAAGCGATGATCAGTCGTGGCTCGGGTCCGCGCACGGCACGGACTGCACCGAGACGATCACGCTTGACACGTCGACGTTCACCCCGGCCACGCACTACCCGGCGGGCTACTTCAAGAGCGGCATCCCGCTCGGGAAGATCACCGCGACGGGCAAGTACGGGCCCTACGACAACGCCGCGGCGGACGGTCGGCAGACCCTCGACGGGCACCTGTACGCCGCCGTGAAGGCGCCCGCTGACAACACGATCGACCCGTCCGGCGCGCTGCTGTGGCACGGCAAGGTGCGCCCCTCGCGCCTGCCGGGCGGAGCGGGCTCGGTCGACGCCGCCGGCGTCGCCGATGTCGCCGGCCGTATCCGGTACGCGGACTGAAAGGGGGCTGAGCCATGGCTGACTGGATTCTCAGCACCGAGTACATCGAACCGACCGAACTCACGGGCCTGATCCGGGCCGCGCTCGCCGACCAGACCCTGAACCGGTTCACGCTGGCGCGGTGGCTGCCGAACGTTGAGATCGACGACATCGTGTTCGAGTTCGTCAAGGGCGGCGGCGGGCTGTCCGAGGCGTCGAGCTACCGCTCATGGGACACCGAGTCGAAGATCGGCCGCCGCGAGGGCATCGGCAAAATCATGGGCGAACTGCCCCCGATCTCCGAGAAAATCCCGCTCAACGAGTACGACCGGCTGCGGCTGCGGAAGCTGAACGAGTCCGACGACCGGGTACTGCGGCTGATCGCCCGCGACGTGCAGCGCATCGCGCGTAACATCGCCGCCCGCCTCGAACTCGGCCGGGGCCCGGCCCTGTTCGACGCGCAGCTCCCCATCCCGGAACTGCGCACGACGGTCAGCTTCGGCCGCAGCGCCTCCATGGCGGTGGTCGCCGCCGTCCTGTGGTCGGACCACACGAACGCCAAGCCGCTCACCGACCTGGAGCAGTGGATCGAGGCGTACGAGGACCTGAACGGCGCGACGCCCGCCGTGATCCTCATGAGCAAGGCGGTCCGCTCGCACCTGAAGCAGTGCGAGCAGGTGATCCGGCAGGTGTTCCCGCTCGCCCCGGCGGGCACCGCTCCGATGATCAACGACGACCAGCTGAACGCCGTCCTCGCGTCGCAGAACCTGCCGTCGATCGAGATCTACGACGCGCGCACGAAGGTCGACGGCGTCGTCACCCGCATCACGCCGGCCAACATGCTCGCGCTGCTGCCCGAGCCCGGCGCGACCTCGGCGGGCACCCCCGGTGAACTCGGCGCGACCCTGCTCGGCACCACCGCCGAAGCACTCGAAGACGACTACGCCATCGCCCCCGGCGATCAGCCGGGCGTCGTCGCCGCGCAGTTCAAGACGCGCGACCCGATCCGGCTGTGGACGCACGCGGCAGCCATCGGCGCCCCGATCGTCCGTGAGCCGAACCTCACCATGAGGGCACAGGTGCTCGCGGCATGAACGGGCGACGACTGATCGGATACGTGCACGTCGACGGGGCGGTGTACGGGCCCGACGACACGGTGCCGCCGCAGGCCGCGCGGCAGATCGGCGACCACGCGTGGACGGACACCGCCGAGCCGGCCGAGATGCCCACGGGCGAGGGCGACGGCGGTTCCAAGGACGAGGCGCCCCCGCGCTCGGGCCGCGGCTCGGGCGTCGAGGCATGGCTCGCGTTCGCCGAGCAGCACGACGTCGACACCGACTCGGACATGAGCCGCGACGACGTCATCGCCGCGTGCGAGGCGGCCGGCGTCGTCGAGCCCGAGCAGCCGAAGGTGTAGGGCGGTGGCGGACGCGTTCGCGACGGTCAAGGACTACACCGACCGCGCCGCCGTCACCCTCGCCGAGGGCAGCCCGAAACGCCGCCAGGTCGAGGTGTACCTCGACGACGCGTCGGCGATCATGCGGCGGCACATCCCGGCCGGACACACGCCGGACGAGGCGACGTTGCGCGCGATCTGCGTCGCGGTCGTCCGGCGGGTCATGGCCAATCCCGGCGGCTACCGGCAGCGCACGATCGGCCAGTACTCCGAGTCGCTCGGCGAGGACGGCGGGCTGTACGTCACCGACGACGAGATCGCCCAGTTGCAGCCCGAGGACGCGAGCGACCCGGACGCCGACGCCGCGTACTCGGTCGGGCTGCGCGACGAGGGACTGCCGGGCTGGCGGCCGGATCCGTGCGACTGGCAGCCACTCGGGTGGACACGGGGCCGGCTGTGATCCCCGACGACGTGCTGCCGCACCTCGTCGACGTCGAGCACCCCGGCACGAAACGGGACCGGTACGACAACGACGTCGACGACTGGTCGGTGTCGACGCACACCGAGGTCGCCGCGTGGCTGCAGCAGAACACGGGGGCCGAGGCCAACGACCAGCGGGCGGCGCAGATCGGCGAATGGCTCATGGTCTGCAACCCGGTCGACACCTCGGGCAACGCGCTCACGGTGTACGGCAACGACCGCGTGCACTGGCAGGGGATCGACTTCGAGGTGATCGGCCCGCCCGGACCGGCGTTCACCCCGGTCGAGTTGCACCACTACGAGATCAGGCTCAAGACGGTCGAGGGGTGATCACATGGGCCGGACGAGGTTCGTTCCCAACCGGCGCGGTATCGCGAGTTTCCTGCGTTCCCCGGAGACGCGGGCGCTGATCGAGCGCAAGGTGCGGGCGATCGAGGCGGACGCGAGCGCGACGGCGCGGGCCGAGGGGTGGCGCGGCGAGTTCCGGGTCGACGTCGGGACCGGTGGTCAGCGCGTGCGCGGCGCCGTCATCGGCGACTATTCGACCCCGTACCCCGAGGTGTCGCGGCGGGCGCTGCTGCGTGCCCTCGACGCCGCGCGGGCGGTCGAGTGATGGCGGCGCCGGTCGCGTTCCCCGACGCCGTCGACGTCGTGCGCACGTACTTGCAGGCGGCGCTCGACGCCGCCGGTCTCGGCGTCCGGGTCGTCACCCGCGTGCCGTCCTCGCGCCCGCCCTCGTTCGTGCGGATCGAGCGCGTCGGCGGCAGCCGGATCGACAGGATCACGGACCGGCCGCGGCTCGACTTCACGTGCTGGGGGCCGGACGAGGGCGCCGTCGCGGACCTCGTCAAGGTCGTGCGGGCGCTCGTGTTCGCGATCCCAGGGTGGCGGGGTGTGGTCGCGTACGACGTCGTCGACGTGGGCGGGCCGAACACCTCCCCCGACCCGGAGAGCGGGCAGGAACGCGCCTCGTTCGCCGTCGAGGTGTCCCTGCGCGGCAAGGCGCTCGCCGCCCCCTGACCGGCTCACCCGCCACCCTGACCACTCGCCCCCGAGCCGCTCGCCGGCCGGGGTTTCCCATGGAGGGACACAGCATGACCACACCGACCCCGGTGTCGCTCGAAACCGGGCTGCACACCGAGTACATCCGCAAGCAGCTCGTGCAGGCCGTGTTCGCGGCGGACATCTCGACCGCCGTGATCTCGAACCCGTTCAACTCGGCCGACGGCACCCTCGCCACGATCCCGGCCGGGTACATGCCGATCGGCTACACCACCGATGACGGGATCAGCTTCCCGAGCGACGTCTCGATGTCCGACGTCACCTCGTCGCAGTCCGCCGAGCCGACCCGCAGCGACGTCGAGTCCGACGTGCTCACCGTGTCGTTCTCGCCGCAGGAGACGAACGCCGCGACGGTCGCCCTGTACGAGGGGCTGCCGCTCTCCGGCGCGGGCGCGCTGCCCGCTCTCGGTACCGCGTGGACGTGGGACCGGGCCAAGTCGCCGCGCAACCCCTTCCGCCGGCTGCTGTTCATCGGGCTGGACTACGGCGACAGCGGCGGAGAGATCTACGTCGTCAAGTTCATGCCGCGGGCTCGGCTCACGGACAAGGACGACGAGACGTGGTCGCGGTCGGATCCGACGACCCGGCCGGTCACCCTCACCGCGTACCGCGACAGCACGGTCGGCACCTCGTGCCGCAACTGGATCGACGGCCCCGGCTGGCGGGCGCTCGCCCCGTCCGGCGGCTGACACCTCCCCTGAACGGGCGAGGGACGGCGGTTCTGGGTGAGCCCCGACCGTCCCTCGCTCTCGAACGCTCACCCCCAGCTCACCCGAGAGAGAGGCACCACCATGAGCAAGCCCAACGGCAAGCGGTACCGGCTGGAGACCGTACGGCGGTCGTACGCCGAGGCCGTCGGCGGCGAAGCGGTCGAGTTCGAGGTCGGTCCCGAGGACGACCCGACCGTGTTCTCGTTCCCGCATCCGGTCTTCACGCCCGACGACATGCAGCAGGAACTCAACGAGGCGAAGGGCGACGAGGCCGGCGCCCGCATCCTCCTCGGCGACCAGTACCCCGAGTTCCTCGCGGCCGGCGGGGACGTCAACTCGGTCATGCTGCTGTACGTCGGGATTCGCAACGAGGCGCAGGACAAGGTGCAGCGGGTGCGCCCTACGAAGGGGTAGGCGACGGCGACGACGTCGTCGAGGTCTACACGTACACCGCCGTCGACGTCCTCGGCGAACATCCCGAGGCCGTCGAGGCGGACCTGATCCGGTACTACGGCAGCAGCGTCGGCAAGGGCGGGCCGCTCGCCGCCTACTGGCGAGGCGAGATCACGCTGCGGCTGCTGCGCGTCCTGGTCGAGGGGCTGCCGCCCGACAGTGCCACCGCCCGCGGCCACAACGGGCATGCGTGGCAGGCACTCGACTACGCCGCCGCCGACACGCGCGATCTGCTCGCGCTGCTCTTCACGGCGTTCGTGAACGCCAACCGCGACCCGAAGAATCCCGCGATGCCGTGGCCCGAGCCGGGGTGGCGGCCGGGAGACCCGACGCCCGAGGAGTCCGCGGCCGAGGCCGAGCGGAACCAGGCGAAGGCGCGGGCCGCGTATGCGCACATCACCGCTCAAGTGCTGCCCGGAACGGGGTGATTCGGCATGCCGGTCGAGGTCGGCGTCGGGTACGTGTCCGTCGTGCCCGAGGCGCGCGGGTTCGGCCGGCTGCTCAATCAGCAGATCAGCGGCGAATCGGCGCGCGCGGGCACGTCGGCGGGCGAGGATGCCGGCGACGGTTTCCTCGGCGGCATCGGCGGCAAGCTGAAAGCGGGCATCGTCGGCGTGGCCGCGGGCGCGGGCGGGTTGTTCGCGGTCGGGTTCGCCAAGGCTGTGGAGCAGGACAAGGCCACGGCCAAGCTCGGCGCGTCGCTCGGGCTCAGCGAGAAGGACACGGCGCGCGCCGGGAAGATCGCGGGCAAGGTCTACGCCGACGGTTACGGCGAGTCGATCGACCAGGTCGACGAGTCGCTCAAGAGCCTGCAGCGCAACGGCGTCGCGGCGATCAGTGCTCCGCGGAAGGAACTCGTCGGGCTCAGCAAGGACGCGCTGAACCTCGCCGAGGTGTTCGACGCCGACGTCGCCGGCTCGACCAAGGCCGTCGGCAAGCTCATGAGTACCGGCCTCGTCAAGGACGCGAAGCAGGGGTTCGATCTGCTCACGGCCGGGTTCCAGTCGGGCGCCGACCAGGCGGGCGACCTGATCGACACGGTCAACGAGTACTCGACGCAATGGCGTAAGGCCGGGCTGTCGGGCGCGACCGCGATCGGGCTGATCAATCAGGGGCTCAGGAACGGTGCCCGCGACGGCGATCTCGTCGCGGACGCGATCAAGGAATTCTCGATCCGTGCGGTCGACGGGTCGACGACGACCGCCGCCGGGTTCAAGATGCTCGGGCTGTCGGCCGACGACATGGCGGGCAAGTTCGCCAGGGGCGGGAAGTCCGCGAACGGTGTCCTGCAGCTCACCCTCGACCGGCTGCGCGGAATCAAGGACCCGGTCAAGCAGTCGCAGGCTGCGGTCAGCCTGTTCGGCACGCAGGCCGAGGATCTCGGTAAGGCGCTGTTCGCCCTCGACCCGAGCAAGGCGGCGGCCGGGCTCGGCAAGGTCGGCGGCGCCGCAGGCCGTATGGGCAAGCAGCTCCACAACACCGCCTCGAACGACATCGAGGTGTTCAAGCGGAAGGCGCTGCAGGGGCTCGCCACCTTCGCGAGCAAGTACACGCTGCCCGCACTGCGCGACACCGGCAAGTTTCTGAACACGTACGTACTGCCGCCGGCGATGACGGTCGGTGGCGCCCTGGTCGACCGCCTCGCGCCCGCGGCGCGAAGCGTCGGCACCGCGTTCTCGGCAACAAGCGGATGGCTGCGGAAGTACGGTGCCTGGCTCATCCCGGTCGGCGTGGCGGTGCTCGGTCTGACCGCGGTTCTGTCCGCGCAGGCGATCACGACCGGAATCGTCACCGGGGCACTCTCGGTCTACCGGGGCGCGATCCTGCTGTGGTCGAACGCGACCCGGATCGCGACCGGCGTGCAGGCGCTGTTCAACGCGGTCATGTCGGCGAACCCCGTCGGGTTGGTCATCGTCGGCATACTCGCGCTCGCCGCCGCGGTGGTCGTCGCGTACAAGAAGTCGGACACGTTCCGCGGAATCGTTCAGGCGACGTGGGCCGGCATCAAGACCGGGTGGGATTACCTGTGGGGCGCCCTGCAGGTCGGGTTCGCCTACTTCATGACCGGCCTGCGGGCGATCGGTTCGGCCGCCTCGTGGCTGTGGTCGAGCGTGCTGTCGCCCGTGTTCTCGGCGATCGCCCTCGGCGCGAAGGTGCTGTTCGCGGTCGTCGCGGTCGTCGTGATCGGGCCATGGGTGCTCGCGTTCAAGGCGCTCGGCGCGGCCGGCGGGTGGCTGTGGACCAACGCCCTGCAGCCGGCGTTCAACGGCATCGCCGCAGGCGCGATGTGGCTGTGGAACAACGCGATCGGCCCGGCTGTCCGCGGGATCGTCTTCCTGTTCTCGTGGTGGTGGACGG
Organism: Streptomyces sp.; assembly: GCA_036569285.1. Taxonomy (GTDB): domain Bacteria; phylum Actinomycetota; class Actinomycetes; order Streptomycetales; family Streptomycetaceae; genus Streptomyces. Next base: position 20,444 of record DATCQX010001001.1, read on the forward strand.
GCGCGAAACTGTACTTCGGGCTCATCAAGGGCGGTCTGTCCGCGGTCGGTTCGGCCGGGGTGTGGCTGTACCGCAACGCTCTGCAGCCCACGTTCCGCGGGATCGTGACGCTCGCGGCGTGGTGGTGGTCCGGGGTGAAGCTGTACTTCGGGCTCGCCAAGACCGGTATCTCGACGGTCGGTTCGGCCGGTACGTGGCTGTACCGGACGGCGATCAAACCGGCGTTCGACGGGATCGGCTCGGCCGCCGCGTGGCTGTGGTCGAGGTCGCTCAAGCCCACCTTTGACGCTGCCAAGACCGGCGTGCACCTGGTCGGCTCGGCGTTCGACGCGGCGCAGCAAACGATCGGCAAGGCGTTCGGCAAGATCGAGTCGGTCACCAAGAAGCCAGTCAACTTCGTGATCAACTCCGTGTACACGCACGGGATCAAGGCCGTGTGGGACAAGGTGGCCGGGTTCGTCGGGCTCGGCAAGCTGCCCGCCGCGCCGAAGCTGCTCGCGGCCGGCGGCACGGTCGGGCCGTGGGGCGCAGCCGCGCCGATGATGGTGAACAAGCCGACCGCGATCGTCGGCGAGGGCAACCCCAAGTACCCCGAGTTCGTCATCCCGACCGACCCGCAGTACCGCAAGCGGGCGCTTGCGCTGCACGCCGCCGCAGGTACTCAGCTACTGGCCGGCGGCGGCGTGATCGGCGACGCCGTCGACTGGGTCGGCAGCAAGGCGAAGTCGATCGGCTCGGCCGTGATGGACGGCGTCGACTTCCTCGCCAACCCCGGCAAGCTGTGGGACAAGGCGACCTCGGGCATCCGCAGCAAGATCGCGTCGATCGGGTCGAGCGGCGTCGCGCAGATGGTCGGCAAGGTGCCGGCCAAGATGTTGTCCGGCCTGAGGGACAAGGTCGTCAACGCGGCGAAGAGCGCGTTCGGCGGGGGCGACGTCGGCGGGTCCGGAGTCACGCGGTGGTCGTCGGTCGTGCTGCAGGCACTCAAGCTCGTCGGACAGCCGGCGAGTCTGCTGCCGACGGTGCTGCGCCGGATGAACCAGGAGTCGGGCGGCAACCCCAAGGCGATCAACAATTGGGACATCAACGCGAAGAACGGCGACCCGAGTCGCGGGCTCATGCAGGTGATCGGGGCGACGTTCAACGCGTACGCGGGCAAGCTCGCCTCGCGCGGCATCTACGACCCGCTCGCCAACCTGTACGCGAGCATGCGGTACGCGCTCGCGAGGTACGGCTCGCTCGCCTCGGCGTACAACCGGGTCGGCGGGTACGCCTCGGGCGGTCGCCCGAAGGCCGGCGAACTCGCGTGGGTGGGCGAACAGGGGCCCGAACTCGTGCGGTTCGGCTCGGGCAACTCCACGGTGTACGACCACCGCACGTCGCTCGGGATGGCGGCCGGGCTTGGTGCGCGCGGGTTCGCGAAGGGCACGACCTCGGCAGCCGTGAAAGCTCGCAAGGAAGTGCCCGGCGACCTCGGCGCGTTCACCAAGAGCCTGACGGGCTCGGCGAACGACATCGCTGCGGCGGCGAAGAACCTCGTCGCCGACCTGCGGCAGACGGGCAAGACCGGCCGGTCGCTCGCCACTCAGGCACTCGCGACGTCGAGCAAGCTGCAGTCGCTCGCGAAGCAGCGCGACGCGGTCGCCTCGAAGATCGCCACGGCGAGGCAGGCGGCGGCCGACCAGAAGGGGGCCGCGCAGGATTACCTCGGGCTCACCAACATCAATGGCGGGAAGATCGCCACGGTCGGCGACCTGATCTCGGGCATGCAGACCCGTCAGTCGACGCTCGCCAACTTCCAATCGCTGATCACGACGGCGCAGAAGAAGGGAGTCGACCAGTCCGTCATTCAGCAGATGATCGCCGCCGGAGCCGACAGCGGGCTCGCCCGGCTGATCTCGGGGGCGTCCGCCGGGGACATCAAGAAGATCAACTCTCTTGCCAAGAGCGGGGCGAAGCTGTCGACGTCGTACGGCAACACCATGGCCGACGCGATGTACGACAGCGGCGTCAACTCCGGCAGGGGGTTCCTGGCCGGTCTGCAGTCGCAGGAGAAAGCGCTGCAGCAGCAGATGACGAAGCTCGGCGGCGTCCTGGTCGACTCGATCGAGAAGCGGCTCAGGATCCGCTCGCCTGCCAAGGAAACCGAGTACGTGGGGCGCATGGTCGGCGCCGGCGTCGTCGTCGGCACCGACAAGTCGCTCAACGCGGTGCGGGCGGGTGCGAAACGGCTCGGCCGGGCGGCGATCCCGCCCGTCGTGCCGACCGCCGAGGCGGTGCGCGCGGCCGGGCAGGCGCCCGGCGGACAGTCCGGCCATACGTACAACTTCTATCCGCGCACGCTCGACATGACGGTGCGCGACCTGGAGCTGCTGCAGCGCAGGCAGGATGCGCTCGCTCGGGTAGGGAGGCCGCACTAAATGCCGCTGATCACCGTGCCGGTCATCACCCCGCCCGACACCGGGGGCGGCACCGGTACTCCTCCGGTGCCGCTCCCCGAGGTCGGGTATGCCGTGGCCACCTACACCGATCCGACGGGTACGGTCTGGCCGCTCACCGACGACGACGCGGGATGGTTCACGCTCGCCGACGGCGTGTCCGGGCTCGGCGCGACCTCGTACTCGCTCACGACCGACGCCCATCCTCGTGGCGGCGCTCGCCTGCGTCACGCGCAGGCGCAGCCGCGGGCGATCGTGTGGCCGCTGTACGTCTACGGCGAGGATCACGTCGAGTTCGTCGGCAGGTGGCGGGCGCTCGCGACAGCGTTCACGCGCACCCTGCGGGAAGGGCCCGGCTGGCTGGAGATCGCCCGGCCGGATGGCACCCGCCGCCGGATCGCCGTGCACTACCAAGAGGGGTTCGAGGGGCGCGGCACGAGAGGATCCGGGGTCGTCTCCGACAGTGCGGCGATCACTCTGTGGTGCGAAGACCCGTACTGGATCGACCCCGTCGAGGTCTCGGTGCACCGGGAGACAGACGCGGCGTCAAGCTTCTTCGCTCCTTACCCGACGGTCTCGTCGTCACAGGTGCTCGGGTCGACCACCCTGCGCAATCCGGGGGATGTGGTCGTGTGGCCGGCGTGGACGGTCACGGGCCCCGCGTCGCTGATCACGTTCACGCACGAGGGCACGGGCGAGGGATTCTCGCTCAACCCGGCCGCCGTCGGGCACGGCAACCTGCTTGCCGGCGAGCGGGTGACGGTCTCCACCGACCCGCCGGCCGTCCGCTACCAGAACGGCGCGAACTGGGTCGGCGCGTTGAACTGGCCGGGCGCCGTGCTGTGGGGGCTGTCCCCCGGCGACAACCCGGTGACGTTCCAGTTGGACGGGTCCGGACCCGGTAGCGCCGTCGACCTCGTCTTCAACGCCCGGTACGAGACAGCCTGATCAGAGGGGGCGCGCGCGTGACTGTGCAACTGCTCATCACCGACAAGGACCTCGTCGTGCAGGGTGACCCGATCGGCGGGTGGACGAATCTCGACGCTACGAAACGGTACTGCGAGCCCGGCTCGGGCAGCGTCGACATGCCTGCGCTGCCCGAGATCATGGCCCAACTGCAGCCAGGGAACCGGCTGGTCGTCATCCGCGACGGCGCTGTGTGGATGGCGGGCCCGCTGGAGATCCCGACGGATTACTCGTGGTCGGTCACCGACGAGCCCGCCGGCCGGGTCAGCGTCAGTTTCTCCGACGACCTCGCGACGATCGCCGGGTACATCACATGGCCGACCCCGGCGAACGCGTGGACAGCGCAGCTCGCCAACACGTACCGGACCATGACCGCCACCAACGCGGAAACGATCGTCCGGACCCTGGTCAATGAGTCGTGCGGGCCCGGTGCACGCTCCGAGCGCCGCGTGCCTCGCCTCGCGCTCGACGTCGTTGCGGGGGTCGGCACCTCGACGACCTTGAGCACCCGGTTCGAGCCGTTGCTCGACGTCTGCAGGCGTATCGCCCTCGACGGCGGGGCGTTCGGATTCCGTACCCGGCAGGCCGACGGGAAGATCCTGTTCGGCTGCTACCGGCCCCGTGATCTGACCGCGACGGCGCGGTTCAGTACCGGTCTGGGCAACCTCCGCTCGATCCAGTGGAAACGGTCGGCGCCGACCGTCACGCACGCGCTCATCGCCGGCACCGAGCCGGACATCGGCACGACGGGCCGCACGTACGTGCAGGTCGCCGACGCGTCGGCCGCCGCCTCGTGGTGGCGGGTCGAGAAGTACGTCGACGGGTCGGCTCAGACCGACAGCGACGGCGAACTGACGCAGGCAGGCAAGGGGGAGATCGCTGCCGGTGCCGCCCCGGTCGAGCTGGCGACGGTCACCGTCGACACCCCCGACCTCAAGGCCGGCCGCGACTTCGACCTCGGCGACAAGGTCACCGTGGCGCTTCCGCACGGCGTCGAGGTCGCCGACCTCGTCCGCTCGATCCAGCTGCGGGCGACGCCCGAGGCGGGCGAGTACGTGACGACCCTGGTCGGTTCTCCGGATGCGAGCACGGATCCCGCCTTGGTCAGAGCCATTCGCACACTCAGCCGCCGACTCGGCCGGCTCGAATCCCGATAGCGAAGGAGGTGCACGCGTGGCTCAAGACAGTTGGCCGTCCCCGGCTCACAACGGTCGCGCCGTCACCGACACCGAGTACGAGAAGATCGCCGCGCGATTCAGCGGCGACGGGGTGTACGGCGACCCCAGCGACCTTGCCGTCGTGACCGTGGGCATCGGCCTGTCGGTCGACCTCCGGGCGAACGTGTACGCCTCGGTGCGCGGACATGCCTGGACGTCCGGCACCACAGCCGTGAATCTCCCGGTCCCCGTCAACAGCGGCAGCTCAGTACGCACCGACCGGGTCGTCCTGCAGTTGGACCGTGCCGCGTGGACCGTCCGGGCTGTCGTCAAGCCGGGTACTCCCGGCGGCGGCGCCCCCGCCCTCACCCAGGATTCCGGCGACACCGGGGTGTACGAGGTGCCGCTCGCCACGGTCACCGTCGCGCCGGGGGCGACGACAGTCGCGGTCACCCGCGGCGAGCTGTACGTCGGTGTCCGTATCCGGCCGTCCACCTCCACCACCCGCAACCCCACCCCGGCCCGAGGCGAGATGTGCTTCGAGACCGACACCCGGCGCGTCCGGGTGTGGACCGGCAACAGTTGGACCGGGCTGTTCGACGACTCCGGTGTCGTGGCCGTCAACGCGACCGTGGCCGGGTGGAACGCGACCTACGACAGCGTGCTGCAAAAACGCAACGGCAACGTCCACCTGCGCCTCGGCGCGTTCCAGCGGACCGGCGGCGCTCTCTCCAGCGCCAGCGAATCCCGCCTGCCTGCGCTGATCCCCGCCGCCTACCGGCACCCCACCCGTGACCAGTACGTCATGGCCTACACGACCGGCGCCATCATCAGCCGTCTGGTCGTGTTCTCGTCCGCCTCGGACCGCGCCGGTCAGGTCTGGCTGCTCAACCATCCGACCCTGTCGACCGGCAACTACGTGATGCCCGCCACGACGAGCTGGGTGGTGGACTGATGGCCCGGCAGCAGTACGGCGGGGGCCTCGCCGACTATGTGGTCCGGCCGGTCGACGGGCTGTGGGGAGTGGCCGGCGGTGCCACGGTCAGGTTCTGGGACGCCCCGGCCGACGGCAACCAGTACACCGACCTGACCGACGCGGGCGGCACGCCCATGACCTCGGTCCGGTCCGACGAGTACGGCGCGCTGCCGAGGTTCCTCGGCCCGGACGGCGTGACCGGGATGTGGGCGGACGCCGGCGGTTCCTCCCGTGCATGGATCGAGGCGCACAACCTCGTCTCCGCCGGGGGCCCCGCCCCCGAACCGCCGCTGGACTGGCTGAACATCCGCGACTACGGCGCGGTGGGCGACGGCGTCACCGACGACGCACCCGCGATTCAGGCAGTGATCACCGCGGCGAGCGCAGCGGGCGGCGGCACCCTCTACATCCCGGCCGGCCGCTACATCCTGAACTCGGCACTCACCTGGGCCAGCGGCGTCAACGCCCTCGGCGCCGGCGACCGCGTGTCGATCCTGCAGGCGACGAACCAGAACCTTGACCTGATCACCGGTACGGACATCAGCGGCGTGACGCTGCAGGGCCTGCAGTTGTCCGGTCCGGGGCGAGGGTTCGGCAGCGGCGTGCGGTTCACGAGGTTCTCGTCGCCGTCGACGGCGAACATCACGCTGCGAGACGTGCTGATCCAGAGCATGGGCGGCGACGGGGTGTTCTGCCACGAGCTGTCGTCGAGCATCCTGCACCGCGTGCGGGTGCGCACCTGCGGGGGTGTCGGGTTCCACCTGCAGGCCCCCCAGGACACCGTCCTCGGCGGCGCGTCGACGTCCCTGATCGGCTGCTCGGCCGAGGGCAACGTCGGGGGCGCGTACTGGCTCGACGGCATGGCGTACACCAGCCTGACCGCCTGCGCGGCGATGGGATCCCCGACCGGGTTCCGGCTCGACTCCTGCACGGGCGTCGTCCTCACGGGCTGCGGCGCCGAACAGTGCACGACCGGGCTCACCGTGTACGGGGGCAAGGGCGCCACCGTGAACGGGTTCGTGACGAAAGCATCCGACGGCGCGTCCGTGTGGCTCACGAACAGCGCGACCGGCGTCGTCCTGGTCGGCGTCGCCGAAGTGTCGCCGGGCTCGAACGCGAGCACCTGCCTGCGCACGGACGCCGGCACGATCGCAACCGTCCTCGGCCTGACCGCCGTGAAGGCGAACACGCTGAACGGCACGGTCAACCGGCTCGACCCCGGCGACGGCTCTCTCGTCGTGACCGGCAAGACGATCGTGCCGAGCGGCGGCGCTGCCGCCCGCATGGGCACGGCCACGCTCGCGGCCGGCACGGTCACCGTCACCACATCGGCGATCACCGCGGCGAGCGTCGTGCAGCTCACGATCCAGACCCCCGGCGGCACGGTCGGCTCGGTCTACGTCAACGCCCGGACGGCGGGCACCTCATTCGTCATCAAGTCGACCTCGTCGACCGATACGTCGACGGTCGGTTGGCGCATCCTCGACCCGTCCTAGGGGGATTTCATGGTCGCCGCGATCGCGCCGCAGACCCTGATCGAACTTGCCCAGCAAGAGGCCGCGATCAAGTATCAAGAGGATTCCTCGGGCGGCACATGGACGAACCTCAACAAGTACGCCAAGGAAACGCCCGGCATGGCGAGCTACGACGGGCAGTCGTGGTGCGTGATCGGGCTGCTGTGGCTCGCGTACCGGGCGGGTGACATCACGATCCTGCCGCAGACCCCGGCCTGCGCCACCGCCATCACGACATACCAGTCGTGGGGCCGCTGGTCGTGGTACCCCGCTGTAGGAGCGCAGGTCATGATGGGGCAGTTCGGACAAGATCACACCGGGTTGGTCTACCAGTTCGACAACATCCGGATCTGGACGATCGAGTTCAACACCAACGTCACCGGCAGCAGCGAGGGCGACGGTGTGTATCTGCGCGTACGCAACCGGGCCGACGCCAACGTGTACGGCTACGGGTACCCCAAGTACGCCGCGCCCATGGTCACTTCCGATCCCAACTGGGTGGACGACGCGTCGCTGATCAAGACCTCGTCGGGCACCGCCGCGGCGTACTCCCCGTATCCGGGGCAGGACTGGTTCAAGGTCGGCCGCACCTCCCCGATGGTCCTCGCCGCGGCGAAACGTCTCGTCGCCGTCGGCGCCGGTTCGTTCACCCCGACCGCCGACCTCGGGACGGGTGACCTGACCGCATGGGGCAACTGGCACGTGACGTGCGGGTCGCCGGGCGGCGCGTACGCCGGATACCCCAACGAGGCGATCTGGCGTGCGCTGCAGGTGCCCCACAGCCACTGATTCGGCGGCACGACCGCCGCGCTCCCCCCCGCTCCGAGCCGATCCGGCCGGGGCGTTTTTCATGCCCGAACAGAAGGGGCTCACCCATGGGTGACACAGCACGGCCGACGCCCGAGCGGCTCGGCGATCAGGAAGAACAGGCGGCGCACCTCGTGCGCACCGGCAACGGGCCGACGGTCGACGACGAGCAGCGGCTGCTCGCCGAGCAGTTCGGTGCTGCGGACATGGCCGGGTTCTTCACCGGCCCCGAGACCGCCGTCGACCAGGACGCCGAGCCCGAGGCGGCTGTCGACGAGGCCGTCGCCGCGGCCGAGGACACCGCGAAGGGGGGCGAGTCCGCATGAGCGTCGACGCGATGATCACGCAAATGGAACGCTGGATCGGGACCGGCGAACCGAACGAGATCCAGTCGTGGTACAGGGGCCGCAACGGGGCTGCGTACAACGGGAACTTCGCGTGGTGCAACGCCACGATCACCCGCGCTGCGGTCGACGCGGACGAGTACGAGGCGGTGTGTTTCGGCACCGACTTCGCGTACACCGTGGCGCACGCGCAGGCATTCAAGGAACACGGCCAGTGGCACGCCATGACGAACGGGATCAAGGCGAGCGGCATCCGGCCCGGCGACGTCATCTTTTTCGACTGGGGCGGGTCGAGCGAGATCGGCAAGATCGATCACGTCGGCATCGTCACAGGCGTCTCGGACGACCATCAGTACGTGTTCACGATCGAGGGCAACACCGCGAACGTGTGCGCAAGGCGCGCAAGGGTCGTGCGCGATATCGCCGGGTTCGGGCGCCCCGCGTACAAGGTGCCGCCGAAGCCCACCAGCCCGAGCGGCAACGCGCCCTCGACTCGGCCGCAGGTGTCGCTCAAGGCGCTCGTGAAGGCGTTCAAGGTCGACCCGCCGAAGAAGGGCACGCCGGTCTCGTACAAGCCGACGATCTACGTCGAGAACGCACTCGTGGCCGAGAAGCTGCTCGCGCGGCAGTACGCCGACGGGCACGCCGGCACAGCCACCCGCAGCGCCTACAGCCTGTGGCAGGAGCGGTGCGGGTTCCAAGGTACCGAGCCGGGCGGCGACGCCGACGGCACGCCCGGTATGACGACGCTCAAGCGCCTCGGCCAGAAGTACGGGTTCGACGTCGTCGCCTGACCGGCGCCCGGCCGCCGCCGGGCGGCCGATCCTCTCTCACTACCGAAAGGGGGACCGGCCATGACCGGTCTGTTCGTCTCCACCATGCGGACGGGCGTCCCGCTCGTCGCCGGATGGGTGCTCACCCTCGCTGTACGAACGCGTATCGACATCGACTCGACAACCGTCGTTAGTGTCGTGACGATCATCCTCGCGTTCATCTACTACCTCACGTTCCGACTGCTCGAACTGCTTGGCAAGCGGTTGCCCGGAGGCTTCATACAGAACCTCGCGGGTGTGTTCCTCGGATGGGCGAGACCGCCGTCCTACCCCAAGGTCGAGGCACTGGAGCCTGTCGACGGTGCGCGGTACCTGAGCAGCGGCTCGGCCAGCGTCAGGAGCCGTGAGTGACGCCCGCAGAGTCGTCCGTCGCAGTCGAACTGGCACGCCTCCTCGGCACGGTGGAAACGGGGTTCGCCGAGATGAAAGGGCAACTCGCCGTCATCGTCGAGCGGTCTACCCGAACCGAGCGTGACGTGGAACAGCTACGCGAGGACACCGGCCAGGAGATCTCCGAACTACGCGCCGAAGTCGAGGCGTTGAAGCGACGTCAGTGGCCTCCAGCCGCCGTCGGCATGCTCACTGGCGTCGCCGGCGCAGCCACCGGCGCTCTGTCCCTACTCACACGCTGACCGTTGAGCCCCCAGGTTCAGTCCATGATGGGCTGAACCTGGGGGCACTTCTGCGTCCCTACACAGCGATGCTGGCTTAAAGACCGCATGGCACTGGTCACAGGAAGTCGTTCAACGGCGAAGGCCCTCACGAAATTGATCCGTAAGGGCCTTACCCCGTACGCCGACATCTCGCGGGCGTACTGTTCCAAGTGGACGCTTAGGAACAGGAGGCCAGAGTATGCCCCGATGGAGCGACTACACGACCGGCGAGCGCATCAAGATCTTGCGAGGCCGGGAGATCCGACAGTCCGACCTCTCCGAGATGACCGGGCTCTCGATGCCCACCATCCAGCAGGCTGAGCAGGACAAGCGACTCACCCTTCCGACCCTCTTGAAGATCGCCGACGCGCTGAAGGTCGACACCTCCGTGATCCTCGGCCAGCAGGCACCTCGCCGCGCCATGGAGCACGCGGACCGGAACGTGATGATCACGCTCTCACGCGCAGTCCACGACACGGCAGCGGGAATCCTGCCGGACACCGTGGAAGCTCCTTCCCTCCAGGAACTCGCCGAAGTCAGCACTCGGTGCTGGGAGATCTACTGGGCGGGCAACTACGTGGAGGCCGGTGCCGTCGCGACCGAGTTCATCACAGCCGCAGGGGCGCGGCTGCGGGAACAGCCCGTCGGAGAACAGGCCGAGGCATGGGGTGTGCTGTCGGACGCCTACCGGGTGGCTGGGTATGTGGCCAACCTGATGAGCTACCGGGATCTCGCTTACGCGGCGATCGGCCAGGCTCAAGCCGCGGCGCAGGCAGGGGCGGACGACTTGCGGCAGGCGTTGGTGACGTCCGGGCGCGCGTGGGTGTATCTGCGTGATGCCAGGCTGGCGGAGGCGCTGCACCTGGCGGAGAAGGCGGCCGTCGACATCGAGCCGCGATTCTCGACGGCTGCCCCTTCTACTCTGGTCGCGTACGGGTCGCACGTGAACTTCGCCGCGGTCGTGGCGAGCCGGATGGGCGACAAGGAGCGGGCCGCCGACTACTTGAGCCAGTCGCACGCTGCCGGAGCGCGGCTGGGTTCGGAGCATCGGGCGCATGGAACGCTCTTCGGTCCGGTATCCGCGACGACCCAGGCGATCGGCATCAACGTTGCGCTCGGCAACACGGGCAAGGCGCTGACCCTGATGCGCGATGTCCACGAAGAGGACCTCGACGCTCTCTCGGGCGCAGCTCGTCATCGGTACGCGATGGACCAGGCCATGGCCTACGCGGACGCGAAGATGTGGGACTCGGCGCTGGATGTGCTGGAGGAGACGCTGACGGACGCGCCTGGATGGGGCCGTCACCAGGCCCTGCCCAGTGTGATCTTGCAGAAGGTGGGCAAGGCGTCCACCGCGCGGTTGCGGAGGGTGTCGGAGCTGGTCGGCGTCGGCGCGACCGGGGCCGGCAACTTCCTCCCCGCAACCGCCAAGACTGCTCTCTAACTCGTATGCGACATACGAGTGTTGGCCCCACCGGGCTGAACCGCTCCCATGTCGTGTGCGAGTTGGCCTAGATCACCAGGTCACAGCTCTACGCCCCGTACGACTACGCAAGCCTTTTGGTCGCGGAGTCGTACGGGGCGTTTCTTCATCTCAGCTCTCTGTGGCGGGACAGTCACAGTATGCAGAGGACACACGGAGACCTCATCCGCCGCCGGCGGCTCATAGATGCCGCGAGCGGGCACATTGAGCGGACCAAAGTCGTCCTGTACGCCTGTCTCCCGGCCGACGAGCCCGTGTCTCAATTCGGCAGTGAAGAGAAAGTGCTCTCCGTCTTGCGGCAGTACGCGGATGCCCGGGACTGGGTTGTCGCGTGCGAGCTGATCGACCGACAGAGCATCAACACGACTCCCGACACACGTCCCGCGTGGCTGCGCCTCCAGACCGAGATCGAAGGGGGGACGGCTCAGGGAATCGTCACCCCGATGCGTCGCATGTGCGGGTTGCGTGACCCTGAACAGACCCGCTTCGACACTTGGCTGGCCTCCCACAACGCCTTCGTCGTGACCGTCTGGGATCGGGATCGGCGTCAGACGTCTGCCGCGTTGTGATCCACCTCCGGCAACAGACCCCGGCGGCCTGGCAGGGCCCCGGGGCATGGCCAACGCTATTAAGGAGCGTCAACATGGCGAACAGTACCGCCCCTAAGGGAGCGCCCCCGCCCGCTGGCTCAAGCGCGCAGGCATACGCCGTGAGCCCGCGCGGCACGATCACGAAGTCGCCCAGGGAGACGGGCACTGAGCCTCCGTCGCTGGCTTCGATCTGTGTGGCCGCGACCTGGTACTGCACGCAGAGCACCCTGCTGCGGCACGACGAGGTGGCCGAGTTCGGTGAGCAGTTCATCGCCTGCCTCGGCCAGTTGGTGCCGGAGGTCGAGCGGATGGCCGGGGCCCTGGAGCCGGGCGATGTCGAAGCGGAGACCGCGCTCGTCGCCGTCAGGACGGCCCGCACGCGGATGGGCCGCCCCGAGGCTCCCGGTCTGATGGGGGAGTCGAAGCGGGTCGGCGACCTTGCGCTCTCGGTCAGCGCGCTCGCCCACCACCGCGAGAAGCTCACCGCCGCGCTGGAGGCACGGTGACCAGGCCGACACATGCCCGTCCCCGCGAGCCCCGTTTCCAGCGCGTGGCCCTCGGTACCGCCTACGTCATCGTGCTGGCCACCCTGGTCGTCGCCCTGGTCTGGTGGATCGCCTCTGGAGGTCCCGCGTGAAGCCCGCCCGGCTGTCCTGGCGCGGTATGCCAGTGCCTTGGGTAACCCCCTGGAGCCATGAGCAGACACTGCCCGTCCGGTTTGCACGGCAGGTCAACGAGGACGCCGAGGAGCGGCTCGCCTACGCGAACGAGCACCCCGCGGACCGGCACAGCGGAGTCCTGTGGGTGCGGATGTCGCTGGCGCGGGGGCGTGGCAGGCCGGACTTCGCGGGCCTGCATCCGCTGCGCCAGCGGGCGGCGATGGAGCACATGCTGTGCCAGGTGTGCGGGACGACGACCGTCAGCACCCGTGCGGACGAACGGCACCTGTTCGTCTTCGCCGACCGCGGCAACCGCTCTCCCGTCCAGGAGGGCGAGACGGTCACCGTGCCGCCCGTGCACGAGAGTTGCGCCCTCCAGTCCGTCGAGCGGTGCCCCCACCTGCGCCGGGGCTGGACCGGGGCTCTCGTGGGCTGGACCCCGTCCTGGGGCGTCGCCGGGGCCGTCGTCCACCCGGACACCCTCGACCTGATCAGTGACCCGGGCGATCTGGTCGAGGTGTCGTACGAGGACGAGAAACGGCTGCGCTGGATCTACGCCTCCCGCGCGGTCATCTCGCTGCACGAGGTCGAGCCGATCGACCTCGCCCGCCTGGAGATCGAGGCCCGAGCGGCACGGGCCCCCGCATGAAGTCGATCACCGGCGTGCTCGTGTACGTGGTGGTCGTGACCGCCCCCGTCCTCGCCCTGGTGCTGGCGCGGACGCCGTCCTGACAGCACCCCCATGGCGACCGCAGGGTCAGGGTCGCACCCCGCACCCCCCGGTCCCGGCCTGACCTGATGAGGCCGGGACCGGCCCAGGGTGGCCGCCCGCGTCATCTCCACGACGAGGGCGGCCACCACACCTACAACCGAAGGACCGCAATGGCCGACGAAACGCCGCCCCCGCCCCCGCCCCCGTCCGAGCCCCAGGGCCAGGGGTGCTTCCACTGTGGCACGACCACAGGCGGCTGCATCGATCCCAACCGTCACGGCATGATGTAGCGCGCGAAGGCAGGCCCGCGCCCCGTAAGCCCCTGTTCTCGGCCGGTGGGCTGCGAACGGGACTCCGACGGCCGCCCCATCCGAATCCCCCACGGGCGGCCAAGCCCGCCGCCGAGCGCATCCCCCGAGTGCCGGCGGCGGGCTCTCGTCTTCTCCAGAGCGGATGGAGGAGCCTGTCAGCGCTGTTCGTGGCCTAAACGATCGAGCACCATGCTGACTGGACGCGCCTCGCGGTGGGGGCGGAGTTCGGCAGCGAGGTCAGACAGCAAGCTGGTGCAGCGGCCGGATTCGACGAGACCGGCGGTGTCGATCGCTGTGGTCGCGGTTTCGGCTGCGGCGTCGAGGTTGCGGCGGCGGGCCTGTGCGGTGGCGATCCAGGTGAGGTAGAGGACGCGGTCGCGTATCGCGCCTGGCTCCAGCGCGGCCAGACCTTCCGTCAGCAGTTCCTCGGCGGTCGCGGGGTCGTTCAGGTCGAGGAAGGCTTTCCCGGTCTCGGCCATGTGGGAGGGCCTGCACATCCAGTACGCCCAGGCAGGGTTGTCGTCCCCCGCGCGGGCGCGCTCGTACTCGGTTTCCGCCTGGGCGAGGAGGAAAGCCGCTTGCCGGGCGTCGCCGGTCGCGGCGGTCGCGCGGACCCGCCAGGTGTCGATCATCGCGGCGACCAGCGGTGTCGTACGTGTTCCGGCGATGTCCCGGGCAGTGGTGAGTAAACCGCTGCCCGTGCCGGCCTGTCCGTCGTAGACGCAGGCCAGCGCGAGATTGGAGAGCAGGTAGGCGCCGTGTGCCGGGTCGGCGGTCTCGGCGGAGGCGCGCAGGGCGGCGTGCCAGGCGCGTTGGGCGGCGGGGGTGTCGCCGGCGTCGAACTCGGCCCAGCCGAGGAAGCGCGCGTATTCGGCGGCGAGGTAGTGGAGATCGGTGGTGAGCTGCCCGGTATGGCGGGCATGGCGCAGGAGCTTGGTGACCATCCGCAGGTCGGTGCGGGCGCTGGTGGTGCAGGGGGTGCCGCCGAGGGAGTCGTCCAGGTGCCACAGGGCGGTGAGGCGGGCGTGGATGGCGGTGGAGACCTCGACGCCGACGTAGCCGCCGCTGATGCCGCGGGCGATGGTGTCCTTGACGTGGTCGGTCCAGTGGGTGGTGAGGGCCTCCAGGACCAGCGGTGGCAGGAGCGGGATGCCGGCGCTGTTCGCGCGGGCGGGGTCGGCGGCCAGGTCATCGAGGGCGGACAGCGTGACCTCCGGGGTGAACGGGGCCAGGACGTCGGGTCCGGGCAATGCGAGGAGCAGCCAGTTGGGCCATCCTCTCGCCGCCACCTGGGCTGGGTCGACCCCGTGCAGGTCGGCCATGGCTAACTGTGCGGGCATCTCCGGCTCGACTCCCGCTTCCCACCGCGCAACCTTTTCCCGCCGGTAAGCCATGCCTACGTAGCCGAGTGCCTCGGCTCGCTCGGCGACGGCCACGGCGTAGGTGCGCAGGGTGTAGCCGTAATGCGCACGCACTGCGGCGAGTAAGTGCCTCGGCGGTTTGATGATCACGGGCATGTGGCTGCTGCACCCCCGGGGTAGGACGGCGCTGTGCGCGGTCGCTTTCAGCGAACGTAGCGGACTCAAGGCGGAGTTGAGGCCGCGGCGACCTGCCCGGCGGAGAGAAGCAGCACCGAGGCAACACCAACCCCCCTTCCTTGTAGGGCAGTTCGGCCGTTTCCTGGGGGCAGAGCGCGCCGGAGCCCTCGTGAATCCGGCGGGCTCGGTCCTTCCCCTTTCAGGCGGGAGGGAGATCTTGCGCCGCTCCCGCCCGCCCAGGGGGACATCCGACCGACTCGTAAAGAGAGGTAGTCATGGACAAGCAGATCGAGTTCGAGACCGTCCCCTACGTCACGCCGGCCGTGAGCGAGCTGGGCACGGTCACCGGCGCCACCCTCGGCTCCGCCGGGAACGACAAGGCGGACGACACCCAGTACTGGACGTAACAGGGTGCCCTGACAGGGGCGTGCACCGCTGAATGAGCGCCCGGGACTCCGGCCGATGGCCGCGCTTCGTCCCGGGCGCTCGTGTGTGAACAGCCGAGCTACACGACGAGGGAAACGAGGTGGGGACCATGAGGTTCACGGCCGGGGTGTTCCGTTCCGGGCCGGGCGGCGCTGGGTCCGGGGCCGCCAGTTGGCCCCGGGAGGGGCGATGTGTGTACGACGAGGACGCGTCGCGGATCTGGACGGCCGGATACGGCACGGAAGAGGTCCGGGTGCTCGGAGCGGCGGACGGCACGGCCGGGCTGCTGACGGTCGGCTGCTGTCTGGGCACCGACGGCGAGTTCGGTGCCGCCGTCGCGGCAGCGGGGCGGGGTGAGTGGGCGCGGGCGACGCGGCTGGCGGGCTCCTACCTGAGTGTGGTCCGTACCGGCCGTACGGTGCGGGTCTGCGGGGACCGGGCCGGGACGGTGACGGTGTACTGGTGCCAGGAGGGGGAGCGGGTGTGGTGGGCGACGGCGGCGGCGCCGCTCGCGGCGTACGCGGGGACGGCCCCGGACCCGGCGGTCCTGCTGGCCGCGTTCACCGTGCGCGGTGTCGACGTCCGCGGCAGCACCAGTCACTTCACCGGGGTGCAGCGGGTTCTGCCCGGACACGCCCTGGTCCTGGAGGACGGCCGCCCGGTGCGGACCGTGCCGGTGCCGCACCCGGTGGCGGAACTGTCCTTCGAGGAGGGAGCCGCCGCCGTGCGGGAGGCGCTGACCGTGGCGGTCGGCCGGCGTACGGCGGGGGCGGGCCGGGTCTCCTCGGATCTGTCCGGGGGGATCGACAGTTCCACCGTCACCAGCCTGACCGCCGCACACGGGCCCCTGCTGGCCGTGACCTACACCGACGACCGCATGGGCGAGCAGGACGACGTCCTGTACGCCGGGCGGATCGCCGCCGCCCATGCGTCGGTCACGCACACGTGGGTGCACGGCACCCGCGACGGCGTCGGCCACTTCGACGGCCTCGACAACCCGGCCAGGCTCCCGTTCACCGACACCCCTTCCTTCACCCTCGGGCTGCTCGCAGTCAAGGCGTTGCAGCTCGCTCCGGCCGCCGCGTACGGGACGTCCGCGCACCTGACCGGGCGCGGCGGCGACGACGTCCTGGACGCCGTACCGGCGATGCTCATCGACCAGTACCGGGCCGGGCACCGCCTCGACGCCGTCCGCCGCGTCCTGGCGCTCGCCCGCGCCCGCCGCACCGCCGTCCACCCCCTCCTGCGCCAGGCCCGGCGCACCGAGGCCACCAGCCATCCGCAGGCCCTGCGGATGCTCGCGGACACGCTGGACGGACCGCAGCCCTTGGACCGTCCGGCAGGGGCGCCGCAGGCGAGGGAGATGCTGACCTGGTGCGGGACGACGGCGTCGGCGCCGTGGCTCACCCGGGCGGGGCGCGCGGCGGTCGCGGACTTGGTCGCTGACCGCGCCGAGACGGCCGACCCCGACGTCGCCCCCGGGCAGGTGCACGAACGACTCGCCCTGGAGCTGATGGGCGACGGACACGCCACGTACGACGCCATCGCCCGCCAACTGTGGAGCGTCCCCCTCCACGCCCCGTTCCTCGACAACGGCGTCATCGACGCCGGCCACGCGGTCCCCGGCTGGGAACGCCACCGGCCCGGCGACCTCAAACCACTGGCCCGCGCCGCCTTCACCGGGGCCGTCCCGGCGTACCTGCTGGAGCGACGGACGAAAACACCGTTCACCGGCTCCGTCTACGCCGGACTGCGGGCCAACGCCCCCGTCCTGCGCCGCATCCTGGAGACGTCGCAGCTCGCCCACGCCGGATTCCTCGACCCCGCAAAGGCACTGGCCGCGCTGAACGGCACGGCGCGCGGGGAACCCGCCCCGCTGGCCGGCCTGCACGCGCTGATCGTCACCGAGCTGTGGCTCGCCTCCCTGCCCACCACCCGCGAGACCTGGTGGCAGAACACCCCGGCCCCGGCGACAGAGCAGGAGGCGGCACGATGACCTCCGCCGATCTGTACGCCGCGCTCGCCCCGCAGGGCATCGCCCTGATGGACACCCGCCGGGGACGGGGCCAGTGGCGATTCCTCGACCCGGTCGGCGCCCGGCTGTGGGTGGCCGTCGCCGACGGCGCCTCGCCGGCCGACGCGGTCGACCAGCTCACCGCCCGCTGGCAGGCCGAGGGCGCCGACCCCCAGCAAGTGCGCGCCGATCTCACCGCCCTCGCCGCCGACCTGGACCGCACCGGCCTCCTGCGCCCCGCCGCCCGCCCCGCCCCCCGGCCCGCTCCCGGCGTGCGCTTCGCCACGGCCGCACCCGTCAGCCTCCTCGACCTGGCGGCCGGGCACCTCGCACTGGCCGGCGCGCTCCTCGTGCTGCGGTGCCTGCCCGTCCGGTTCGCGATCACCGCCGCCCGCGCCGCCACCCGCCTGCCCGGCCGGACCGCGTCCGCCGAGGACGCCGAACGGGCGCTGGCCGCCGTCCGCCGGGCCGCCCGCTGGTGGCCGGGCCGAGCCGCCTGCCTGGAGGAATCCCTCGCCGCTCACCTCACCGCCGCCCTCACCGGCCGCCGGGTCCGCTGGGTCGTCGGGGCCCGGTTCGACCCGCACGGCGCGCACGCGTGGATCGAAGCCGCAGGCCACATCATCGGACAGGACGAACCCGACCGAGTGTGGCCGTACGTGACCGCTCTTGAGGTGGAACACTCGCACTGATATTCGCCACCCTTCGCCACCGTATCCACCCGTACGGGTGAACGGTTGCAGGAGGTGTGACAGACACTCAGCCGCGCAGCGGCCCCCGCACCCCGTCCTCCACGCCCAGCCGTCGGCGCGGCCTCCTCCCCCGGTCGCGCCGACGGACGGACGGCCAGGACGAGGTGATCCCGCAGTACACGGTGAGCGCGGAACGCCACGACGCAGCCCTCGACGACACCTTCCTCACCATCGCCCGCCGCCTGCCCTCCCTCGCCGCGACCGCGCTGCGCCTCGCGTGGGCTGCGGACCGCACCGCCCTGTACCGTCTGGCCGTCCTCCAGATCGCCGCCGGCGCGCTGACCGCCGTGGGCCTGTACGCCACCCGGGGCGCCCTCACCCCCCTGTTCGCCCCCGGAGCCACGGCCGACCGGCTCCAGCAGGCCCTGCCCTCCCTCGCCGTCATCACCGGCGCCGCAATGGCCCGCTCACTGATCAGCGCGGCCACCGTGGCGACCACCGCGCGGATCGGCCCGCGCGTCGACTCCCGTGCCGAACTCGCGTTCCTGGGCGCCGCCACCCGCGTCCCGCTCGCCTCCTACGACGACCCCGCCTGGTGCGACCACAGCGAGGCCGCAAACCGCGCCTCCAAAGACGCCCACCTGATGATCGACGCCCTCACCTCGGTCGCCGCCGCCCTGCTGGGCATCCTCGCCTCGGCCGGCATCCTCACCGGCCTCGACCCGCTGCTGCTGCCCCTGCTGCTCCTCGCCGTCCTCCCGCGCGGCGCCGCCGCCGTACGCGCCGCCCGCGCCGCCCACCTCGCCGAACGGCACACCCTGGCCGACCGCCGCCTGCGCCACACCCTGATCTACAACACCTCCGGCCGCCCCACCGCCCTCGACGTCCGCGCGAACACCATGCGCACCTGGCTGCTGAACCAGTTCGCCACCGTCACCCGGCGCCTGGAGGACCACGCCGCCAGGGTCGGACGCACCACCGCCCGCTACCAGCTCCTCGGCGACGCCCTCGCCGGCATCGCGACCCTCCTGGTGTACGCGGCCCTGCTGTGGCTGGTGACCGCCGGACGCATCCCTCTGGCCGCCGCCGGGACCGCCGTCATCGCCGTCCAGACCAGCCGCATCCTGCTGACCGGGCTGGTCACCGGCATCAACACCACCTATAAGACCGGCCTGTACCTCGGTGACTGGCAGACCTTCCTCACCGACGCCGAGCAGCGCGCCCTTCCTCCCGCCGAACCCGTGCCGGTCCCGGCCGACCCGTCCGTCATCCGCGCCGACAACATCACCTATCACTACCCCGGCAGTGAACTGCCCGCCCTGGAAGGCGTCAGCGTCACCGTCCGGCGCGGCGAAGTGCTGGCGATCGTCGGCGCGAACGGTTCGGGCAAGTCGACCCTCGCCAAACTCCTCGCCGGCCTCTACACCCCCACCAACGGCACCGTCACCTGGGACGGGACGGACCTCGCCACCGCCGACCCCGAACAGGTGTGGTCACGCCTCGCGATGCTCCCGCAGGACATCGCCCGCTGGCAGGTCACCGCCCGCGAGAACATCACCCTCGGCCAGGACGACGGCGACGACCAGGCCGTCCACGCCGCCGCGAAAGCATCCGGCGCCGACGACGTCCTCGCCCGCCTCCCCGACGGCCTCGACACCAACCTCGCCCCCTCCCACTGGGGAGGCCGCGACCTCTCCGGCGGCCAATGGCAGCGCATCGCCGGCGCCCGCGCCTTCTACCGCGCCGACGCCCCGCTCCTCATCTGCGACGAACCCACCTCCGCCCTCGACCCCCGCGCAGAAGAAGCCGTCTACGACCGCATCCGAGCCCTCAGCACCGACCGCACCGTCATCCTGATCACCCACCGCCTCGGCTCCACCCGCGCCGCCGACCGCATCATCGTCCTCGACGGCGGACGCCTCCTCGAAGAAGGCACCCACGACTCACTCCTGGCCAACGACGGCGAGTACGCGGCCATGTGGAAAACACAGGCCCGCACCTACAGCGACCAACCCCAGCCGTGACCCGCCCGACCAAGCCGTCCGTGGAGCACCCCCGAAGATCGGTCAGCCGGCCCTCAGACCGCTACTCCTGATCGGCAGTCCCTGATCGATGCCCCGCTCCAAGGGCGGCAGGCCCGCCGTCGAGAGCCTCCGTGGCCTCGGCGGCGGGCCCCTGTGGTTCCGCGACCAACTCGCTAAGCGGAGTATCCAGGACGTACGCGATCCGCAGGAGCGTCACTGCGGTCGGGTTGCCCTGCCCTGCTTCGATCGCCTGAAGTGTTCGGCGATCGATACCTGCCGCGAGGTAGACGCGCTCCTGGGTCAAATTCTGCCGAAGCCTCTCTGTACGCACCCGGTCGCCCACGGCCGTGAGGTAGTTGGTGATCCAGGAGTTGTCATCAGGCACGGTACGCACCCGATCGACCCTGGATACGAAGCGCTTATGTGTCGGCTGAAAATATTCAGCCTTATTGGATCTTCAAGGGTGAGTGAAGTCCCGGCGGGCTACTCGTCGGGTTCCGGTCGGCATAGCTCTGATTCCCGGTAGCGTGCCCCGAGCTGGAAAAGACTTTTTGCTCCGTAGTCCGCCTTAATGTCGGAGATGACCCGGTCCAGACCGGATCGGCTCAACCCCACCTTCGGCTCGATGGCTCGCTGCGTGTGCCCGTCCAGCAGGAGCTTGAGGACGGTCGCTTTGATCTCGTCGGCTGCCGCTGCGGGCGCTTGAGCTGCCGGATCCCACACTTCGCCGAGCGGCCAGAAGGCGTCGAAGACAGCGTTGCGCATCCACGCGATGTGAGCTGGGTCAGTTGTGTGCAAGGCTGCGTGCTCCGGCGCTCCCGGCAACTCCAAGGTGATAAAAGCCGCTGAATTGTCGACCAGGATCATTCTGGGAAATTGAAGACCCAGGGTTCTAACCTCGCCTCCGAGTTCCGTCACTGCCTCCACGTACTCCTGCACGAAGGCATTTGTGCGACTGCTCGGGTGGTACAGAGTGCGCAGCGAGATGCCGCGGCGGAGCAACTCGCGGTCCCGCGGTGTGGCGACCGACATTGCGGTACGGCTGCGACTGCCGGGTTGGGCTGTGGTGATTTCCGACTGGGCGTTATTGAGGGCGGCATCGATCTCGCTGTTGACCTTCTCACGACTCTCGATGATGTAGCTGCGCCCGCTGATGTGCAGCCCGCTGGCTGCGTACGCCTGAGCGGCCTTCACCATGGCCCGGGGCACTTCCCTGAGGCGTGCGAGGGAAGACGCCATGCGAGCCTGTTCGGCCGCGAGGAGGTCGGCCTCTGCATCCCACGGCGGAACCGCCACCCATGTGTTCGGGAGGAAATACCCCGGACGCGCGAGACCGTAACTGAGTAGCTCCTGGAGCGCGGCTCGCTGAGATTCAGGGATCTCCTGTTCTGCCTCGGCGAGAGAAGCGTAGAGCTGGAGCGCCGCGTCTGACAGCGCTTCAGCTCCATGCTCGCGGTCCGGTTCGCTCATCTTTCCCCCCAATCCTCCGGTAGGCATTTGCTTGTGAAGCAAATGCCTACCGGGCGATGGCTTGAATGCGCACTAGTTGCACAGTGAACTTTACGTTCCGTAGAGCAAAGCGGCCAGGGGCAACAGGATCACCCTGGCCACGACGGGAGGTCCCACATGCGCAGGAACGTCAGGTCGAAAGTCGTCGCCTCTCTCCTGGCCGGCATCGCAGCCGCCTTCACCCTGGTCGGTTTCGGCCACTCCACCGCTACGACGGCCGTTGCTGAAGACACGCACTGGGCGGTCGTCGATACGGCCGGCACCGAGGAAGCGGCGTCTGTGCCCCTCGCAGACACGCACTGGTGACGTGCGGGCTCGGCGCGACAGGAGTGTCCGCCGTGATCGATCCGGGATGGGGTTAGACAGGGCGGTTGCACGTGTACGTCCGACGGCCGATGCGCCGGGTGCGACTCGTGGCCACGATTCGGAGGATCCATGAGAAGCGCGTCCGGCCAGACGGAATCGCGGCCTCAGTCCAGAGAGTCCGAGGAGCGCGTTGGAGAGCCGGAGCCGTGCTGGCTCTCCAACGCGGAGATGTCCTGGGACGAGAGCTACGCCATCGCTCCGCCGGCGATCCTTGGTCGCTACGAGTGGAGCGCGGGCACGTGCTTCATGTGCCAGAGGGCGAATCGCTCCGTCGCCGTTATCGGCTGCCGAGGCGATGAGGATTCCGGGCTGGTTCCGTTGGCCATGTGCGGAAGCTGCGTCCTCGACCAGGAAGAGGACCGGCGGGTGCGCATGATCAAGCGTCGGCTCCGCTACGTGCCCGGAGGAATCGGTGGTCCGGAGTGACGTGACGGCCGATCAGGCTGGGGCGCCCCGGGGCGGATCTGGGGCAAGTCTGGGGCACGCTGCCCCACGCTGCCCCACGGAGAGCCACGCATAGCAAGGAGGGCTCCCGAAGGAGAAAACCACTGAGGCCGTCTCCCACCTGGGGAAACGGCCTCAGTGGCCCTACCTAGCTGTCGGGGTGGCGGGATTTGAACCCACGACCTCTTCGTCCCGAACGAAGCGCGCTGCCAAGCTGCGCTACACCCCGATGTCGCTGCTGATGTTGCTTGTCGCGGCGACGTCGTTAACTTTAGCCCACGGGGGGCTGGAGACGAAATCCGGTTTTGGGGTGGGGGTGGAGGGGGCCTGGGCGGATGTGGTCGAGGGCGGTGAGGAGGAGGGCGAGGGCGTAGACGGCGAGGCCGAGGAGGAGGGCGTTGGCGAGGGTGTGCCGGTAGCCGTCGGTGGCGACGTCGAGGAAGGGGTAGAGGTAGCGGGAGGGGGAACCGGTCGCGAGGAGGTGTCCTCGGACGAGGGTGAAGCCCAGGTACGCCAAGGGGTAGAGCAGCCACGACGCGGTCTGCCGCAACCGCATCCGCCCCGGCGGCGTCAAAAGGAGCCAGTCGAGGACGGCCACTGCGGGGACCGCCGTGTGCAGGAGGTGCCCCGCGACCGCGTGCCACCCGGTCGTCCCGCCGGTCAGCGGCGCCGCGTTCGCGTGGTGCGCCAGCAGAAGGTGGTACGTCAGGGCGCCGGTCACCGCGTAGAGGAGGGCCGCGCCCGTCACCGCTCCGGACAGCGGACGCCGCGCCGCCCACGCCCTCCGCGCCGACACCGCCGTCACCAGCGCCAGCACCAGCGCGCTCTGCACGGAGAAATGACTCAGCACGACCGACGGCTCACCCAGCAGCACCGCCAGCCCCGCACTCCCCGCCGCCGCCCCTGCCACTATCAGCCGCAGCACCGCCGCGAGCGGCCTCCGCACCGGCGCGACCACAGCCGCCGCCGGCACGTGTGAGACGTACTGAGGAAAAAGCGCGTGCGTACGGGGAATCGCCGGCAGATCCGGAATGTCCCGGGGTATCGGAGCGGTCATACCCCCAAGCTAGGCAAACCCGACATACCGAGCGATCCGGGTGAGCTGAGTGGGGGACGCCCCCGAGGATCCGGACGACACCGACGGCGCGGATGACACTGACGACGCGGACGGGACCGTCCCCAACAGCCTCCCCTCAGCCGAAGCCGACAGCACCCCCCAACTCCCGCACCCCGACGGCCCGACTCCCACCCTCACCTCACACCCCAGCCCCCGCCCCCCTCTCCACCAACGTCAACAACGTCACCTCAGGCGGACAAGCGAACCTCACCGGCGTATACCGATTCGTCCCACACCCCGCCGACACATGCATGTACGACGTCCGCTCCCCGACCGTATGCGTGGACAGCCCCTTGACCCGCCCCGCGTCAAGATCACAGTTGGTCACCAACGCCCCGTAGAACGGCACGCACAACTGCCCCCCATGCGTATGCCCGGCGAGGATCAACGGATACCCGTCCGCGGTGAACGCGTCGAGCACACGGAGATAGGGCGCATGGACGATGCCCATGGAGAAGTCGGCGGAACCGGACGGCCCCCCGGAGACCTGCTCGTACCGGTCCCGGCGGATGTGCGGGTCGTCCAGCCCCGTCAGCTCGATGGAGACACCCTCGATCTTCAGGACGCCCCGCGTGTTCGTGAGGTCGAGCCAGCCGGCGCCGTCGAAGCCGTCCCGCAACTGCTCCCAGTCGATGTGGACGACGTCGACGGCGGGCGGGTTGCCGTTCAGGCCGTGCTTGCCGCTGGCCTTCTCCAGGAGGTACTTCGCGGGGTTGCGCAGCCTCGGCCCGTAGTAGTCGTTGGAGCCGAAGACGTACGCGCCCGGGAACTCCATCAGGGGACCCAGCGCGTCCAGGGTCTCCGGGATGCCGTCCGGGTCGGAGAGGTTGTCGCCCGTGTTGATCACGAAGTCGGGGCGCAGGCCCGCGAGGGAGCGCAGCCAGCGCTGTTTCTTGCGCTGCCCGCCGACCATGTGGATGTCGGAGACCTGGAGCACGCGCAGCGGACGCATTCCCGCGGGCAGGACCGGCACGGTCACCCGCCGCAGGCGGAACGAACGGGCCTCGAACCCGGCCGAGTAGATCAGTCCGGCGGCGCCGACCGCCGCGATTCCCAAGGGAATTCCGTATCGAGCGTGCATACCGCCATCGTGTCAGACCCGCCCCCTCCCCATCACCGCCCGCCCCCTCACCCGACCCCCATTCGTCCCCTAGGTGCAGCTCAGGCCAAAACCCCGAGATCCCGCCCGAGTTCACCCCGCTGACCCCGTCCTCCATGGCAGCCGACCCTGCCCTTCGCGACAGCCGACCCCGCCCCCTCGTAATAAAAAAGCCCCCTCCCTCCAGCACCTGCCACAATCAACCCATGACCACGCTCAAGTCCAAGCTTCAGGAAGACCTCAACACCGCGATCAAGGCCCGCGACGAACTCCGCTCCTCGACGCTGCGCCTCACGCTCACCGCGATCACCAAGGAGGAGGTCTCGGGCAAGGAGAAGCGCGAGCTCTCCGACGATGAGGTCCTGAAGGTGCTCGCCCGCGAGGAGAAGAAGCGCCGCGAGGCCGCGGAGGCGTTCACGCAGGGCGGCCGGACCGAGCAGGCGGAGCGGGAGACGGCGGAGGGCGCGTTCCTCGCCGAGTACCTCCCCAAGCAGCTCACGGACGAGGAGCTGACGGAGATCGTCGCGACGGCCGTCGCCGAGGCGAAGTCCGCCGGCGCGGAGGGCCCCCGGGCCATGGGCGCCGTCATGAAGCTGGTCGGCCCCAAGGTCGCGGGCCTCGCGGAGGGCGGCCGAGTCGCCGCCACGGTGAAGAAGCTCCTCGCCGGCTGACCCAGCACCCCTCACCGCCCGCCCCGGCGACGTCCCTTACCAACCCGGGGCCGGGCAAACCAACACACGGCAAATCAAATCCCGCGAATCCAGAACCGGGCAACCCGCTGCTGGGCAACTTGGCCCCCGCCGATCCCGGGCCGGGCGGCCCAGTCCCTGTCAATCGCGGGCCGGGCAGCTCCGCCCCGCCAATCCCACCGCCGGTGGACCCTGCTTCCCGGCGCTCCGCCCAGGCCCTCCCGCCTCCGCCAGCGCAGGGCCGGGCAGTCCCGTCC
>DATCQX010001002.1:0-9562 GCA_036569285.1 Streptomyces sp.
AGGTACGCCCGCTCGGCGGCGGCGTGTTCGCCGGCCGCGTCGAGGGCCATGGCGGCCTCGGTGTGGTCCCAGGGGTCGAGGTGGTGGCCCCGGAACCAGGGGATCGCCCCGTCGTCGCGCTGGACGGCGAGGATGCCGCGCACGGTCGCCACGGCCTGTTCGGCGGTGAGGACCCCGGGCAGGACGAGGTGTTCTGTCCGGGGAGTGGTCACTTGGCGTCCACCTGGGGGAGGTGCGGCTTGGTCGCGTAGGCGACGAAGCTCTTGCCGATGAGCGGGTTGAGGGCCTGTTCGGCGACGCGTGTGGCGAGGGGTTTCTTCATGATGTCCCACACCAGCAGCTTGTGGTACGCCTTCACGGGCAGCGCCTGGTCGTTGTCCACGCCGAACGCGCACTTCAGCCACCAGTACGGGGAGTGCAGGGCGTGCGCGTGGTGCGTCCCGTACGGCTGGAGTCCGGCCTCGCGGATCTTCGTCAGCAGTTCGTCGGCCTTGTAGATGCGGATGTGCCCGCCCTCGACCTCGTGGTAGGCGTCGGACAGCGCCCAGCACACCTTCTCCGGGCCGTAGCGCGGGACGGTGATCGCGATCCGCCCGCCGGGCTTCAACACCCGTACCATCTCGGCGAGTACACCCTTGTCGTCGGGGATGTGCTCCATGACTTCGGAGATGATGACGACGTCGAACGACTCGTCGGGGAACGGCAGCGCGAGCGCGTCCCCCTCCATCGCGGTCGCCGTCGCTCCCTCAGGCGCTTCCCCGGCCTCCTTCATCGCCGCGAACCACTTCGCGACCTCGCGGATCTCGTCCCCGTTCTGGTCCAGCGCGACGACCTGCGCCCCCCGCCGGTAGCACTCGAACGCGTGGCGCCCGGCCCCGCATCCGAGGTCCAGGACACGGTCGCCCGGGGCGAGCGGGAACCGGGAGAAGTCGACGGTCAGCACGTGGTCCTGCTTTCGGGGGTGGGGGTGGGAGAAACGCCGGTGCGCGCACCGGAAACCTCGGCGGACACGGGGTGCGTGTGTCCCCCACCGCTCCTGGCTATCGCCTCACGGTAGTGCGCGACCGTGCCCTCTGCGGCGCGCGCCCAGGTGAAACGGGACAGTACGCGCTGCCTGCCGGCCGCTCCGAGGCGGGCCCGCAGCTCCGGGTCGTCGAGGAGGCGGCCGAGCCCTGCGGCCAGCGCGCCCGCGTCACCGGGGGGCACCGCGAGGCACGTCTCGCCGTCGGGGCCGGCGACTTCGGGAATCGCGCCGCCGGTCGTCGCGACCAGCGGGGTGCCGGTCGCCATCGCCTCGGCGGCCGGCAGCGAGAATCCCTCGTACAGCGACGGCACGCAGGCGACCTCCGCCGACCGCACCAGCCCGACGAGTTCCTCGTCCGAGATGCCCTTGACGAACTCGACGGCGCCTTCGAGCCCGTACCGCTCGATCGCCTGCGCGACCGGCCCTTCGGCCGGTTTCTTCCCGACGACGACGAGATGCGCGCCGGGGTGTTCCGTCCGCACCTTCGCGAGGGCCTCGACGAGGAAGACGAGGCCCTTGAGGGGGACGTCCGCGCTGGACGTCGTCACGATGCGGCCCGGGACGACCGGGACGGCGGGGTCCGGGGAGAACAGGTCGGTGTCGGCGCCGATGTGGACGACGTGGATGCGGTCGCCGCGCACCCCGAGGTGGTCGACGATCTCCTGGCGGGACGTGCCGGAGACGGTGAGGACGGACGGCAGGCGGCGGGCGACGCGCTTCTGCATCCGCGTGAACCCGTACCAGCGGCGCACCGAGTACTGCTTGCGCCAGGTCTGCGCCGCGTCCAGCTCCAACTGGCGGTCCACGGTGATGGGGTGGTGGATGGTGGTGACGAGAGGCGCGCCGACGTCCCCCAACAGGCCGTACCCGAGGGTCTGGTTGTCGTGGACGACGTCGAACTCGCCGCGCCGCTCGCGGAGATGGCGGCGGGCGCGCAGCGAGAACGTGAGGGGCTCCGGGAAGCCGCCGGTCCACATCGTGCCGACTTCGAGGGCGTCGATCCAGTCCCGGTACTCGTCGCGCTTCGGGGTGCGGAAGGGGTCCGGGGAGCGGTACAGGTCGAGGCTCGGGAGTTCGGTGAGGGTGAGGTCGTCGTACCCCTCGTCCAGGACCGGGTAGGGCTGGGAGCCGATCACCTCGACGCGGTGGCCCAGGCGGGCGAGTTCGCGGGAGAGGTGGCGGACGTAGACGCCCTGGCCGCCGCAGAACGGGTTCCCCTTGTAGGTGAGCAGCGCGATCGCGAGCGAACGCCCGCCGTCGGCTGCCAGGTCGGCCCGACTGGCCTCAGCGGTCACTCCGGGCCCCCTTCTGCCTGCGCGCGGCGAGACTACGCCGGGACGCTAATCTAGAACAAGTTTCAGACCTGAACGCCCGGGAGGCTCCGAATCTACCGGCAGGTAGGGGGCCTGTGAGCTGTGGATCAGGTGATTCACACCACGGCGGGGTGACCGCGCGTCGGTCCGCGCCGTGGCGGTGCACCGGTTCCGGCCCGCAGCCGCATGCCGCTTCCGCAATCCATCGCCGCGCCCACCCCACGATCACCCGGCCCCACGGACGGTACCCATGCCCCCGGAACCATCAGCCTCCCCTCTCACCGAACGCCAGCAGGCCCGCCGTCGGCGGATCCTCCACACGACGGCCCAGCTCGCGAGCCGGGGTGGCTTCGACGCGGTCCAGATGCGGGAGGTCGCGGAGTCCTCCCAGGTGGCGCTGGGCACGCTGTACCGCTATTTCCCCTCGAAAGTCCACCTTCTGGTGGCCACCATGCAGGACCAGCTCTCCCAAATGCACACGGTCCTGAAAAAGAAACCCCCCACTTCGGATTCTCCTGGCGCCAGAGTCTCCGAAGCCCTGATGCGTGCATTCCGAGCCCTCCAACGCGAACCCCATTTGGCCGACGCGATGGTAAGGGCCCTGACTTTCGCCGACAGAAGCGTAAGCCCCGAGGTGGACCAAGTCTCCCACCAGACAACCGCCCTGATCCTGGACGCCATGGGCGAGCCCGATCCCACCCCCGCCCAGCTCTCCGCCGTCCGCGTCATCGAACACACCTGGCATTCCGCCCTGATCACCTGGCTCTCCGGCCGGGCCTCCATCGCCCAGGTGAAAATCGACATCGAGACGGTGTGCAAGCTGATCGACTTGACGTCGCCTACGGAGACGCATTCCGCTGAAAGCCCCGCCTAGGGGCGCGACCAGCCACGAAGCAGCCGCACCCGCGCCCCCTCAGAAGCCCCTACTCCTCAGGCGGAAACACCACTTCCCCACTCCTCGCAAGGGCAATCGAAATAGCCTCCACCGGGCAATTCTCAGCCGCCTCCAAAACCCCCTCGTTCGCATCCGTCTCCACCTCGGCCGGCCGAGACTGCCGCCCTTCGTCGAGCCGGAAGAACCCCCCGGTCCGATGCACACATTGCGCGGATCCGATACACAGAGACCGATCCACGTCGAGCCGCCACCGGTCGCCCACGGCTAGGCCCCGGCCGGCAGGTGAATCATCTTGTGCTCCAGGTATTCCCCGAACCCTTCGGGCCCGAACTCCCGCCCCAGCCCGCTGTTCTTGTACCCTCCGAACGGCCCGAACATATCGAGGCTGAACGTATTCACGTTGTACGTCCCGGTCCGCACCCGCCGAGCGATATCGACCCCCCGCTCGACATCCCCGGTCCACACACTCCCGCTCAGCCCGTACTCGGAATCGTTGGCGATCCGCACGGCCTCGTCCTCGTCCCCGTAGGGAAGCAGACAGATGACGGGCCCGAATATCTCCTCCCGGGCGACCCGCATTCCGTTGTCGACGCCCCCGAGCAGCGTGGGCGCGACATACCACCCCCGATCGAGCCCTTCCGGCCGCCCGCCCCCGGTGAGCACCTTGGCCCCCTCCTCCTGCCCGACCCGGATGTACTCGAAGCTCCGCTCCTGCTGCCGCCGCGCGACGAGGGGCCCGATCTGGGTGGCGGGGTCGAGAGGGTCCCCCACCTTCAACTCCCGCACGGCGGCGACGAACGCCTCGGCGAACTCGTCGTACCGCTCGCGCGGCAGCAGGATCCGCGTCTGCGCGACGCACGCCTGCCCGTTGTTCATCCAGGCCGCGGGCCCGATCCCGGCGACGGCGGCGGCGACGTCCGCGTCGGGAAGGACGATCGCCGCGGACTTCCCGCCGAGTTCCAGCGTGACCCGCGTGAGATTCCGCGCGGCCACCTCCATGACCCGCTTCCCGGCGGCGACGGACCCGGTGAACGCGACTTTGTCGACCCCGGCGTGCCCGACGAGGTACTCCCCCACCTCGCGACCGGCGGGCAGAATCGACAGCACGCCCTCGGGCAGCCCGGCGTCCCGGCAGATCTCGGCGAGGAGGTACGAGTCGAGGGGAGCCTCGGGTGACGGTTTGAGGACGACCGTGCAGCCGGCCAGCAAGGCCGGCGCCAGCTTGGACGCGGCGAGGAACTGCGGTGTGTTCCAGGGGATGACGGCGGCCACGACCCCCACGGGCTCGCGCCGCACGAGGATCTTCCCGAGCACCCCGTCCCGCCGCTCCTCGAACACGAACCCGCGGGCGACGGTGATCGCGGAGTCCCACACCATCATCGACGCGAGCGCCTGCCCGAGCACGCTCCAGGAGTACGGCGACCCGTTCTCGGACGAGATGACCCGCGCCAACTCCTCGTGCCGCGCGCCGATCCCGTCCTTGATCCGCGAGACGACCGCGATCCGCTCCTCCAACGGCAGCCGGGGCCAGGGCCCTTCGTCGAACGCCCGCCGAGCCGCCCCCACCGCCCGGTCGACGTCCCGCGGCGACGCGTGCGGCACCCGCGCGATGACCTCCTCGCTGTGCGGCGACACCACTTCGATGACCCCGTCCCCCGACGGATCGACCAACTCCCCGCCGACAACGATCTGTCCGTACTCCAGCACCTCACCCATCGCCACCACGCCCTCGGTATCGACCCCGGTTTCTGACGGTGTTTCAGGAACTGATACCAGTTCTAGTTATAGTGGGCAATGGCCATGGGGCGCCGGGCATCGGAGGGCACATGACGGGGACCGAGTCGAAGACGTACGACCATGGCGGCGGCGTCCGCTCCGTCCAAGTCCCCATCCCGGACAATCCGTTGGGCCACACGCTGGTCCACGTGGTGGACACGGACGACGGCCCGGTGCTGATCGACACCGGCTGGGACGACCCGGAGTCGTGGGACGCCCTCGCGGCGGGGCTGGTGGCGTGCGGTACGTCGGTGGAGGAGGTGACCGGCGTCGTCGTCACCCACCACCACCCGGACCACCACGGCCTGTGCGGCAAGGTCCGCGAGGCGTCGGGCGCGTGGATCGCGATGCACGAGGCGGACGCGGCGATCGTCCGCCGCACCCGGGAGACGCGCCCCGAGCGCTGGTACACGTACATGTCGGCGAAGCTCGCGGCGGCGGGCGCACCGGAAGCGCACGTGGCGCCTCTGCGCCGCCCCCCGAGCCGCCCACTCCCCGGCTTCTCCCCGGCACTCCCGGACCGGGAGATCGTCCCCGGCGAACTCCTTCCCCTCGCGGGCCGGCGTCTGCGCGCGATCTGGACGCCGGGCCACACCCCGGGCCACGTCTGCCTGCACCTGGAGGAGACCCACCCGCGGGGCCTCCCCGGCAAGGGCCGCCTCTTCTCCGGCGACCACCTCCTTCCCGAGATCACGCCGCACATCGGCCTCTACGAGGATCCGGACGACGCGACCGTCACCGACCCCCTGGGCGACTACCTCGACTCCCTGGAGCGAATAGCCCGCCTCACCCCCTCCGAGGTCCTCCCCGCTCACCAGCACACGTTCACCGACGCCCCGGCCCGCGTCCAGGCCCTGCTCGCCCACCACGACCAGCGGCTTTCAGCATTGCAGGCCCTACTGACAACACCCCTCACGCCGTGGCAGCTCGCGGAGCGCATGGAGTGGAACCGGCCTTGGGCGCAGATTCCGTACCGCTCCCGGAACATCGCGGTGTCGGAGGCGGAAGCGCACGTCAGGCGCCTGGTGAAGCTGGGCCGGGTGGAGGCGGTGCCGGGGAGCGACCCGGTGACGTACGCGGCGGTGGCGGAGTAAACGTACGGCGCGCGCTCCTTCGTTCGAGTGAGTGACGGCATGCGGCCATCCGGTCACGGGCAGTGGTCACGCCGTAACGCTCAACCCCTCGAAAGGACCGCGCACATGCGCCTCCGCACCACCCTGGCCGCCGCCGTCGGCGCCCTCGCCCTGACCGTCGCCGTCCCCACGTCGGCGTCGGCCGCCACGGGCCAGTTCTTCTACGTCTACAGCGGTCTGGACGGCTCTCCGCAGGTCGCGGCGTTGACGGACCCGCGGAGCGGGGAGTGCGTCACGCTGCCCGAGGTCGCGGACCCGGGCGCCAGCTCCCCCGCCCGTTCTCCGCGCAACCGCACGGACGCGACGGCCGTCGTCTTCACGAACCCGGACTGCACGGGCGACTACTACGTCCTGAATCCGTTCGTCGGCGGAGCCGGCCCGCGCCTGGAGCTGCGGTCGGTGTTCTTCAGCTGATCCCGCCGAATCCGGCCCTTCCCGGCTGTTGACCGGTGAACCACCCCACATGACCCACGTCACCTACGAAGCCTCCTCGTAGCCCAGGACGTGGGTCATGCCCACTTCAATATGCCCCCTGACCTGCACATTGAGACCCAGGTCACACGAACCGCGACACCCCCCAATGCGACGAAAACTAGTAAAGAGGGTGTTTGCGGGCACCCCCCGGAGCCTGCTTCTCTGGTTGACGTCGCACGGCGCCGACAAGCCCCCACGGGGCCCGGCGCCACCGCATCGCCGGAGGTGAGACTCCCCCGGCGCGAGCGACCGCCCTGTTCCCGAAGAAAAAGGTTCCCGTGTCTTTCGCTGCCGTCCGCCGCATCGCCCTGTCCCCGAAGAAGGCCCTCTCCACCGCCGCCGTGGCCACCGCCGCCGTCGGCATGGCCCTCACCGCGGCCCCCGCCCACGCGGCGACCGCGTCCGTGGACTCCGCCTCCCAGGCGCAGGCGATCGCCAAGCAGCTGATCCCCGACGCGACCCAGTACAACGCCTTCGCGCACATCGTCGAGCACGAGTCCGGCTGGAACGTGAACGCGACGAACGCCTCCTCCGGCGCCTACGGCCTCGTCCAGGCCCTCCCGGGTTCGAAGATGGCCTCCGCCGGCGCCGACTGGAAGACCAACGCCGCCACCCAGATCAAGTGGGGCCTGGACTACATGAATGCGCGCTACGGCAGCCCGTCCGCCGCGTGGAGCTTCTGGCAGTCGAACGGCTGGTACTGATCAACTCGCGCTGACCCGCAGCTCTTTGACCCCGTTGATCCACGCCGAGCGCAGCCGCCGGGGATCCTCGACCAACCGGATACCGGGCATCGCGTCGGCGATCGCGTTGAAGATCAGGTCGATCTCCAGCACGGCCAGCGACTTGCCCAGGCAGTAATGCGGACCCCCGCCTCCGAAGCCGAGGTGGGGGTTCGGGTCTCTGGTGATGTCCAACTCGCCTGGGCGGTCGAAGACTTCGGGATCGTGATTGGCGGAGGCGTAGAACAGCCCCACCCGCTCACCCTTCTTGATCTGCTTCCCGCCCAACTCCGTGTCCTGCGTGGCCGTTCGCTGGAACGACACGACAGGCGTGGCCCACCGGACGACCTCCTCGGCGGTGGTCGAGGGCCGCTCCGCGCAGTACAGCTCCCACTGCTGAGGGTGCGTCAGGAACGCGTGCATGCCGTGCGTGATCGCGTTGCGCGTCGTCTCGTTCCCGGCGACGGCCAGCATCAGCACGAAGAAGCCGAACTCGTCGGAGCGCAGGTTCCCTTCGTCCTCGGCGGCGACCAGCGTGGAGACGATGTCCTTCGCCGGGCACTTCTTGCGCTCGCCGGCCATGTTCATCGCGTAGGCGATGATCTCGGCCGCGGACTGCTGGCCCACCTCTTCCGTCACGGCGAACTCGGGGTCGTCGTAGGCGATCATCTTGTTGGACCAGTCGAAGACCCGCGCCCGGTCGCCCTGGGGGATGCCGATCAGCTCGGCGATCGCCTGGAGGGGGAGTTCGCAGGCGACCTGGGTGACGAAGTCGAAGGGCTCCTCGGAGCGCCGTACGAGCTCGACGATGTCGTGCGCGCGGGTGCGCAGCCGGTCCTCCAGGGCGCGGATCGACCGTGGCGTGAAGCCGCGTTGGACGATCTGGCGGACCCGGGTGTGCTCCGGCGGGTCCATGTTCAGCATGATCAGGCGCTGCGCCTCGATGGACGCGCGCTCGATGTGGTCGTTGAAGCGGATGATCGCGGTGTTGACGGAGGACGAGAAGAGTTCGGGGTGGGTCGAGACGTACCGGACGTCGGCGTGCCGGGTGACCGCCCAGTATCCGTCGTCCTGGAAGCCCGCGACATTGCCCGACTGCGGTATCCAGCGCACCGGTTCGACGCCGCGCAGTTCGGCGAACTCCGGCAGGGGGACTCGGGCGTGCAGCAGGTCGGGGTCGGTGAAGTCGAACCCCTCGGGAAGCGCTGGACAGGGCATGAGGCGACTCCCGCCATCTGACGGCTCATCAGAAATAGGTGCGGTGACCGTAGTTCAGAGCGCTTGAGGCTGCAAGACCCTTGCGGTGACGTACGCCACATCCGCAGACTGGCAACGGAACTAGAACACGTACTAGTTACCCCCGGTTCCGCACCCGGCCCCCGGAAGGATCCGCCCCCATGGCCGCCGAACCCGTGATCGTGGAAGCAGTCCGCACCCCCATCGGCAAGCGCGGCGGCGCGCTCGCCAACCTCCACCCCGCCTATCTCCTGGGCGAGACCTACCGTGAACTCCTGGGCCGCACCGGCATTCCCGCCGACGCGGTCGAGCAGATCGTCGGCGGCGCGGTCACCCAGGCCGGCGAGCAGTCCGCCAACCCCGCGCGGACCGCCTGGCTGACCATGGGCCTGCCGTACGAGACCGCCGCGACGACCGTCAACTGCCAGTGCGGTTCCTCCCAGCAGGCCGCGCACATGACCGCCAACATGATCTCCGCGGGCGTCATCGACGTCGGCGTCAGCTGCGGCGTCGAGGCGATGTCCCGGGTGCCGCTGGGCGCCGCCTCCAAGCACGGTCCGGGCAAGCCGTTCCCCGACGAGTGGAACGTCGATCTCCCCAACCAGTTCGAGGCGGCCGAACGCATCGCGCGGCGGCGGGAGTTGACGCGAGAGGACGTCGACGGGCTCGGGGTGCTGTCCCAGCAGCGTGCGGCCACCGCGTGGGCGGAGGAGCGCTACAAGCGGGAGACGTTCGCCGTCCAGGTCCCCACGACCGAGGAGGAACAGGCCGCCGGGCAGGGGATGTGGAGGCTGGTGGACCGCGACGAGGGCCTGCGCGACACGTCACTGGAGGCCCTCGCGGGCCTCAAGCCCATCATGCCGACCGCCGTCCACACCGCCGGCAACTCCTCCCAGATCAGCGACGGCGCCGCCGCGATCATGTGGGCGTCCAAACGGATGGCCCGCGCCCTGAAGCTGAAGCCCCGGGCCCGGATCGTCGCCCAAGCC
>DATCQX010001003.1:0-11928 GCA_036569285.1 Streptomyces sp.
AGCTTCGATCTGCGCGGGCACCGGCGGCTGGTCAAGGGGTGGCAGCCGGAGCGGTACGAGGTGCTGGTGTACGACCGCCGGGGACGCGGGGCGAGCGGTGACACGGCCCCTTACGAGGTGGCCCGTGAGGTGGAGGACCTCGCCGCGCTGATCGAGGAGGCGGGCGGCGAGGCGAGCCTGTGCGGCATCTCGTCCGGCGGTGCGCTGGTGCTGGAGGCCGCGGCGAGCGGACTGCCGGTGCGCCGGGTCGCCGTGTACGAGACGCCGTTCGCCGACTTCCTCGAGGGCGGCGCACAGCAGAACGCCGAGTACACCGAGCACCTCACCGCGGCGCTCGCCGAGGGCCGGCGCGGGGATGCCGTGGAGCTGTTCCTGCGGCTCACCGGCATGGGCGAGGAGATGATCCAGGGGGCCCGCAACTCCCCCATGTGGCCCGGCATGGAGTCGGTCGCCCCGACCCTCGCCTACGACAACGCGGTCATGGCGGGCGGCCTGGTCCCCCGGGACCGGCTGGCCTCGGTCACGGTCCCGGTGCTGGCCGTGGCGGGCGGGGCGAGCCCCGAGTGGATGCGCGAGGGCACCCGGGCGGTCGCGGAGGCGGCCCCGGACGGCTCGTACCGCGTCCTGGAGGGCCAGACCCACATGGTCGACCCGAGCGCCCTGGCACCGGTCCTGGCGGAGTTCTTCTCGACCACCTGAGGACGAACCTTGAGCAACCCAAGACCGAACCCCACTCGTTAGTCACATAAGATTCACCATTAACTCGCGCTTTCGCGGCGAGCCTCCTTCGCATTCCGGCTCGCTTGTGGAGCACGACCCATGAACACCCCGCACGCCCTGCCCGACGGCGGCCGAGCCACGGTGCCGCCGCCTCGCCGCCGCCGGGCAGAACCCCGCAAGGCCGTTTCCGGCCACAGCCACCACCCCGGGCTGCTGCCCGCGCCTCCCGACGACCGGGAGAAGGTCTCCTACGTCCGACGGCACACCTGGGTGCTGACGTACTCGTCGCTCGTCGGGTTCGTCTGCCTGGTGATCAGCCAGGTGCGGGCGGCGACGACGAGCGTCTGGATCTGGGCGTACATCCCGCTCCTGGTGCTGTCCATGGTCAGCTATCTGATCTCGTTCCGGCTGGACGCCTTCGCCCCGAGCTTCGATCTGCGCGGGCACCGGCGGCTGGTCAAGGGGTGGCAGCCGGAGCGGTACCCGGACGTGGACGTCTTCCTGCCGGTGTGCGGCGAGCCCATCGAGGTGCTGCACAACACCTGGCTCCATGTGCGCACCCTGGGCGAGCACTACCCGGGGCGGGTCACGCCGATCGTGCTGGACGACTCCGACGACCCGGAGATCGGCGCGATGGCCGCCGACTTCGGCTTCCGGTACCTGGTGCGGCCCAACCGCGGCTGGATGAAGAAGGCCGGCAACCTGCGCCACGGCTTCGAGCGGTCCTCGGGCGACTTCATCCTCATCCTGGACGCCGACTTCGCCCCGCGCGCCGATCTGCTGCACGAGCTGCTGCCGTACATGGACCGCGATCCGCGCACCGCGATCGTCCAGTCCCCGCAGTTCTTCCGCGTCCTGGACCAGCAGAACTGGATCGAGCGCGGGGCGGCGGCCGTGCAGGAGCTGTTCTACCGCAGCGTCCAGGTCTCCCGGCAGCAGAGCGACGGCTCGATCTGTGTGGGCAGTTGCGCGGTCTACCGGCGCAGCGCGCTCGCGGAGATCGGCGGCACCAGCCTGGTCGAGCACTCCGAGGACATGTACACCGGGTTCGAACTGCGGTCCCTGGGCTGGGACCTGACGTACGTGCCGGTCGCGCTGTCCACCGGTGTGTGCCCGGACACCGTGGGCGCCTTCTACAGCCAGCAGTACCGCTGGTGCATGGCCTCGCTGGCGATGCTGGGCAGCAAGGACTTCTGGCGGACCAGGATGCGGTTCGCGAGCCGGTTGTGCTACTTGTCCGGTTTCATCTACTACGTCGAGACCGGTCTGCTGACCTTCAGCGGCCCGCTCATCGCGCTCACGATCATGCTGGCGGCTCCCGAGCAGCTGAAGCTCGCGAACATCGGCCTGGTGGTGCCCAGCGTGCTCTACCTGACCGTGATCTACCCGATCTGGCACCGGAATCCGTACCGCCTGGAGGCATGGGCCACCCGCGTCCTGTACGGCTGGGCGCACGCCTTCGCCATCTGGGACACCGTCCGCCGCCGCCCCATGGGCTGGACGCCGACCGGCGCCGGCGGCGCCAAGGGCAGCAAGACGCGCCGCCTGTGGATCGGCATGTGGGCCTGGAGCGCGACGACCGCGGTGGCCTGGATCTCGGTCGCGGTCTGGCGGATGAGCACCTCCCTCAACCCGTCGGACTACGCCCTGATGCTCGCCTCGGGCCTCTTCTACGGCGTCGCGGTCGCCCGTGCCCTCATCCAGCCGCGCGCCGAGGAGGCCGCACCCGCGCAGCCGCAGCTCACCGAGGAGGTCGCCGTATGACCGGGCCCCGCCGCGGCATGACCCGGCCCCGCCTCCTGCTGCTCACGCTCGTCGGCAGCCTGCTCGTGACGCTCGGGGCCTGTGCGCCGCCCGCGCCCCAGGTCTCCTCGGCGGCCGCGAAGGCCCAGGTGGCGTCGCCGAGCGCCGAAGCGCCGTACGACATACGGCCGCTGCTCAGGCCCGACCGCAAGTACCTCGGGGTCGCCTTCAACGGCTCGCCCCGCACGACCGCTCCGGTCACGGCCTTCACCGAGAAGGCGGGCAAGCGGCCCGACCTGCGCGAGTACTACGCCAAGTGGGGCGACCCGTTCCAGGCGGACGTCAACCGTGCCGTCTGGGACGACGGCCAGCTGCCCTTCCTGGTGTGGGAGCCCTTCTCCCACACGGCCGCGCAGATCGCCGACGGCGAGCAGGACACCTACATCCGGGAGTTCGCGGACGCCGTGCGCGACTACAACCGGCCGCTCGCGCTGAGCTTCGGGCACGAGATGAACGGCGGCTGGTACCCCTGGGGCAGCAAGAAGACGAGCGCCGCCGACTTCGCGCGCGCGTGGCGGCACATCCACGACCTGTTCACCGACGAGGGCGCGGCGGACGTCATCTGGGTGTGGAGCCCGAACGTGATCAACCCGGTCCCGGACGTGCGGCTCAAGCCGTACTACCCGGGTGACGCGTACGTCGACTGGATCGGTGTCGTCGGCTACTACGCGCTCAGCGGCCCGACGACCTTCGACACCCTCTTCGGGCCGACGCTGAAGGAGATCCGCCGCTTCAGCCGCAAGCCGTTCCTGATCGCGGAGACCGGTGTGCAGGCCGGGGAGCGCAAACCCGCCCAGATCGCCGACCTGTTCGCAGGGGTACGCGCGCGTGCCGACATGCTGGGCCTGGTCTGGTTCAACCTCAAGAAGGAGGCCGACTGGCGCATCGACAGCGGCCCGTTGTCGCTCGCCGCGTTCAAGAAGGCGGCCGCGGACGACTCCTTCGGCGTCGACGTCCGGAAGCCGTAGGGGGCCCGTAGATGGAGCACAACGACTCCACCATGCAGATATCCGTGGCCCACCTGAAGAAGCGGTCCCGGGTCGCCGAGACGATGCAGCTGAGGGTGCTCAAGCAGGCCCCGTCCGGCTACACCCTCAGCCCCGTCCCGGACTCCGGCTGGTCGGCCGCCCCGAGCTCACGCCGGATCTGGGTCAGCCGGCTCGTCCTGCTCGCCCTGCTGGTGATCCAGGCCGGCCTGTCGCTGCGCCTGCAGAACACCGCCTTCGAGGACGAGGCCCTGTACCTCTTCGCCGGCCACGCGGAGATCGACCATCTGCTGCACGGCACCCCGCTCTACGGCGCCTTCGACAGCTACTTCTCCGGCGCGCCCGTCCTCTACCCGGTCCTCGCCGCCGCCGTCGACTCGGTGTTCGGGCTGGCCGGCGCCCGCGCCCTGAGCCTGGCCTGCATGCTCGGCTGCACCTCGCTCCTGTACGCGATGACGCGCCGCCTCTTCAACGAGCGGGCGGGACTGTGCGCCGCCGGTGTCTTCGCCGTGGCCCAGTCCACCGCCTTCATGGGCAACTTCGCGACCTACGACGCCCTCGCCCTGTTCCTGCTGGCGCTGGCCGCCTGGATCGTCGTCCGCACCGCGGACTCGCACCCGCTGCTGACCCTGCTCGCCGCGCCGGTCGCCGCGCTCGCCGTGGCGGTCAAGTACGCCTCGGCCCTGTACCTGCCGACGGTGGTGCTGCTCGGGGTGCTGACCGTCTACCAGCGGCGCGGTCTGCCCAGGGCGCTCGGGCGCGGTGTGCTGCTCACGGTGGCGACGGTGGCG
This sequence comes from Streptomyces sp., assembly GCA_036569285.1. GTDB lineage: Bacteria > Actinomycetota > Actinomycetes > Streptomycetales > Streptomycetaceae > Streptomyces. The sequence continues at coordinate 4,301 of DATCQX010001003.1, forward strand.
CTGCTGGGCGCGGGGCTGTACGCCTCCGGGTACCTGGCGGCGATCCAGTCCACCACGACGGCCCGTGCGGCCGGTACGACGCCCTCCTGGACCATCGTGAAGGACTCGGCCCGCTGGGGCGGCCTGGCGGTCGCCGTGGCCCTGGTGGGGGCCTTCAGCTACGTCCGCAGCGGCCGCATGAGCGAGATGCCCGGCTGGCGCGGGGCGCTGCCGGGTGCCCGCTGGCGGGCCGCTCTCGGGCTTGTCCTGGTCGGCACGGCCCTGCTCGCGCCCGCGTACCAGCTGCATCTGCACACCGAGGTCTCGCTGCACAAGCACATCGGCTACGGACTGTTCTTCGCCGCGCCCCTCGCCGGGGTCGGCGTCACCCGCCTCATGGGCGCGCACTTCAAGTACCCGCAGTGGGCGATCTTCCTGGGCGTGGTGCTGCTCTCCAGCGGGATGTCGCAGGCCTACGACAACTTCCACGCGTGGCCCGACTCCAGGAGCCTCGTGGCCACGCTGCGGCCCTACATGAACGCGCACGGCACCTACCTCGCCGACACCTACGAGGTGCCCGTCTACGCGCTGGGCAAGGACACCTCGTACCGGCAGTGGAACTCGACGTACACGATCGACTACACGAACCGCTCCGGGCAGCACCTGACGGGGGCGGCCGGCTTCAAGGCGGCCGTCGCCGACCGGCACTTCACCCTCGTCGTGCTCGACCGGGGCAACCCGACGGGCGAGAGCACCACGGTCCGCGAGGCGCTCCTGCACTCGACCGGCTACCGGCTCATCGGGACGGTGCCCTACGCCACGGCATGGGGCACCAGCCGGTTCGAGCTGTGGGCGCCGTCGTAGGGCCCTGCGAGTCCCCTCGGGCGGCGGGGCCCCGCGGGACTCCTCAGGCGACCGGAGTCGTCGTCCTCGCGCGCGTGGTCGTCGCGATGGTCGCCGAGCCCACCACGCGGGTGTCGTCGTACAGGACGATGGCCTGGCCGGGGGCCACCCCGCGGACCGGCTCGGTGAACGAGACCTCCAGGCGGCCGTCGACCAGTTCGGCGGTGACCTCGGTCTCGCCGCCGTGGGCGCGGAGCTGGGCGGTGTAGGTGCCGGGGCCGGCCGGGGCGGTGCCGCACCAGCGGGGCCTGATCGCGGTCAGGGCGGTGACGTCCAGGGCCGCGGCCGGGCCGACCGTGACCGTGTTGTTCACCGGCGAGATGTCGAGGACGTAGCGGGGCTTGCCGTCGGCGGCCGGGGTGCCGATGCGCAGGCCCTTGCGCTGGCCGATGGTGAAGCCGAAGGCGCCTTCGTGGGTGCCGAGCTTCTCGCCGGACTCGTCGAGGATGTCGCCCTCCGCCTTGCCGAGGCGCTTGGCGAGGAAGCCCTGGGTGTCGCCGTCGGCGATGAAGCAGATGTCGTGGGAGTCGGGCTTCTTGGCGACCGCGAGGCCCCGGCGCTCCGCCTCCGCGCGGATCTCGTCCTTCGTCGTGAGGGTGTCGCCCAGCGGGAACATCGCGTGCGCGAGCTGCTTCTCGTCGAGGACGCCGAGGACGTACGACTGGTCCTTCGCCATGTCGCTCGCGCGGTGCAGTTCGCGGGTGCCGTCCTCACGCAGGACGACCGTCGCGTAGTGGCCCGTGCACACCGCGTCGAAGCCGAGGGCGAGGGCCTTGTCGAGGAGGGCCGCGAACTTGATCTTCTCGTTGCAGCGCAGGCACGGGTTGGGGGTGCGGCCGGCCTCGTACTCGGCGATGAAGTCCTCGACGACGTCCTCGCGGAAACGGTCCGCCAGGTCCCAGACGTAGAACGGGATGCCGATCACGTCCGCCGCGCGGCGGGCGTCGCGGGAGTCCTCGATCGTGCAACAGCCTCGCGCGCCCGTGCGGAAGGACTGCGGGTTGGCGGAGAGGGCCAGGTGGACGCCGGTCACGTCGTGGCCGGCTTCCGCTGCTCGGGCAGCGGCTACAGCGGAGTCGACCCCGCCGGACATGGCGGCGAGGACTCGGAGGGGGCGCGCGGTCTCAGTCATAGCCCCTCCAGGGTACGGGGCGGCGGGAACTCGGTCGCCCGGATATGCGTTGGGGATCATGTGGGGGCGGTGCGAGAGAGGGTTGTATGGGGTCCAGGAAGAGCGACATCGGGCGGCGGGCGCTGGTCTTCGGGGGTGCGGCGGCGGTCGTCGGAGGCGGCGCGTTCGTCGCGCGAGGCGAGCTGTCGAGGCTGTGGTGGAAGCTGCCGGGGAACCGGCGGCCCCGGGTGGCAGGGGCGGTCGACTTCCCCGGGGCGCGGTGGGAGGAGGCGTCCGAGGCGAACTTCCGCTGGGCGGACCGGCCGGACGACTACGGGGTCGACATGATCGTCGTCCATGTCACCCAGGGGGATTTCGCGAGCGCCGTGAAGGCGTTCCAGGATCCGGGGCATCAGGCCGCCGCGCACTACATCGTCGGGCAGGACGGGCGGATCGCCCAGATGATCCGGGAGCTGGACGTCGCGTACCACGCGGGGAACCGGGCGTACAACGAGCGCAGTGTGGGGATCGAGCACGAGGGGTTCGTGGACCGGCCCGAGGACTTCACGGACGCGATGTACGCGGCGTCCGCGCGGCTGGCCGCGGGGATCTGCGCGCGGTACGGGATTCCGGTGGACCGGGAACACATCATCGGGCATGTGGAGGTGCCGGGGACGGATCACACGGATCCGGGGAAGCACTGGGACTGGGACCGGTATCTGAAGTTGGTGCGGGAGGCTCGGGCGGGGTTGTCGAAGAGGGAGGCCTGAACCGGGCGGGGCCCGCCTACGACAGGCCCGCCATCCTCGCGCGTTCCACCGCCGGGCCGATCGCCTTCGCGACCGCCTCGACGTCCGCCTCGGTGGAGGTGTGGCCGAGGGAGAAGCGGAGGGTGCCTCGGGCGAGGTCGGGGTCGGTGCCGACCGCCAGGAGGACGTGGCTGGGCTGGGCGACGCCGGCCGTGCAGGCGGAGCCGGTCGAGCAGGCGATGCCCTGCGCGTCGAGGAGGAGGAGCAGGGAGTCGCCCTCGCAGCCCGGGAAGGTGAAGTGCGCGTTCGCGGGGAGCCGGCCGCCGGGGGCGGGGTCGCCGCCGAGGATCGCGTCCGGGACGGCCGTCCGGACGGCGTCGACGAGGGTGTCCCTGAGGGCGCCGATGTCGCGGGCGAAGGTCTCCTGGTGGTTCGCCGCGTGCTGGGCCGCCACCGCGAACGACGCGATCGCGGGGGTGTCCAGGGTGCCCGAGCGGACGTGGCGTTCCTGGCCGCCGCCGTGCAGGACGGGGACGGGGGTGTGGTCGCGGCCGAGGAGGAGGGCGCCGATGCCGTACGGGCCGCCGATCTTGTGGCCCGAGACCGTGAGGGCGGCGAGGCCGGACTCCGCGAAGTCGAGGGGGAGCTGGCCGAACGCCTGGACCGCGTCCGCGTGCGTCGGGACGGCGTACTCCCTTGCGACGTCCGTGAGTTCGCGGATCGGCATGACCGTGCCGATCTCGTTGTTCGCCCACATGACCGTGACGAGGGCGACGTCCTCGGGGTTCCTCTCGATCGTCTCACGCAGGGCTTCGGGGTGGACTCTGCCGTACCGGTCCACCGGGAGGTACTCGACTGTGGCGCCCTCGTGCTGCGCGAGCCAGTCGACCGCGTCGAGCACGGCGTGGTGTTCGACAGGGCTGGCGAGTACGCGCGTCCGTGCCGGGTCAGCGTCCCTCCGCTCCCAGTACAGTCCCTTGACGGCGAGGTTGTCCGCCTCGGTGCCGCCCGACGTGAACACGACCTCGCTCGGGCGTGCCCCCAGCGACTCCGCGAGCGCCTCCCTCGCCTCTTCGACCGTCCGCCTGGCCCTCCGGCCCGCGGCATGCAACGCCGAAGCGTTCCCCGTCACTCCCAGATGCGCGGTCAACGCCTCCACCGCCTCCGGGAGCATGGGGGTGGTCGCGGCGTGGTCGAGATAGGCCATGGTTCAGCGATTGTACGGGCCGGGGGTGGGGGGTACTTGGTCGGGTGCGGCTTCGGTGGGGGCTGGGGTGGGGGGCGTTTCGCTCCCCCGCGCTGGCGGGGTGCCGCTGCGCCCACCCGTGCCGCCCCTAGCGGCACGACTGCCCGCAGCTGGGGCGAGAAGGAGACTGTGACTGCGGATGGGTGGGGGTGGCGCGGCCGGCCGCAGCTGGGGCGCAGGAGGTGATGGCGGCTGCGGGCGGATGGGGGGTGGCGCGGCCAGCCGCAGCTAGGGCGAAGGAGGTGATGGCGGCTGCGGGCGGGTGAGGAGTGGCGCGGCCAGCCGCAGCTCTGGGGGGCTGCGTGCGGCTCACATGCTCCACGAGATCGTCGCGTCGGCCTGGATGAACGCCGCCAGGACGAGTAGGTCGGCGATGCCGAGGGTGAGGCCGAGGAGGGCGCGGCCTCGGCGGGTGGTGCCGCGCAGGAGGGCGATGGAGGCCAGGACTATCGCGGTGGGGCCCAGGAAGAGGTTGAGGACCAGGAGGCCGACCAGGCCCAGGACGAACGCCGCGACGGCCATGCCGTCAGGGTCGCGGGCGAGGGCGGGGCGGTCGGCGGGGGCGGTGAGGTGCGGCATGGCTGATCAGGCCTCCCTGTGGGTGCCGGTACGACGACGGGCGGCGCGCTCACGGACGGCGAAGATCGCGAGCCAGGCCGCGATGACGACGGCGCCGATCACGGTGACGCTCAGCGGGGCGTGCGCGACCGTACCCAGGGCGACGCCGAGCAGGAGCAGCGCGGCTACCAGGAACAGCATGGGTGGTCCCTTCACGAGGGGCGGTCAGTTCACGAGCGACAGTCGGTGAACAGTTGTTGTTACAGTTGTTCACTGACTTATGAGTCTAGTACCCGAACCCGGCTTTTCAATTACGGAGAACAGTTGTTAACTGGAGAGATGAGTCACACCCTCGGCGTCCGGCAGGCACAGAAGCAGAAGACCCGCCAGGCGTTCCTGGACGCCGCACTGGAGCTGCTGGAGGAGCAGAGCCTGAGCAGCCTCGGCCTGAGGGAGGTGACACGCGCCGTCGGCGTCGCCCCCACCGCCTTCTACCGCCACTTCCGCTCGATCCCCGACCTCGGCGTCGCCCTCGTCGACCAGGCCCTCGGCAGCCTGCACGCGATGATCCGGACGACGGTGATCCCGACCGACGACCCCGAGCAACGCATCGCCCGCGCCATGGAGTTGATCGAGGGCCACGTCTCCACGCACCCCGCCCACGTCCGCTTCATCGCCCGCGAACGGCACGGCGGCGTCCAGCCGGTCCGCGAGGCGATCCGCGCCCAACTCGCCCTGTTCGCCGAGGAGGTGCGCGACGAACTCACCAAGGACCCCGAGGCAAAGGGCTGGAGCGACAGCGACCTCCTCATGCTGGCCCAGCTCTACGTCGACCAGATGCTGATCGTCGCCTCCCTCTTCCTGGAGACCCTCGACGCCCCGCCCGCCGAACGCGCCCTCGCGCGAGCCCGGGTGGCCCGCCAGCTACGCCTGATCAGCATCGGCCGGCTCCACTGGAACGACTGACCCCTCGTACAGCGCCGTGACGGAGGCGAGCGCCGCGCGCAGTTCCGCGCGGACCTCGGGAGGCGACAGGACCTCCACCTGGTCGGAGAACATGAGGAGTTGGCGGGACGCCTGGAGCCGGGCGTACCGCAGGCGTACGGTGACCCACTCCCCCGACAGGTCGAACTCGCCCTGCGAGGGCGACAGTTGGGGCGCCGCGAGCCGGAGGAAGAAGTCGAGGCGTTCCCGTCGGACCCGCGCGACGACCTCGACGCCGGCCGGACGTTCCTCCACCTGGCGCCTCAACACCTCCCAGACGTCCGCGAGTTCGACGCCGGGACGGCGCCGGACCGGGTCGAGGAGCTGTCGCGCCGACTTGACGCGGTCCGCGCGGAAGAGCTGCGGCCTGCCCCGGCGGTCCGCGACGAGGTACCAGACACCGGCCTTGGCGACGAGGCCGTAGGGGTCGACGGTGTAGGTGCGCGGCTCGGTCGTACCGCTGTGCCGGTACCTCAGACGCAGGCGGCAGTCGGTGAAGACGGCGTCCTGAAGGACGTCCAGGTCGACGGCGTTCGCCTCGCCGTCCGCCCACCAGCGGGTGGCGTCGACCAGGATGCGGCGGCTGGTCGCCTCGGCGGCGGGGCGGTGCGGGGCCGGGAGCGCGGCCATCACCTTCCGCAGGGCCGAGCCGAGCGCCGAGTCCAGGCCCAGCGCCTCGTGCGCGCCCTGCGCCGCCAGCACGAACAGGGCCCTCGACTCGTCGGCGGTCAGGCCGGTGACGTCCGTGCGGAATCCGGCGAGCAGTCTGATGCCGCCGTGCCGGCCGCGCTCCGCGTACACCGGGACCCCGGCCGCCGACAGCGACTCGACGTCCCGGTAGATCGTCCGGACGGAGACCTCCAGACGTTCGGCCAGCTCCTGCGCGGGGACCAGTCCCCGGGTCTGGAGCAGCAACAGGATGGACAGCAGGCGATCCGATTTCACCGGAACAGGATCTCGCGAAACCTGACGGAGGGTGTCAGGTTTCGGCATCACCATCGCCGTACACGACAGCCCTGAAGGAAGGCACCCCCATGACCACCGACCCCCGCCCCGTCTACGCCGAAGCCGCCGCGCAGATCGGCGAGTTGATCCGGTCCGTACGGCCCGGGCAACTCGACGCGGCGACGCCCTGTCCGGAGTTCACCGTGCGGAAGTTGCTGTCGCACATGGTGGGGGTGCTGGTGCGGGTCGCGGTGACCGGGGAGGGGCGGGACGGGCTCGCGGTGGTGGCGTTCGTGGAGGGGGTGGACGACGCGGAGTGGGTGGCCGCGTTCGAGGAGGCGCACGCCCGGGTCGAGAAGGCGTGGGCGGACGACGCGCTGCTCCGGGAGACCGTGCGGGTGCCGTGGGGCGAGGTGCCGGGGGCGGGTGCGCTGGCCGGATACGTGATGGAACTGGCCACCCACACCTGGGACTTGAGCGAGGCCCTGAACTGGCCCCTGGAACTCTCCCCGGAGGTGGGCGAGTTCGCCCTCGCCACCGGCCTACGCGCCCTCCCCGGCCCCGAACGCCCCGCCGGCCTCCCGTTCGCCTCGGCCCGCCCAGCCCCCGAAGGGGCCGACGCCTACGGCAAGTTGGCGGCGTGGACGGGCCGGGAGCCCGTCAGGGCCGCGTAACTCGGCGCAGAGCCGAGCGCCTTGGACTCGGGGCCGCACAACTCGGCGCAGAGCCAAGCGCCTTGGACTCAGGGCCGCGTGACTCCAGGAAACTCCGCGCGCCTTGGACTCAGGGCCGCGCGGCTCCGGGAAACGCCGCGCGCCTTGCGCCCAAGCCCGCCCGTCTCGGAGCAGAGCCGCGCCCTCCCCACGACCGCGCGTCTCGACCTCGGCCCGGCACACCCCCGGCCTCACAACCGCGCACCCCGGAACGAAGCCGCACGCCTCGGCCCCAGCCCCGCGCACGCGGACCTCACCCCTGCATGACCCGCGCCAACTGCCGCGACTGCGCCACCAGCCGGTCCTCGCTGTCCCACACCTCCGCGTCCTCCTCCAGGAATCCGCCCGCGAGGTTGCGGGTGGTGACGGAGACACGGAGGGGACCGGGTGCGGGCAGCGCGCGGACGTGGACGGTGAGTTCGACCGTCGGCACCCACCCC
>DATCQX010001004.1:0-5163 GCA_036569285.1 Streptomyces sp.
AGGCGGGGACGTTCCTGTGGGTCGACCCGGAGGCGGGGGTGGCCTGCGTGGCGCTGGCGGACCGGGCGTTCGGGCCGTGGGCGGTGGAGGCTTGGCCCGCGTTCACGGACTTGGTGCTGGGGGAGGTTCGGGGTGGGTGAGGAAGTCCGGGTTCACACAGTCTGCCAAGGGTTTGATTCGTAGCACCTCGTGAGGAGGGCCGTCACCTCGGGGTCGATGGGGAGGGGGGTGTCGTCGATGCTCTTGATCGGGACGGTGGGGGAGATGGAGTTGGAGAGGAAGGCGGTGGGCGTCCAGGTGGTGAGGTTCGTGAGGGGGATTTCGCGGTGTTCGGAGGGGATGCCCTTGGCTGTCAGGCCTCGTTGGAGCAGTTGCATCGCGATGCCGGGGAGGACGGCGGCCTGGGGCCAGATGACGTGTCCGTCGTCGAAGAAGCCGATGTTCGAGATCGAGGCTTCGCTGATGCGGCCGTGGCGGTCGGTGAACAGGGTGTCGTCATAGCCGGTGAGGGCTGCCTGGCGGCGGTGGAGGGTGAGGCCGAAGGTGCCGGCGTGTTTGATGTGGGGGAGGTGTCGTTCGAACTCGGCTGTCCGCAGGCGTACGGGTGAGGTCTGCGGTGGGAGGGGGGCGCTTGTCGTCACAGCCACGTCCGGCTCCACCCGCTCGCCGCGCTGTACGGCGTCGTGGTGGCGGCTGAAGACGGTCACGCGGACCGTGACCGCGTCCGGGGAGGCGAGGAGCGCGTGCCGGATGCAGGTGCGCACGTGGTCGTCGTCCAGGTCTGATCCGAACAGTTCGCGTGTGCCGGCGCGCAGGCGGTTCAGGTGGAGATCGAGTCCCCGGACGGCTCGCCGCCGCGCCTGCATCGAGGAGAAGTGCGCGTAACCGGCCCGCGCGAGCGCCCTCAGGTCATCGCCGTCCGCCTCGGTGCCGTTGACCTCCACCCAGTCCACACGCCTCACCCGCCAATCTCCCACATCAGCACCTCGGCCGCACCCCCGACGGCGACCAGCTCCAACTCCCCCTCGCCTGAAGTGCGGAGCGCGTCCCCGGCGTCCAACTCGGTCTCCCCGAGGCGCACTCGGCCGCGCACGACATGGACGTACCCGAACTTCGCCTCGGGGACGGCCGTCCGCTCCCCCGGGGACAGCCGGCGGACGTGGAGCATGGCGCCGGCGGCGACGACGGCGTAGGGGGTGGAGTCGGCGATGCCGTGGACGATGTCGTAGGAGGGTTCGCCGCCGGGTTCGAGGGGGGCCAGCCACATCTGGAGGAAGACCAGCGGGGCATCGGAGTCGTTGCGCTCGACGTGGCGGATTCCGGCCGCGGCGGAGAGGTGCTGGACGTCGCCGGGGCGGACGGTCGTCTCGTGGCCCGCGGAGTCGCGGTGGGTCAGTTCGCCGGAGAGCACCCAGGTGACGATCTCCGTGTGGGAGTGGGGGTGTTCGGCGAACCCCGCGCCGGGGGCCAGGCGTTCCTCGTTGCAGGCGATGAGCGCGCCGAAGCGGAGGTTGCCGGGATCGTAGTGCGGCCCGAAGGAAAAAGAGTGCAAAGTCTCGATGCCCTGCCCGGCATCGCCGCCCCGGTACCGCGAGTCCCCGCGCCGCACGTCCATCACCCCACCAAGGTATCCCCACGCCGCATCGGCCCGCCCGGATGAGGCACCCTTGTCCCGTGCCCGAACCGAGACCCACCACCCCCCCGCCCTCCGCTCCGGACCACCCGCACCAGGCCACGCTGAAACGGCTGGAGAAGTCCTCCGGTTCGCTGGCCGCGCAGGCCATCACGAGGATGGACGAGAGCCTGCCGTGGTACCGGGCCATGCCCCCGGAGAACCGTTCCTGGATCGGCCTGGTCGCCCAGGCGGGCATCGCGGCGTTCACGGAGTGGTTCCGGCGTCCCGACGCCCCGCAGGCGATCTCGACGGACGTCTTCGGCACCGCCCCGAGAGAGCTGACCCGGGCGATCACCCTGCGGCAGACGGTCGAGATGGTCCGGACGACGATCGAGGTCATGGAGTCCGCGATCGACGAGGTCGCGGCGCCCGGCGACGAAGGGGTGCTGCGGGAGGCCCTGCTCGTGTACGCGCGGGAGATCGCGTTCGCGACCGCGCAGGTGTACGCCCAGGCCGCCGAGGCACGGGGTGCCTGGGACGCCCGCCTGGAGTCCCTCGTCGTGAACGCGGTGCTGAGCGGCGAGGCCGACGAGGGCGCCGTCTCCCGCGCGGCGGCGCTGGGCTGGAACTCCCCGGAGCACGTGTGCGTCGTCCTGGGCCGGGCTCCGGACGGTGACTCGGAGCTGACGGTGGAGGCGATCCGGCGCGCGTCCCGGCACTCCAAACTCCAGGTGCTGACGGGCGTGTTGGGCACCCGTCTCGTCGTCATCGCGGGTGGCAGCGACAACCCGCTCGCCGTCGCCAAGTCGCTGATCGGCCCGTTCGCGGCAGGGCCGGTGGTCGCCGGGCCCGTCGTGCCGGACCTCCAGAGCGCGACCCGTTCCGCGCAGGCGGCGGCGGCCGGGCTGAAGGCGTGTTCCGCCTGGCAGGACGCCCCGCGGCCGGTCCTGGCGGACGATTTGCTTCCGGAACGCGCCATCGCGGGCGATCCCACCGCTCGCCGTCAGTTGGTGGAGGAGATCTACAGACCGCTGGAGGAGGCTGGTTCCGCACTGCTGGAAACACTCTCCGTGTATCTGGAACAGGCCAGCAGTCTCGAAGGTGCCGCCCGGATGCTCTTTGTCCATCCGAACACCGTGCGCTACCGGCTCCGACGTGTGACTGACGTCACCGGATGGTCACCCTCCGATGTACGCTCGGCCTTTACTCTGCGGATCGCACTGATCCTGGGGCGCCTGGCCGACGGAGATCTCCAGACCTAGGCTTTTGTGCGGGTCCCACAAAACCCCCCGCTGTTCTTCGTCCCTGTCCCCACGGGCGGCCCCGGCCGTCCCCAAGAGAGAGTGTGAGAGTGCTCGTACTCGTCGCTCCCGGCCAGGGCGCCCAGACGCCCGGCTTCCTGACCCCCTGGCTCGAACTGCCCGGTGTCTTTGACCAGCTCGCCGGCTGGTCCGACGTCATCGGGCTCGACCTGGTGCACTACGGCACGAACGCCGACGCGGACGCGATCCGTGACACCGCGGTCGCCCAGCCGCTGCTGGTCGCCGCCGGTATCGTCGCCGGCGCGGCACTGGGTGCCATCACGCCCGGTGCGGTCGCCGGACACAGCGTCGGTGAGCTGACGGCCGCCGCGTGGGCGGGTGTCCTCTCGCCGCAGGACGCGCTGTCCCTCGTCCGCAAGCGCGGCCTGGCGATGGCCGAGGCCGCCGCCGTCACGCAGACCGGTATGGCGGCGCTGCTCGGGGGCGACCCCGCGACGACTCTTCCGCATCTGGAGAAGCTGGGGCTGACCCCGGCGAACATCAACGGCGCGGGCCAGATCGTGGCCGCCGGTACCGCCGAGCAGCTCGCGGCGCTGGCCGAGGACAAGCCGGAGGGCGTCCGCAAGGTCGTCGCCCTCAAGGTCGCGGGCGCGTTCCACACACATCACATGGCTCCGGCGGTGTCGGTGCTGGAGGAGGCCGCTTCCGAGCTCTCCCCGGCCGATCCCCAGGTCACCTACATCTCCAACAAGGACGGCAAGGCCGTCGCGTCCGGCGCCGAGGTGCTCAGCCGCCTCGTCGGCCAGGTCGCGAACCCGGTCCGCTGGGACCTGTGCATGGAGACGTTCCAGGAGCTGGGCGCCACCGCGATCATCGAGGCCGCGCCCGGCGGCACCCTCGTGGGTCTCGCCAAGCGCGCCCTGCCCGATGTGCCGAGACTGGCCCTGAAGACCCCCGACGACCTCGACGCGGCCCGCGAGCTGATCGCGGAACACGGCGCCTGAGAGGAGATCCCGATGGCGAAGATCAAGCCCGGCAAGGGTCATCCGTACGCGCGCATCCTCGGGGTGGGCGGCTACCGGCCGACCCGCGTCGTCCCCAACGAGGTCATTCTGGAGACGATCGACTCGTCCGACGAGTGGATCCGCTCCCGCTCCGGCATCGAGACCCGGCACTGGGCGAACGCCGAGGAGACCGTCGCCGCGATGTCGGTGGAGGCGTCCGGCAAGGCGATCGCGGACGCGGGCATCTCGGCCGCGCAGATCGGCGCGGTCGTCGTCTCGACCGTCTCGCACTTCAAGCAGACCCCGGCCGTCGCGACGGAGATCGCCGACAAGCTGGGGACGGACAGGGCCGCCGCGTTCGACATCTCGGCGGGCTGCGCGGGCTTCGGCTACGGGCTCACCCTGGCCAAGGGCATGATCGCCGACGGCAGCGCCGAATACGTGCTGGTCATCGGCGTGGAGCGGCTCTCCGAGCTGACCGATCTGGAGGACCGCGCGACGGCCTTCCTGTTCGGTGACGGCGCCGGAGCCGTCGTCGTCGGCCCCTCGCCGGAGCCGGCGATCGGGCCGACGGTGTGGGGCTCGGAGGGCGACAAGTCCGAGACGATCAAGCAGACGGTGCCGTGGACGGACTACCGGGACGGCGTCGTCGAGAAGTTCCCCGCCATCACGCAGGAGGGTCAGGCGGTCTTCCGCTGGGCCGTCTTCGAGATGGCCAAGGTCGCCCAGCAGGCGCTGGACGCGGCAGGCATCACCGCTGCCGATCTCGACGTCTTCATTCCCCACCAGGCCAACGAGCGGATCATCGACTCGATGGTGAAGACGCTGAAACTGCCGGAGCACGTCACGGTCGCGCGTGACGTGCGCACCACCGGCAACACCTCGGCCGCCTCGATCCCGCTCGCGATGGAGCGGCTCCTGGCGACCGGGGAGGCGAAGAGCGGCGACACGGCGCTCGTCATCGGTTTCGGGGCGGGTCTCGTGTACGCGGCGACGGTCGTTACTCTCCCCTAGGCACTCCGTAGCCGGAGCACGCGGTCGCGCGCCTGGCCACGGACAGCACAGCCCACCCTCTCGAAAGAAAAGAAGGAGCGCCATCATGGCCGCCACTCAGGAAGAGATCGTCGAAGGTCTCGCGGAGATCGTGAACGAGATCGCCGGCATCCCGGTTGAGGACGTCCAGCTGGACAAGTCCTTCACCGACGACCTGGACGTCGACTCGCTGTCCATGGTCGAGGTCGTCGTCGCCGCCGAAGAGCGCTTCGACGTCAAGATCCCGGAC
>DATCQX010001005.1:0-5617 GCA_036569285.1 Streptomyces sp.
GTGGTACATCACGTGTGACAGGTTCCGGGGGTGGGGGTGGTACCTCACATGTGACAGGGTGCGGAGCTGCCAGTGGTACATCACGCATGATGTGCCGGTCGGACGGTGCGTGGCGCGCGGCCTGGGTGGCCGGAGCGGCCGGTGGTACATCACGCATCACACCTCGCCCGCCCGCCACCGCGACCCCCCGCACCGCGGGCACGTCCGCCGGGGACGGCAGGTACGACACCACCGCGTCGAGCAGCGGTTCGATGCCCCGGTTGCGGTAGGCGGAGCCGCACAGGACGACCAGGCCGTCACCGCTGTGTGACATGTCACACAGCGCGGCGACGAGGGTCGGCGCCGACACGGTCTCCCGCTCGCAGAACTCCTCCAGAGCCGCCGGATGCCGCTCGGCCACGGCCTCCTCCAGGAGGCGTCGCCGGCGCAGCGCCTCGGCGAGCAGTTCCTCGGGGACGTCGCCCGAGACGGGGGTGTCATCACCGTCGGCCCAGGTCAGCGCCCGCAGGTGGACGAGGTCGACCACTCCGGTGAACGCGTCCTCGGCGCCGATGGGGAGTTGGACCACCAGCGGCGTCGGGTGGAGGCGTTCACGGATCGAGGCGACGGCCGTGTCGAGGTCGGCGCCCGCGCGGTCGAGCTTGTTGACGAACGCGATGCGTGGCACGCCGTGCCGGTCGGCCTGGCGCCACACGGACTCGCTCTGCGGTTCGACGCCGGCCACCGCGTCGAACACGGCGACCGCCCCGTCGAGGACGCGCAGGGCGCGCTCGACCTCGTCGGCGAAGTCGACGTGGCCCGGGGTGTCGATCAGGTTGAGCCGGTGGCCGTCCCAGTCGCAGCTGACGGCCGCCGCGAAGATGGTGATACCGCGGTCGCGTTCCTGAGGGTCGAAGTCGGTGACGGTGGTGCCGTCGTGGACCTCGCCCCGTTTGTGCGTGGTTCCGGTGGCGTAGAGGATGCGTTCCGTGACGGTGGTCTTGCCCGCGTCGACGTGGGCGAGGATGCCGAGATTGCGTACGGTGGCGAGCTGGAGAGCGGGGTTGTCGCGCACGGCCTTGGGCCTTTCGAGGTGCGTCCGAGTGAGGGGCGGCGCGATGTGCGGACGAAGTTCCTCCCGCCGAAACAGACATGACTGAACGTCAGAAGTCTTGTGCGGCAGGCGAGTCGAGGTGACTCAGGGCTTCGTCAGGGAGTCCGGTGCCGGGCGCGCAGCGAGCACCGGGCGGCCCAGGACACGAGGATCACCTCGTACAGGGCTCGGGGGGTGGCGGCAGCGGTGTGCTCACGCATGGCCAACTCCCCTTCTACGACTCGGTGAACGCGCTGCTCCCTGTCGTGGGCGGCGCAACGACAGGTGTGAGTGTAGGAAGGGCCGGTCGCCCGGGTCACGTGATTTTCCGCCCCGGCCGACCGGCCCCGACCGGTGTTCTCCGGGCCAACTCGCGCTTGGCGTCCGTTACTCGGTGTAGAAGTGCCGCCGCACCCGGCGCAGCCATGCCTCGGCTGCGCGCTCGTCCGGTTCGTCCGGCAGCGCCGGGCGGGTCGTCGCGAACGCCTCCTCGAAGTGGCGCAGCAGCGGTACGGCGGCCTCGGGGTCGGCGGCGGCCTCCTGGCCGAACCGGTGGTAGCTCTCCGGGTCCTCGACGCGGATGGTGAGCCGGCCGGTGCTGTACAGCTCGAATCCCTGCCGGCAGAGCCGTTTGAGATGGCGGGCGTGTTTGGCGGTCCGCTTGCGGGTGTCGGCCGAGAACGAGCCGTCGCCACGGTTCTGGAGTTTCCTGAACTGCTGGGTGGCGTAGCCGAGATAGGCGTCCCTGACCCGTCCGGCGCTGAGCAAGGTGTCCCGGATGCCGATGAGTTCGTCGCCGAGGGCGGTGCGGGTCTCGTACAACTCGTCGGGGAGCCAGACGAGTTCCATGACCGTGGGGTTTCCGGAGAGGGCGAGGCGGCACCATTTCGCGGCCTCGTGCAGGGTGCGGTCCGGGGCCGTGGTGACGTGGGACTCGTGGGGCCGGTGCAGGCCGTGCAGGTCGGCGGTGGGGGCTGCGAACATGCCGAGGCGGTCGATGTCGGAGCCCTCATGGGCGAGTCCGTAGGCCGTCGAGCCGACGATGCCGGACAGCAGGATGTTCTGGACGGTCATGCCGCGCCCCCGTGGTGGTTCTCTCTGCCCGGCGTCGCCGTCTCTGACTCCGGGAGGGCCATGATGCCGCCTCGGGCGCCCCGGCCACCTCAGGATTTTCGGCGATCCTGACCTTCGGGGTATTTCGACCTTCAGTAGTGTGTGACATATTACTGCGGTGACCAAGCAGTCCAGCTGTGATGTCGTGGTCGTGGGTGCCGGAATGGTCGGCGCCGCCTGTGCGCTGTATGCCGCCCGTGCCGGGCTGGACGTCGTCGTGGTGGACCGCGGCCCGGTGGCCGGTGGTACGACCGGCGCGGGCGAGGGGAACCTCCTCGTCTCCGACAAGGAACCCGGCCCCGAACTCGAACTGGCCTTGCTGTCAGGCCTGTTGTGGACCGACTTGGCACAAGAGCTGGGCCCTGCCTTCGAGTACGAGCCGAAAGGCGGCCTGGTCGTCGCGTCGACACCCGAGAGCCTCACCGCCCTCACGGACCTGGCCCGCGCCCAGCAGGCTGCCGGGGTGACGACAGAGCCAGTCACCGCCGACGAACTTCCCTCCCTGGAACTGTACTTGGCGCCCGGCCTGGCGGGCGGCGTGCTGTATCCGCAGGACGCCCAGGTGATGCCGACACTCGCCGCCGCCCACCTGTTGCGGGCGTCGGGCGCACAAGTCGAGACCGGGCGGACCGTGACCGAGGTGCTCCGCACGGCGGACGGCGCCGTGCGGGGCGTCCGCACCGACCGGGGCGACCTCCACGCACCGGCGGTCGTGAACGCGGCCGGCACCTGGGGCGGCGAGATCGCCGCGCTGGCCGGGGTGCACCTGCCGGTGCTGCCCCGGCGCGGGTTCGTCCTGGTCACCGAGCCGTTGCCGCGCCGGGTCAGGCGCAAGGTGTACGCCGCCGACTACGTGTCGGACGTGGCCAGCGACTCGGCGGCTCTCCAGACATCGCCGGTCGTCGAGGGCACCGCCGCCGGTCCGGTCCTGATCGGGGCGAGCCGGGAACGCGTCGGCTTCGACCGCTCCTTCTCCCTGCCCGTTGTGCGCGCCCTCGCCGCGGGAGCCACCGGCCTGTTCCCGTTCCTCGCCCAAGTCCGGGCGATGCGCACTTACTTGGGGTTCCGCCCCTACCTCCCGGACCATCTGCCCGCCATCGGCCACGACCCGCGAGCGCCGGGCCTTTACCACGCCTGCGGGCACGAGGGCGCGGGCATCGGCCTGGCGACCGGCACCGGCCACCTCATCGCCCAACTCCTGGGCGGTAAACGGCCCGACCTCGACCTGACGCCGTTCCGCCCGGACCGTTTCACCGAGGAGGCCGCCGCGTGAACCCCCTGGATCTGGTCCGGGCCCGCCCTGGCACCGCCTTCACCCTCACCTTCGACGGCCGCCCGATCGAGGCACTGCCCGGCCAGACCGTGGCGGCGGCGCTCTGGGCGGCGGGCGACATGTCATGGCGCACCACCCGGGGCAGTGGTGTATCACGTGGCGTGTTCTGCGGGATCGGGATCTGCCACGACTGCCTCGTCACCGTCGACGGCCGCCCCAACCTGCGGGCCTGCCTGGTTCCGGCCGAGCCCGGCGCGGACGTCCGCACCCAGGAAGGGACCGGTCACCACGATGACTGAACCGCCCCGCCTCGCGGTGATCGGCGCCGGCCCGGCCGGACTCGCCGCCACCCTGGCCGCAGCCGCACGCGGCGTCCACGTCACCCTCATCGACGCGGGACCGGCACCCGGAGGCCAGTTCTACCGCCGGCCCGCACCCGCCCTCGGCGCCCGACGCCCCCAGTCCCTGCACCACCAGTGGCGCACCTGGCAACGCCTCCGCACAGGCCTCGAAACCCACCTCGCGACAGACAGAGTCACCCTCCTGACGGATCATCATGTCTGGTGCGTGGAAAAGAAATCGGCGGGTTTCAGCGTCCACGCCCTCCTCGGCCCCGAACAGGAGCGGTCCGTCGCCGTGCACACGGACGGCGTCCTGCTGGCGACGGGCGGATACGAGAAGGTCCTCCCGTTCCCCGGCTGGACCCTTCCCGGTGTGCTCACGGCGGGCGGCGCGCAGGCGATGCTGAAGGGCTCCCTCGTCCTGCCCGGCCGCACGGCGGTCGTCGCGGGCACCGGCCCACTGCTCCTCCCGGTCGCGACCGGCCTCGCCTCGGCAGGAGCACGCGTCGTCGCCCTGGTGGACTCCGCCGACCCCCGCGCGTTCGCCCGGCGCGCGGGCACCCTCGTCCGCGAGCCGGCGAAGGTCGCCGAGGGTGCGGGGTACGCCGCCCGGCTCCTGCGGCACGGCGTGCGGACGGTGATGTGTCATGCGGTACTGGAGGCGCACGGCACCGACCAGCTGGAGGGCGTGACCGTCGCCGCGCTGGACGCCGGAGGGCGGCCGGTGCCGGGGCGTACGCGGTACATCACATGTGACACCCTCGCCGTCAGCCACGGCCTCCTCCCCCACACCGACCTCGCCGACGGCCTCGGCTGCACCCTCGACGGACCCGCCGTACACGTCGACGCCGAACAGCGCACCGACGTCCCCGGCGTCTGGGCCGCCGGCGAGACCACCGGTATCGGCGGGGCCACCCTCTCCCTCGCCGAGGGCCACATCGCGGGCCGCTCAGCCGCCGCCCGCCTGCACGGCACCCGCCCCGACCCCGCCGCCTGGGCGCCGGCCGCACGGACCCGGACCCGCCTGCGAACGTTCTTCGCCGCCCTCGACGGCGCCTACGCCCCGCCCGCCCGCTGGGCAGAACAGGTCACCGACGACACGGTGGTGTGCCGCTGCGAGGAGGTCACCGCAGGGGCCGTCCGCGAGGCCGCGGGCGGTCTCGGCGCGGGTGATCTGCGTACCGTGAAACTGCTGACCAGGGCGGGCATGGGCTGGTGCCAGGGCCGGATGTGCGAGCCGGGAGTCGCCGGAGTGGCGGGCTGCGCGCTCGTCCCGGGACGACGTCTGCTGGCCCGGCCTGTGCCGCTCGGGGTGCTGGCGGAGGCGGGGGAGGACAGGGTCGGGCCGGGGTGTGATGCGTGATATGCCACGCATCACACATCACACCCCGGCCACAGCATCACCGCACCACAGCACCCGCACCCGCACCCGCACCCGCACCCGCACCCGCACCCGCACCCGCACCCGCCCGGTGGTACATCACACATCACGTCCGACCTGAAGGGATCCCCATGTCTACTCCCGAGCCCCGTCCCTGGCGCGGCGTTCTCGTCGCCACCGCGCTCCCGTTGAACGACGACCTCTCCGTGAACTACGACAAGTACGCCGAGCACTGTGCCTGGCTGGTCGCGAACGGCTGTGACGGTGTCGTGCCGAACGGCTCGTTGGGCGAGTATCAGGTGCTGACGCCCGAGGAGCGGGTGAGGGTCGTCGAGACGGCTGTCGCGGCGATCGGCGGGGAGCGGGTGATGCCCGGTGTGGCGGCGTACGGGGCGACCGAGTCGCGGCGGTGGGCCGAGCGGGCGGGTGAGGCGGGG
>DATCQX010001006.1:0-3633 GCA_036569285.1 Streptomyces sp.
CGTCGAAGCGGACGCCGGACGACCTGCGCCGCTCGTCGGCGGACAGGAGGGAGTCGACGAGCGCGACGTCCTCTCCACGGGCGCGCTGCGACGCGCGCACACGGTCGGGGTCCTCACGGAGCAGGCGAAGGTCAATCACAGGCCCAAGGCTACCGGTGTGGGCGGACACCCTACGACCGACTATCGCCTAACCCCGAACGTGCCCCGAATAAACCGTTATGAGGGAATTGCCGTATGCGTCAAAGGAATGCGTCCCACTCCCTGAGACGGGGCACGTGGATGGCTCGATGTTGACCCGACTGCCTTGTGGAAAACGGGACTTGGGGATCGGTTGTCCACAGTGATCCACACCCTGGGAAAAGTTATCCACAGGGTGTGAGGAAGATCTGTGGATATCGGAAACGATCTTTCCTGTGCATCGCCTCACCCCGCGAGATTCTGTCCTAAACGCACCTCGCATCCACTTTCGAGTGGAAACGCGTCGCCCCAAAGGATGGCGCGACGGAAACAGGTGGACGAAGAGTGACTGACCCGCCGGTGGACAAGCCAGGGCCCCGTGAGGAGATTTGTCGACTGAACACCCCCGCGCAGTCGACTTATCCCCAGGTCGAGAAGCCCACCTGTGGATAACTCCTGTGGATAACCCCGATATGCCAGTACTACTGGCTAGAAGCGCCCGTCCTGACACCGCGCGACCCACTCCGACGCCGCCACGAACTCCGCGTCCGACGTCCCCGGGAACGGCATCGCGACCTCCCCCGCGTCGACCACGTCGGCCCTCGGGTACGACCCCAGGAACCGCACCTCGCGGCAGATCCGCTTGAGCCCCATCAGCGCCTCGGCCACCCGCCGGTCGTTGATGTGCCCCTCGGCGTCGGCGCAGAAGCAGTAGTTGCCGATGCCCGCACCGGTCGGCCGGGACTGGAGCACCATCAGGTTGATGCCCCGCGTCGCGAACTCGCCCAGCAGATCGCGCAGCGCCCCGGGATGGTCGTCGCGCTGCCACAGCACGACGGACGTCTTGTCGGCACCGGTCGGCGCGGCGGGCCGGGCCGGACGGCCCACGAGGACGAACCGGGTCTGCGCGTTCTCCGCGTCGTGGATGCCGGTCTCCAGAGCCTCGAGGCCGTACCGGGCGGCGGCGAACTCACCGGCGAAGGCGGCGTCGTAGCGGCCCTCCTGGACCAGCCGGGCGGCGTCCGCGTTCGAGGCGGCCGACTCCCAGTCCGCGTCCGGCAGATGCTTCTTCAGCCAGTTCCGCACCTGCGGCTGGGCCGCCGGGTGCGCCGACACCGTCTTGATGTCCGAGAGCTTCGTCCCCGGCCTGACCAGCAGCGCGAAGGTGATCGACAGCAGCACCTCGCGGTAGATCATCAGCGGGGAGCCCGCGACCAGCTCGTCGAGGGTCGCGGTGATCCCGCCCTCCACGGAGTTCTCGATCGGCACGAACGCCGCCTCGGCCTCCCCGGCCCGCACCGCGTCCAGCGCCGACTGCACCGAGACGTACGGGATCAGTTGCCGGGTCGCCGTTTCCGGCAGCGTCCGCAGAGCGACCTCCGTGAAGGTGCCCTCGGGACCGAGATACGCATAGCTGGCAGGCATGCCCTCACCCTAATGGCCCTGGCGAGACCGGGCCCGCGCGTCTCACGGTCGAGTGAACCCGCGTGACCTCACGCCCCAGGCGTGCCCTCACCCCTCCAGCAACGCCTGCCCCACATACCCCCCCTTCTCGGCCCCGCCCGGCACCGCGAACAGCCCGCTCGACTCGTGCCGGATGTACTTCGACAGCGCGTCCCCCCGGTCCAGCTTCCGCTGCACCGTCACGAACCCCCGCAGCGGATCCGCCTGCCAGCAGATGAAGAGCAGCCCGGCGTCGGGCGTCCCGTCCGCGTCGATCCCGTCGTGGAACGAGAACGGCCGCCGCAGCATCGCCGCGCCCCCGTTCTGATCCGGCCGCGAGATCCGCGCGTGCGCGTTGAGCGGCACCACCAGATCCCCCTTCGCGTCCGTCTTCTCCAGATCCATCGGGGTCGTCTCCGACCCCCCGGACAGCGCGGCCCCGTCGGCCTTCCGCCGCCCGACGACCTGCTCCTGCGCCGCGACGGTCAGCTTCTCCCAGTCGTCGAGCAGCATCCGGATCCGGCGGACGACGGCGTAGGAGCCGTTCGCCATCCATGCGGGGTCCTCCGAACCGGAGGCCGGGACGAAGATGCGCCGGTCGAAGTCGGGTTCGGACGGCTTCGGATTGCGCGTTCCGTCCATCTGGCCCATGAGATTCCGGGCCGTCATGGGGTGGGCCGTGGCACCCGGCGAGCGGTTGAAGCCGTTCATCTGCCAGCGGACCTTCGCCGCGCTCCCCGCGTCCTTCTGGACCGCGCGCAGGGCGTGGAAGGCGACGAGAGCGTCGTCCGCACCGATCTGCACCCACAGATCCCCGTCGCTGCGGGCCTTGTCGAGCCGGTCGGAGGAGAAGCTCGGCAGCGGGTCCAGGGCGACCGGGCGCTGCTTCTCCAGACCGGTCTTCGCGAAGAAGCTGTGCCCGAACCCGAAGGTGATCGTCAGGGCCGACGGGCCCGCGTCGAGCGCGATCCCCGTGTCACCCTCCCCCGAGGTCTCCCCGGCCATCAGCCGCTCGGCCGTCCGCGACCAGCGGCGCAGCAGCGCGGCGGCCTCCTTGCGGCCCGCCCCGGGGGCCAGGTCGAACGCGACGACATGCCCCTTCGCCTGAAGCCCCTGGAGGATGCCGGGCTGATGTTTCACGTGAAACACGACCTCCGTGGACCCCACCGAGCTGAGCGGGGTCGCCTGGTCCGGCGCGGCGGCATAGCCGACACCGGCCCCCGCCGCCGCGCCGAGCACCAGCCCGGTGGCTCCGGCGGTGCCGAGCAGCGCGCGGCGCGAGAGACCGCCCTCCTGCGGGGCGGGCGTTTCCTGGGTCGTACGGGGCTCCGAAAGGGTCACGGTTCAGCCGATCTGCGCGTTCTTGGAGATGGTCGTCTGGTCGATGTCGGAGGTCCGGACGGTGACGGCGACCTTCCACTCGCCGGCCACCGGGATCTGCACTCCGTTCGCCGCCCAGTGACCGGTGGTGATGTGGTCGGGGGTGACGGGCAGGGGCCCGATCTTCTGGGATGCGAGGGTGAAGGAGACCTTCAGCTCGGGCACGTCGAAGGGCTGGCCGTTCGCGTCGGTCACATAGACGTGCATCTCGTTGGGCCCGGTCCCCGCGGGGTCGATGTCCACGGTGACGACGCCCTTCCCCTTGGCGCCGCCGGTGTCGAAGCTCATGTCCAGCGTCAGCGCCCCGCCCGTGCCGTCCGAGGGGAGGGTGGACGACACCGAGGTGGCGGCCTTGGCGTCCAGCTCGGTCCGCCCCGGCTCGGTCGACGTCAGGATCGTCGTCACGGCCAGCAGGACGACGGCGATGCCGGCCTCCGTCAGCACGGACCGCCGCAGCCCGAACCGGTTCACGTCCCCGTCCCGCAGCTTCTTCTGCCGGGCGGAGTCGACGGCGGCCCGCTGCCGGGCGAGCTGGGCGGCACGCTTGCGGTCGTCACCGGCGGCGCTCACCGTGGCGACGGTCTCCTTGACGTCGGCCTCGGCAGCGACCGCCTCGGCAGTGGTCGGTTCCTC
>DATCQX010001007.1:0-5952 GCA_036569285.1 Streptomyces sp.
CGACTTCGTCGGCGATGCACCACGAACCCTCCGTTCATATCCATGAACTCTCTTCATGAATCTAAATGAGAGCGCTCAAGCTACGAATGGTTTCCGTCACATGTCAAGACATGAACCAGCAGTGTGCCGCCGGGGAGTTGGCGCGGATCACGGACACAACGATCAGGACGCCAGAACTCGGTCGAAGTGCGCGAGGGCCTCCGCGGGGTCCGGCCCGACAAGGCGCTCCAGCCCGCCGACCGTGATCGCCACCCACCTGCTCGCCCGCACCCGCACCCAGGAGCGGCGCCACCGAGGAGGGTCACGCCGGGGACCTGGGTCCGGGTGTGGGTGTGGGTGTGGGTGACGGGCAGGGTGCCCTGAACTTCGCGTACACCTTCACATGGCCGCCGCTGTTCCGCTCTGCGCGACGAGGCTGCGGTTCACGCCGTACACCGCGAGGGAGCCGTCCCCGATCAGCCTCGCGAGGGCGGGGTGGCGGGTGTCGACGTCGTCGAGGCGAAGTTGTCCGCCCTGGACGGCCTGACAGACATCGACACCGCCCTCCGCGCCGGGCGCTTTCCGGCCCTGTCCAAGGCTGTGCACGACGGGGCGGAGGTGGATGCGGGGGCGTCGTTCGAGGTGGGGTTGGAGTGGGTGCTGGACTCGGTGGGGGCGAGGGTGGAGCGTGCGTCGGGTTGAGGCTCAGGCTTCGGTGCGCTGCCCCTCGGGAGCCGCCGTCTGAAGCTGTCGTCCGCTCTCGGCCCGGCCCGGAAGCAGCAGGCACAGCGGAATCGCCGCAGCGGTGAAGCCGGCGGCCCACCAGAAGGCGTCGCCGAACCCGGCGGCCAGGTCGGCGCGGGTAGGGGTACCGGCGACGGCGCGCTGGAGGATGACGACCAGGACGGCGGTGCCGACGGAGCCGCCGACCTGCTGGGCGACGCGGCTGATGCTGGAGGCGGCCGGGATCTCGTCGCGGCTCAGGCCGACGAACGCGCCGCCCATCAGGGCGATCATGGCCGCGCCCAGGCCGAGGCCCCGGACGAACAGCACGGCCATCAGCGTGACGTCGCTGGTGGTGGCGGTGACGAAGCCGAACGGCACGGTGGCGGCGAAGGTGACCGCGAAGGCGGCGACGGCGACCGGGCGCGCGCCGACGCGGTCCATGACCTTCCCGGCGAGCGAGCGGGACAGCAGGGTGCCCACGCCCTGCGGGATGAGCAGTGTCGCGGCTCCGAGGGCCGTCTCGCCGCGGACCTGCTGCCAGTACAGCGGCATCAGCAGCATGGCGCCGTACAAGGCGGCCCCGGCCAGGAGCAGCAGCGCCGTGGAGGAGGCCAGGGAGCGGTGGCGGAGCAGGCGGATGTCGAGCAGGGCGGCGGCTCTCCGGCGTAGCGCCCAGGCGGTGTAGCCGGCCAGCAGCGCGACGCCGACGGCCAGGGGGAGCCCGGCCCCGGCGGAGGTGATCGCGTCGGTTCCGCCGAGTCGGGTCAGGCCGTAGACGACGGCGGCGATGCCGGGCGCCAGGAGCAGCATGCCCACGGTGTCCAGGCGGGGGCGGGTTCCGGCGCCGGGCCGGTCGGCGGGCAGGTTGCGATGGGCGAGCCAGCCGCCGACGGCACAGAACGGGATGTTGAACAGGAAGATCCACCGCCAGTCACCGAAGTGCAGGATGGCACCTCCGATGACGGGTCCTACGACGGGCCCCAGGGCGGTCGGCACGGTGATCAGCGCCATGACTTTGCCGATGTCACGGCCGCCGGCGGCCTGCATGACCAAGGTGGCCATGAGCACCATCATGATG
This sequence comes from Streptomyces sp., assembly GCA_036569285.1. Lineage (GTDB taxonomy): Bacteria > Actinomycetota > Actinomycetes > Streptomycetales > Streptomycetaceae > Streptomyces. The sequence goes on from DATCQX010001007.1 coordinate 1,784, forward strand.
CCGCCGCCAACGCCTTGGACGACGCGGAAGGCGATCAGGGCCGGTGCGTTCCAGGCCGCCGCACACAGCATCGACCCGGCGAAGAACAGCGCCAGCGCGAGGAGCCACAGTCGTCTGCCGCCGAGTACGGCCTGGGCCCAGCCGACCGCGGGCATGGTGGCGGACAGGGCCAGCAGGTAGGCGGTGGTGACCCACTGGGCGGTGGCCAGCGTGGTGTGGAGCTGTCCGGCGAGGCCGTCGATGGCCACGCTCATGATCGTGGTGTCGAAGATGACGGCGAGCGCACCGGCGACGAGGGTGAACACCAGGCGCCGCACGGCCGGGTCGACCGCGTCCGGCGGGCTGGATGTGGCGGGATTGCTGACGGCGGCCATGCGCGCTCCTTAAGATACACAGCTCTATCTTCCGAGGTTCAAGCTAGGCCGCTACTGTTAGATACGCAAGTCTTTCTAATGTGGAGAGGACGACGATGCCGGAGCGGCGCCGCGGAGCGGCCCTGGAGCAGGCACTGCTCGACGCGGCCTGGGACGAACTCGTCACCGGCGGCTACACCAGGTTCACCATGGACGCCGTCGTCAAACGCGCCGGCACCAGTCCCCCGGTCCTCTACCGCCGCTGGTCGGACCGCGACGACCTCGTCCGGGCCACCCTGCTCCACGTCCTGCGCAAGAACGTCCTCACGGTCCCGGACACCGGCAGCCTGCGCGAGGACGTGCTGGCCCTCATGCGGGAGATCAACGCCACGCGGGTCCAGCTCGTCACCGTGATGAACGTCTACCTGGCCGGCTACCACCTGGAGACCGGGAGCAGCCCGGCCGAACTCCTCGACCCCGCCCACACAGGCCGCGACGAGGCCCTCGCCCCGATGTTCGACCGCGCCGTCGCCCGAGGCGAGGCGGATCCCGACCGCCTCACCGACCGGGTCAAGTCCCTGCCCTTCGACCTGCTCCGCCAGGAGATCCTGACGACCTGCGCCCCCGCCCCCGACCGGGTCCTCGAAGAGATCGTCGACACGATCTTCCTGCCACTGCTGCGCTGACCAGCCACGGGAAATTCCCTGTCCCATCCCACCGCCTCGGAGCAGGATGGGAAGCGTGATGGAGATCGCGTGCGACGAGTCCGGGGCCGACGGGGAGAACCTTGTCGGCGGTAACACCTTGTTCTTCGCTCACGGAAGCGTGAACGTCCCGGTCGAATTCGCCGCCGCGCTGATCGCGGAGACCAGGGAGCGGATCCGCTCCCCCGCGGAGGAGTACAAGGCGAATCACCTGCTGCGGGAGAAACACCGGGCGGTGCTGGAGTGGCTGCTCGAAGCACTGCCCGGACGGGCTCATGTCGTGCTGGTGCACAAGGAGTCGTTCCTGGTCGAGCGTGTGGTGGAGGTGCTGGGCGGGAGTGCGGACGACGCGGTGGCGCTGTCGCGCGCGGAGTTCGGGGCGCAGGTGTGGACCGCTTTCCTCCGGGCCGCCAATCGACTGCTCCGGGTACGCGCCGACGTCGATTCCGCCGTGCTCGTGACGGAATTCCTCGACTCGATCGACGCCTTGCGCGGCAGCGGCACCGGTACCGGCACCGGCGTTCCCCTGCCCCACCTCACCGAAATCCGGGAAAGGGCGTACGCCTACCGCGCCGGAATACCCACCCTGATCCCCCTCCTGGACCCCCTCTTCCCCACGATCGTCGACACCGCCGCCCACTGGTCCGCGGACGGCACCCCGGTCCACCTCGTCCACGACCGCCAGACCCTCCTCACCCCGGCCCGTATCGAGTGGCTCGGGGAGCGGGCGCGGGCCCGGAACGTCGCGCTGGCCGGGATGCGGCTCGTGCAGGCCCGGTACGACCCCCGCGTCCAGCTCGCGGACTTCCTGGCCGGGATCGCGCGCAAGATCGCCGGGGACGAGGTGAGCGGCTCGGGCGACCCGGTCCTGGGCGACCTGCTGCGGCCGTACCTCCGGGGCAACCCCCTCAAGAACGCGATCACTTGATGTGAACACCCGTACGCCCCCGCGCGTATGAACAGTGGGCGCTCCACGACCACGGCGCCTCGCGACGACGTCCGGCGTCGCGTATTCGGGTTCGGGAGCCAGGTATGAGGCACGTACGACGACGCACCGTCCGGCGAGTGACACGGCTGGCGGCCGTCGGCGGACTCCTCCTGGGAGGGGCGATGGTCGCGCAGGCGGCCATGGCGAGCGAGACGCCGAACTCCTCGTCGCTGGTGCGCAGTTCGGCGGACGAGGCGGGACGGACCGGCACGGAGCTGACGAAGAGGCTGGGGACGGACCGGACGGCCGGCAGCTGGATCGGCAAGGACGGCAAGCCGGTCGTCGCCGTCACGGACGACAGCGCGGCGGACGCGGTCCGCGCGGCGGGCGCCGAGCCGAAGATGGTCGGCCACAGCATGAACGAACTCAAGGCGGCCACCACGACGTTGAAGGAGGCGCCCCGCATCGCGGGCACCGCCTGGTCGGTGGACTACCGCACGAACAAGGTGGTCGTGCAGGCGGACAGCACGGTCTCCGCGGACGACTGGTCGAAGCTGACGAAGGTCGCCTCCGGCATCGGCGGCTTCGTCCAGATGGAGCGCACCAAGGGCAAGTTCACCACCCGGCTCAACGGCGCGCTGCCCATCCTGTCGACGAGCGGGCGCTGTTCGGCCGGGTTCAACGTGACCAACGGGCAGCAGGACTTCATCCTGACGGCCGGGCACTGCGGTCCGAACGGTTCGATCTGGTTCTCCAACAACCAGGCGTCGCAGGAGATCGGGCAGACCGTGGAGTCCAACTTCCCGGGCGCCGACTACTCGTTGGTCCAGTACGCGAACGGCAAAGCGGGCGACGGCGCGGACATCGTCGCGATCGGCAACGGCAACGGAGTCAAGATCACCGGTTTCGGCGACCCGGTCGTCGGCCAGCGGGTGTTCCGCAGCGGCAGCACGACGGGCCTGCGCGACGGGCAGGTCACGGCGCTGAACTCGACGGTCAACTACCCGGAGGGCACGGTCACCGGCCTGATCGAGACGAACGTGTGCGCCGAACCCGGCGACAGCGGCGGCTCGATGTTCTCGGAGGGCATCGCCCTCGGCGTCACCTCGGGCGGCAGCGGTGACTGCACCTCGGGCGGTACGACGTTCTTCCAGCCGGTGTCGGCGGCGCTGGCCACGACGAAACTCCAGCTGATCGTGGCCCCGAAGGCGGACGGCGCCCAGCAGAGCGGCGGGGCTCCGGCTCCGGCCGCCACGCAGGCGGCGATCGCCCCGGGCTCGGCGGCGCCGGGTTCGACGACTCCGGTGGACGGCATCGGCTCCACGCTCGCCTCCAAGCTGACCGACCCCCTCGCCGTGGGCCCGGGGCTGATGATCATCGCGGCCAGCATGGGGGCGCTGTTCTTCACCCGGTACCTGCGTGAGGAGCGGGAGCGCAAGGAGTACCAGCGGTACTACTCGGCGAACTGGAGCTAGCGGAGACACAGATGAGGGCACCCACCGCGCGGTGGGTGCCCGAGGTAAGGGAGGCGTGAGGATCAGGCCGCGTCGGCCGGCCGGTTGGACACCGCGGCCCACTCCGTCACCAGCCGCTGGTACTCCTCGCGCTGGTCTCCGCGCAGAATCCCGCCCGACCTGAGCCACAGGGCCCGGATCTCCTCGTTGACCTCCGCGGCCGATCGCTCGGTAAGGGGTTCAACAGTGATGGACATGGTGTGAATCTTACGGCGCCGGGGGTGAAGACCGCGTGAGTTAATAGGTTTCATTCCGGGCATATCGGACCGTGTTACTGATCACGTCAACTGCCCGGAACGAAAAGGCTCCACAGCGGTGACAGATCGCTCAGGTACCGGGCTTGCGGCCGTACACGAAGACGTCGTCCCCGACCTTCAGCAGCGACCAGTACTTCTTCGCGTCCGTGGGCGTCATGTTGGTGCAGCCGTGCGAGCCGGGCGGGTTCCACATGCTCAGGTTCACGGAGTGGAACGCCTGGCCGCCGTCGAAGAACTGGGCATACGGCATGGGCACGTTGTAGATCGTCGAAACGTGGTTGATGTTCCGCCAGTAGATCTTCTTCAGCCCCGTACGGGTCTCGAAGCCGTCCCGCCCGGTGCGCACCGGCACCGGCCCGTACACCAGCTTCTTGCCGTCCTGGATCCAGCTGAGCTGGAGCGTCAGGTTCACG
>DATCQX010001008.1:0-3001 GCA_036569285.1 Streptomyces sp.
TTCGTGCCGCGATCGGACCGCTCCAACCCGCACGCGCGGGTGCACCTCGGAGATCACCCCGTGAGCGCCCTCCCCGTCGAGCTCCAACCCGCAAGCGCGGGTGTACCTCGATGTAGGGCGCCATGAGACTGCGCAGGTGCGCCTCCAATCCGCAGGCGCGGGTGTACCTCGAACCACTACGTCGTCGACCAGGAGGTCGGTGACTCCGAGCCGTACACGCGGGTGCGTCTCGATCATCGTGCTTGTCTTTTATATCCGCTAAGGAACCTTCAGGATGCCGAAGAAGTCTCATGCCTATGTCTGGGGAAAGTTCGATTCTCTCCCCTTCCCGTACCCCCTGACCTGTCATTCTCTTGATACTGCGGCGGTCATGCTGTTCCTCTGGGACTTCTGCATGCCGCCGGGGCAACGCGCTTTCATCTCACGCGAGTTCGGCGTGTCCGAGGAAGAGGCGCGGGGCATGGTGGCGTTCTGGGCCGGGCTGCACGACATCGGAAAGTGCTGCCCGTCGTTCCAGGGGCAGCCGACTGGTCCCCAGCCCGGGTTCCTTTCCTCTCCCGAGTTCGCGGCGCGTTCGGGGTGGATGCACAGTGAGCCGATCCGGCACGAAGAGGTGACTCATCTGGTCACTCCGGCTTTGTTGCGACAGTACGGCTACAGCACGGCGTCGCGTCCGGGGCGGTCGGTGGCGCATCAGGTCGGGCAGATCCTCGGCGGTCATCACGGGCGGTACGGGCGCATGCTGGAGCGGCGGGTCATGGAGGATCCGGGGCGGGCGGAGCCGCGGATCGGGGCGGGGCCGGGCTGGGAGGCGGAGCGGGCGGCGTTGGTGGAGGTGGTGTTCGAGGCGTGCGGGCGTCCGGTGGCGCCGGGGCGGGTGGCGTCCGCTGGGGCGGCGGTGCTGGTGACGGGTCTGGTGATCCTGGCGGACTGGATCGCGTCGCGAGGGGAGTGGGTGCTGGCCCGGCTGCAGGAGTGGCGGGCTGTGGGTGAGGCAGGGTGGGGGGAGCATTTCGTGCGGGCGCGTGAGGCTGCGGCGGGGGCAGTCGGCGAGGCGCAGTTGGGGGTGCCGGTGTGGGCCGAGGGGACGGGTTTCGGTGAGGTCTTCCCGGGGATCGCGCAGCCGCATCCGTTGCAGGCAGATCTGGCGGCGGCGCTGCCGTCGCTGGTGTCGGGGGCGGGGCTGCTGCTGGTGACCGCGCCGCCGGGTGACGGGAAGACGGAGAGTGCGCTGTTCGGGGCCCGGCTCATGGGAGCTGCGGCGGGGTTGCCGGGGCTGGGGTTCTTCCTGCCGAGCATGGCGACGACGGAGGCGATGTGGCGGCGGATCCGCTCCTACACCGCCGCGCAGGCGGTGGGCGGGGTTCCGGTGGCGCTGCTGCACGGGCTGGCGGGGCTGAACGAGGAGTACGACGCGGACCGGCCGGAGACGGTGACCGAGGCGGAGGGGGCGGTGACGGCGGTGGGGGACTTCGTGCGGCGGCGTCATCTGGGGCTGCTGGCCGCGGTCGCGGTGGGGACGTGGGACCAAGCGGCGATGGCGTGTCTGCCGATGCGGTTCAACGTGCTGCGCTGGCTGGGCCTGTCGGGCAAGACGGTCGTCATCGACGAGGCCCACGCCTACGACGCCTACGGTCACGCGCTGACGGTACGGCTGCTGGAATGGCTGGGGCACCTGCGCGTCCCGGTCGTCCTGCTGTCGGCGACGCTCTCGCAGAGCCTGGCGCGGCGCCTGGTCCACGCCTACCTCCACGGCGGCGGGCACCGCGACCTTCCCGACGTCCGGCCCGCCTATCCGGGATGGGTGTTCGCCGGCGCCGGGACGGTCACTGCGTCGGGAACGATCCCCAGCAGCCGCGCGCACCAGCTGACCGTCGACCTGATCCCCTACGGCAGCACGCCGTCCGCCACCCGGCAGGAACGGCTGCAGGCCGTGGTCGCGCCCGTCTACGACGCCGGCCAGGACCCCGGATGCGTCCTGGTGGTGTGCAACACCGTGGCCGACGCCCAGGGCACCTACCTCGCCCTCACCCGGCACAGCGGCTCGCGGCGGCCCAACCTGCTGCTCCTGCACGCCCGGATGCCCCTGTGGCAGCGCGAGGAGATCACCGAGACCGTGACCACTCTCCTGGGCCCCGACAGCCCACGCCCCACCGAACCCTGGATCGTCGTGTCGACCCAGATCGCCGAGCAGTCCCTCGACGTCGACTTCGACCTCGTCGCCAGCGACCTCGCCCCCCTCGCCCAGCTCCTGCAGCGCGCGGGACGCGGACACCGCCACGCCCTCGGCACCCGGGGCACCCGCCCCCACTGGGCATCCGCCCCCCGCCTGGCCGTCCTCACCCCCACCAGCCCCTTCCCCCCGCCCGCATGGACGAAGGTCTACGACACCGCACTGCTACGCCGCACCCGCGACCTCCTCACCGAACGCGCCGGCACATCCATCGCGATACCGCAGGACGTCACCGCGATGATCGAGACCGTCTACACCGACATGAACGACCTCGCCGACCAGGCCCTGGCCGACGACCACCACCGCGCCGCCCGCAACGCCGAACAGAGCGCAGCCGCCGACACCGCCGCGATACCCGCACCCGACACCGTCACCGACCTCCACACCCTCACCGACCGCGACACCGACCCCGCCCTCCTCACCACCCGCCTCGGCGCCGACTCCACCCGCCTGCTGCCCGTCTACGTCACCGACGACGGCACCCACTGGCTCGACCCCAACCTCACCCAACTCCTCCCCCACCCCAACGGAAAACGCCTCCCCCGCACCACCGTCACCCACCTCCTGCGCCTGAGCCTCACCGCCCCCACGCACTACCTGCCCACCACCCCCGACACCCTTCCGCCCACCAGCTGGAAACACACACCCGCCGCCCGAGAACTCCGCCTGCTCCCCCACCCCGTCACCCCCGACGGCCAGATCCACCCCCTCCACACCGGCCGACACACACTCCGCCTCGACCCCGTCCTCGGCCTCGTCCGAACCCGC
>DATCQX010001009.1:0-4969 GCA_036569285.1 Streptomyces sp.
CCGAGTCCTCGCCCTTGCGAGGGTGGAACGGCTCAGCAGGGCGTGGAGTGAGACGGAGCTGCTGCGCGCGGGGGAGAGTGTGGATCCGCGGCTGGTGGAGGCGCTGGAGTGGAAGGGGGACACTGGCGTCACGCAGTACCTTGCGCTGGCCCCCTTGTTCGCGGAGACGGTCCGCAGGGCGTCCGGTGCGGGGAGCGGTTGTCGCCCTCACCAGGGCCTCCTGCTCACGGCGCTCGACCTCGTCCGGTGCGGCCTGCGGGACGGCATCCCGCTGGACCTGGTGACGGAGGCGTGCCCCCACTACTACCGCGCGCCCGTCCACGAAGACGCGTGGGACAAGGTGTTCACCCCGGTGTACGACATCACCGGCCTCCTCCTCAAAGGCCCCGACGACACCTGCCGCCCCTACGGCTCCCTCATCGCCGACGCCCTACGGGATCCGCCGGACTTCGTGCCGATGAACACCTGGCTCCTCGCCCTGGACTCCACCACAGGCGAAGCCCAGCACGCCGTCCGCACCACCGCCCGAGCCCACTTCACCCCCCTCGCAGAGGCCGGGGAGCAATGGGCCATGTACATGCTGGGCGTCATCAAGGAGGCGGACGGCGACCAGGAGACGGCGCTGCACTGGTACCGCAAGGCGGCGGACGGCGGTATGCACCAGCTCGCGGAACAGGTCGGCCGGCTCCTCCTCAGCCGAGGCGCCTCCGACCAGGCTCTCCCTTACCTCCGCACCGCCACCGACCGCACCCCCACCCCCACAGCCCACCGCCTCCTCGCCGAAGCCCACCTCGCCCTCGCCGACCAAGCCCTCACCAAAGCCGCCGAGACCGGCGACAAAAAAGCCCCCCACCTCCTCGGCGAACTAGACCTCCGCCTCGCCGACGCCTCCCGCGCCGCCCAGTACCACCTCCGCCGCGACGAGGACGTCCCCACCGCCCGCAGCCTCGCCGTCTACCACTTCCTGCGCGGCGAGACCGAGACCGCCCAGACCTACCTGGAGCGAGCGGTCCACGACGGCGACGACAGGGCCGTCCGTATGCGGGACGACATTCACGCCGACCCGCAGAGCCTCGGCGACGCCGAAGAGTACTTCCGCCGTAGCAAGGACCCGCAGGACCTCGCGCACCTCGGCGTCGTTCTGGAGAAGACGGGGCGGACGGCGGAGGCGCTCGCGCGGTACGACGAAGCCGCCGCGTGCGGCGATTCCTTCGCCCGAGCCCGCGCTGAGGCGCTGCGGCAGAAACGGGATACCGTCGAGGAGTGACCAGCAGCAACACCAGCCACTCGGCGCCCACCCCTCCCACCCTCTTCACCTGGGAGTTCGCCACCAACCCCTACCCGGCGTACGCCTGGCTCCGCGAGCACGCCCCGGTGCACCGGACGACGCTCCCCAGCGGGGTCGAGGCATGGCTGGTCACCCGGTACGCGGACGCCAAGCAGGCCCTCGCGGATGCCCGCCTCTCCAAGAACCCGGCAAATCATGACGAACCGGCGCACGCGAAGGGGAAGACGGGTATCCCCGGTGAGCGTAAGGCCGAGTTGATGACGCACCTGCTGAACATCGACCCGCCGGACCACACCCGGCTGAGGCGGCTGGTCAGCAAGGCGTTCACCCCGCGCAGGGTGGCCGAATTCGCGCCCAGAGTGCAGGAGTTGACGGACGACCTCATCGACCGGTTCGCCGAGAAGGGCGAGGCCGATCTCATCCACGACTTCGCCTTCCCCCTCCCTATCTATGCGATCTGTGACCTGCTCGGCGTACCTCGCGAGGACCAGGACGACTTCCGGGACTGGGCGGGGATGATGATCCGACACGGCGGCGGGCCGCGGGGCGGTGTCGCGAGGTCGGTCAAGAAGATGCGCGCCTATCTCCTCGACCTCATCCACCGCAAACGCGGCGACCTCGGCGACGACCTCATCTCCGGCCTGATCCGCGCCTCGGACCACGGCGAGCACCTCACAGAGAACGAGGCGGCGGCGATGGCGTTCATCCTGCTGTTCGCGGGCTTCGAGACGACCGTCAATCTCATCGGCAACGGCACCCTCGCCCTCCTCACCCACCCGGACCAGCGCGAACTCCTCCAGAAGTCCCTTCAGAACAACGACCGTTCCCTTCTGGAGACCGGCGTCGAGGAACTCCTCCGCTACGACGGCCCCGTGGAACTGGCGACTTGGCGGTTCGCGACCGCCCCCCTCACCCTCGGCGGACAGCACATCGCCCCCGGCGACCCGGTGTTGGTCGTCCTCGCCGCCGCGGACCGGGACCCGGAGAGATTCACGGATCCGGACACGCTGGACCTCTCCCGGCGCGACAACCAACACCTCGGGTACGGCCACGGAATCCACTACTGCCTCGGCGCCCCGCTGGCCCGCCTGGAGGGGCAGACGGCGCTCGCGTCCCTGCTCACGCGGTTGCCGGACCTTCAACTCGCCGTCCAGCCGGACGAGTTGAGATGGCGCGGCGGGCTCATCATGCGCGGGCTGCGGACGCTGCCGGTCAACTTCACATCTCGGCCAATCGAGTAAAGCTGACACGCCGTCAAGACTGTGATCTTCACGTGATCCACGCGGCATGAACTTGTGACAGGTGATCGGATGCCGATACGTTCGCAAGCCGGAGCGGCCCCCACGCCGCGCCGCGGCGGCTCGTGCCGTCGGCCTCTGTCGTCGTGAGAAAGGCGTCCGCATGCTCTCCGGGAACGGCCGTCACCGTCGCCCCCGCCAGGCTCCGGCACTCCTCGTCGCCGCCGGTGTGACCGGCTCCGCGATCGCCATCCCGCTGCTCGGCGCGAGCGGCGCGAGCGCGGCGGACAACCCGGTCGGGGTGGAGGGGACGACCGTCTGGGACAAGGTGGCCGGCTGCGAGACGGACAACGCCTGGGACGAGAACACGGGCTCCGGCCAGTTCGGCGGACTGCACATCAAACTTGAGGACTGGAAGAAGTACGGCGGCCTCACCTACGCCGAGCGCCCCGACCTCGCCTCCCGCGGCGAGCAGATCGCGATCGGGCAGAAGATCCTCGCCGACCAGGGTCCGGGCGTCTGGCCCGTCTGCGCGCTCACTTCGGGGCTGACGAAGGAGAGCGGCAAGGAGGGCGGCGCGGGTACTACGGGTACTACGGGCTCCGGTGCGGCCACCGGGACGTCCGGAACGACCGGCAAGCCCGGTAACTCTGGAGTATCCGACCCGGCCAAGGGGGCGGGCTCGACGGGCGGTTCCGCTACGGACGACGGTAAGGGCACCGGCTCCTCGCCGACGCCCTCGCCCGCGTCGCCGTCGCCGTCCGCACCGTCGTCGTCCGCGCCGTCCTCGGTCACGCCTCCTGCCGCCGCCGCGACCCCCGTGAAGCCGTCACCCTCCCCCGAGCCCGGTGATGAGGCCGGCGGGCGGATCGTGCCGGACGGTCCACAGGGGGCTGACAGCGCACCCACAGCACCGTCGAAGGTGGACGAGTCGGACAAACCCGTGCAGAGTGCCGGGTCTTGGAGCCTCGTCGACACGGGTGCGGGGGCGGTCGGCGGGGTCGCCGCCGCTGCCGCGAGCGCGCCGGTCGCGAGCGAGGGGGTCTCGACGCTCTCCACGGGTGCCGGCACCGGGCGGCATCGTGGTGCGAGTGCGGACGAACTGTCGTCGTACACCGTGCGGAACGGGGACACGCTCACCTCGATCGCCGACTCCCTTGAGCTTGACGGCGGATGGCGTGGCCTCTACGCCGCGAACGAGAAGCTCATCGGGCCCGACCCGAGCGCCATCGTCCCCGGTCAGACGCTGTCTCTCGGTGAATGAGCGACGGGTGGGGCGGTGTCCGCAAAGGCGTAAAAGCGGGCGGAATCACGGCAGTTCGACGACCTGGTTCGTGGCTAATGTCCGTTTTGGCGAAAGTGTGGGATGAGTCTCAGAAGCCCTGATCGTCTTTGAAAATCCGCTCAGCGCATGTCTACGGTCGTGACCGCTCGGCAACCCGAGCCCCGATCGCCGCACACGCCGAATCCTGCCGGCGGCCCTCGGGAACAGTCGTCGCGCAAGCGCCGTGGGCAGGAGCGGGGGACCCAAGGTAAGTGCTGGGGACGGTGGTTGGGGCCACCGGAACCGGCTTGGGGTGAAGTCACGGAAGTGACAGGGCAACTCAACCGGCCCTAACCCGACAGCTCACCTCGCAGGCGTCGGTGAGGGGATCGAAGCATGCTGTTTTCCGGCAAGGGCAAGCACCGCCGCCCGTCCAAGGCCACCCGTGTCGTCGCGCTCGCCGGTGTCACCGGTGTCGCCGTCGCCGCCCCCCTGATGGCCGCCGCGGGCAACGCCTCCGCCGCCACCGCCTCCGAGTGGGACGCCGTCGCGCAGTGCGAGTCCGGTGGCAACTGGTCCATCAACACCGGCAACGGGTACTACGGCGGGCTCCAGTTCTCCGCCTCGACCTGGGCCGCGTACGGCGGCACCGCGTACGCCGCGACCGCCAACCAGGCCAGCAAGTCGCAGCAGATCCAGATAGCCGAGAAGGTCCTCGCCTCGCAGGGCAAGGGCGCCTGGCCGAGCTGCGGTGTGGGCCTGTCCGGCGCGTCCTACAGCGGCGGTTCGTCCTCGTCGTCCGGCGGTTCGAGCAGCGGCCGTACCGAGACGCCCGCCTCCTCGCGCTCCACCCAGCGCCAGGCCGCGCCCAAGCCGAGCGCGCCGAAGTCGACGCCGTCCAAGACCGTCACCACGCCGACCGGCAAGAAGGTCAAGAAGGGCGACGGCGAGTACAAGGTCGTCAAGGGCGACACGCTCAGCTCCATCGCCGCCGAGCACAAGGTCAAGGGCGGCTGGAAGAAGCTGTTCGACCTGAACAAGGGCATCGTCGAGGACGCCAACCTGATCTACCCCGGTCAGCAGCTCTCCCTCTGAGCCGGTCGGGTGCCCGGCCGGCCCCCGGCCGGCCGGGCACCCGTGCTCTACGCGACCGCGCGGCCGATCCCGGCCAGCGCCTCG
>DATCQX010001010.1:0-9832 GCA_036569285.1 Streptomyces sp.
CCCCCCTGCCTACCCCCCGCCGCCCCCGGCGGTGACACCGCCATGGGCAAAACAGCCGCCGCCCTCCTCGCGGGCCTGCTCCTGATCGCAGTACTGGCCGCAGCGGGCGCCGGCGGCATGCTCTCCGCGTTCGTCGGCAACCGCAGCCAGCCCAGCGCCAGCGCCCTCACCGACATCCCCACCGGCTACCTCACCCTCTACATGGACGCCGCCACCACCTGCCCCGGCCTGCCCTGGACCGTCCTCGCCGCCATCGGCAAAGTCGAGTCCGACCACGGGCGCTCCGCCCTCCCCGGGGTCACCAGCGGCAGCAACTACGCCGGGGCGCAAGGGCCCATGCAGTTCCTGCCGGCCACATTCCGATCCGTCGTCGCCCGGCATCCGGTGCCGGGCAGCACGTCAGCCTCGCCCTACGACGCCCGCGACGCGGTCTACACCGCCGCCGCATACCTCTGCGACTCCGGCGCCCGAGGCGGCGCGAACATCCCGCACGCCGTCCGGGCCTACAACCACTCCGACACCTACGTCTCCCAAGTCCTCGCCCAGGCCCAGAGCTACGACGGCGGCACGGCCTTCGGCACGGACAGCACCCCCAGCACCGCCGCCCTGGAGGCGATCAATTACGCCCAGGGGCAGCTCGGGCTCCCCTACGAATGGGGAGGCGACGGCCCCGCCGCGGGCGACGCCGGCTTCGACTGCTCAGGGCTGACGACAGCCGCGTACGCCGCCGCAGGAATCGCCCTGCCGCGCACCGCGCAGACTCAGTACGACCACGGACCCCGCCTCCCCGCAGGTGAGCAACTCCGCCCAGGAGACCTCGTCTTCTACGGCAACCCCGGCGCCGTCCACCACGTCGGTCTCTACATCGGCGGCGGACAGATGATCAACGCACCCCGCCGCCATGTCCCGATCCGGATCGAGCCGTACCGGTACCCGGGGGACGACTACGCGGGAGCAACCAGACCGACGAGTTCGAGAGGAGCGTGATGCCAGTGCCGGGCAGGCAGGAGCGGTTGACGATCGTCCCGCTGACGTTCCGCGAAGCCTGCGCGGTCGTCGACCTGCTCCACCGTCACCACAAGAGACCGCAGGGGCACCGGTTCAGCATCGGCGTCCAGCGCCCCGACGGCACCCTGTGCGGGGTGGCCATCATCGGCCGCCCCAGCCGTGTCCTCGACAACCGCCTAACCATCGAGGTGACCCGCGTCGCCACGGACGGAACCCCGAACGCGTGCAGTGCCCTGTACGGGGCCGCATGGGGCGCCGCCTCCCGAATGGGATTCCGCCGGGCCGTCACCTACACCCAGGACAGCGAATCCGGAGCAAGCCTGCGTGTGGTCGGATGGACGCAAGCCGCGGTACTGCGTCCGCGTACGGGATGGGACACGCCCTCCCGGCATCGTGACGATCACGGCACCGACCATGTGGCCCGCATTCTGTGGCACCAGCACGCAAAGGGAGTACCAGAGCTGCCGACTCTCGGGGGCGACGAGTTCCCGCTCGTCTGCCGGGAACCGGCGGCCTCGGCTGGGTGGGGTGCGGGTCACTGCTCCTGTGTCAGGTTCCGCAGCAGGTGCAGTCCAGGGTAGTTGTCGTACGGCTGGGTCGGGGTGTTGATCACGGTGTGGTCGGTGTCGAAGATGGGGGTGCCGTTGGGGCGGCGGGTGTAGGGGAGGTAGCCGTAGTCGACTCCGTCGTGGAGGTCGAAGACGGTCCAGGCGATGAGTTCCTGTTCGCCTTCGCGCAGGGGAAGGTTGGCGACGGCCCGGCTGTAGATGGTGTCCGGGCCCCAGAGCCAGACCTGTGGAACGACGAGGGCGGCGCGGACGGCGTCGATCTCGCGGGCCTTGGCCGCCGCACGCTCCTCGAAGGAGCGGGCCGTCTCGGGGTCCCGGAGGTAGTCGTAGTCGGAGAGGAGGAGTTTGCGTTCCCCCTGGAGCGCGGCGATGGCCGGGCAGTCGCGTTCGAGGATCGCGCGTTCCAGTCTGCGGGTGGCGTCGCGCAGGAGGTCGGCGGTGGCTTCGTTCACTGGGGAGCTCGTCTGCCGGTGGGGCCTTCGGCGTCCCATTTCCTGAAGGCGTAGAAGACGTCCATGACTTCGACGGAGGTCTTGGTGCCGAGGTGGGCGAGGTACTGGAGGTTGCGGCTGATCTCCGTGCGGTGGCGGGAGCCTGCGCGGGTGGGGGTTTCGTCGATGTCCGTGCCGTCGAGTTCTTCGAGGCGTTCGGCGAGTTGACGCACCGTTTCCCGTGCCGCGCTCAGGTCGATCTGCACCGCTGGCCTCCAGCCTCGTTGGCGTCACCGCGCACCGGGTACCGGGCGTCCGGAGTCGTCCGGTGCGCGGCTCAGGTGTCGTCGTCCGGCGTCGTCCTGGCCGTGATGTGGTCGGACAGTTGCTGTGCGAGGAGGTTAGCGGCCTCGACGGCATCGCGCAGGACCGCCAGGGCCGCAGTGATGCCGTGCGCCTCGGGGTTGCCGAGCCGGCTGATGCTTTCGGCGAGGGTGGCGAGCCGGAGGGGGGTGGGTTCGCGGATGTCCAGGAACCAGTAGAAGACGCCTTCGGGCCCGCTGCCGATGGCTTCGAAGGTGAGGAGCGCATCCAGTGTGGTGGTGATCATTGCGTTCTGCTGTGCCGCGTGGACCAGGTGGTGGGCCGTGTCTGTCTCGCCGAGTTCCTGGGGGCTCCAGTCCGGGTCGATCGCCGGCAGGGTCTCGTCCCAGTCCTCGTCGAAGGACAGGGCGATCTCCCAGGAGACCACAAGTTCGAACAGCCAGTCGTACGCCTTCTTCTCGTTCAGGGTGAATGGTGTCATCGGTCTCCTTCCTTGAAGGAGCGGCGGGTTGGCGGGGGGCGGCCGGTCACAGGAGCAGGTTGGACGGTGGGGTGTGCGCGCTGCCCGTCACCACGGCCTGCCAGACCGGTGGGGTGGTGCCGTAGACGGCCTGGATGAGGCCGAGGTGTTCGGGGTGGTCGACCGGGCGCAGGTGGAGGGTGAGCCCGTCGGGGAGGATCCCGTCGATCTCCAGTCCGTCGGTGGGGGTGAGCTGGTTGAAGGTGAGGACGTCGGCGAGGGTGTTGAGCAGGAAGGCCGAGGTGTGGGGTTCCAGTCCGGTGACGGCGAGTTCGTAGTCGCAGTCGGGGCGGGTGTGCAGTCCGACGGTGTAGGCGAAGGGGCGCAGGCCGAGGTACAGGTCGCCGTAGACGTACTGCACGGCGTGGCCGTGCCGAGCGATGGTCTCCCGTAGGCGGCGGAGGTAGGGGTCGGTGTCGGTCATCGTGCGTCTCTGGAGGGATGGTGAATTGATGAGTGGTCGAGGGCCCTCTCCCGGATGGAGGGGTCCGGGAGAGGGCTGCTCCGCCCCCCCGTGACGCGTGAGAGGGGGGCGGGGTCCGGTGGCGTGGAATGCAGACCAAGGCGCCACCGGAGTTCGGTGGGGGCGGGGCGGCTACTGCGTGGGGTCGTTTCCGATCCGGTGGACTCGGTGGGTGACGGTGCAGATGTAGTTGCCCCACTTGTTGTGGACCCGGTCGGCGGTGCGGTTCCAGAACAGTGGTTTGCCGCAGTCGACGCACGATCCCGCCGGTGATCCGGGTTCAGGTCTCACCGGGTCGGCAGGCTCGGGTCTGGTCCGGGTGGTGATCCGGGTGAGGGGGAGGCCGAGTTCACGGAGGAGTTCGCTGATCAGGCTACGGACGGCCGTGTCGTACGCGCAGTCGGTGGCGTCGTCCACCGGTCGGCCGCAGGTCCGGCAGGCGAATTCGATCTCCTCGCAGGCGAGGCCCGCGATCTCAGCCGTGGGTTCGCCCGCCGGGCCGGTACCGGGGCCGATCGTGAGGTAGGCGGTTGTGGAGGCGACGAAGCCGGTACCTTCGCAGCCTGGTGTCGTGCACCGCATGAACGTGTGCTTTCCGGTCAGGAGCTCGGCCGTGGGCGGGCGTCGTGCCAGGTCCCGCTGTCAGCGTCGGGCCGGGTCAGGGGTGCGCCGCCGCAGACCAGAACGCGGCGGAAGCCGTGGAGGGTGCCGGTCGTCTTCTGGAGGTGGTCGCGAGCTTGTACCTCGGCATCCTGGAGGGTGTCGCCCTGGGAGACGACATAGTGGGGGCCGTCCAAGTCCTGATGCCCAGGCTGGTCGAGGACGAAGGCGTAGGTCCGCATGGTGATACTCCTTGGCGGGAGAGGGTGTTGTGTGGGGTGAGGGTTCATCGCAGTCCTGCTGTCTTTAGAGCGCGTTGGGCGAGTTCCATGGCGGTGTCCAAGTCGTCCCAGCCGGGTTGCTGTATGACGACGCGGAGGGCCTGGTCGACGAGTTGGCCGTCCAGGCCGGTGGGGGTAAGGCGGGCGCACAGGCCGGAGGGGTAGGCCAGGTGGAAGGTCCAGCCGTCCTGGGTGAAGCGGGCCTGATCGCGTCGGGCGTCAGTGTCGGTCGCCGTGCGTCTCTCGGGGGGGCGGGGAATGGCTGAGCGGTCGCGGGGCCCTCTCCCGGGTGGAGGCGTCCGGGAGAGGGCTGTTCCGCCCCCCCCTTGCCGCGTGAGGGGGGCGGGGGCCGGTGGCGGGGAATGCAGAAAAGCCGCCACCGGCGTCTGAGGGGAAGGCCCGGCCAGGTCGGTTACGCGTTGCCCTGGGCAGTCCGGTGGACCTTGTGGGTGACGGGGCAGAGGTACTCGCCCCATTCGTCGTGGACGCGGGCCCCGGTGCGGTCCCAGATCAGCGGCTTGCCGCAGTCCGTGCAACTGCCCGCGTCCGTGCCCGGCGTATTCCGGTCCTGCTCGTCGGTGCGTGCTCCTTTGCTGAGCAGGTCAAGGATCAGACGGCGGGCCGTTTCGGCATACGTCGCGTCCTCGTCGTCGTGCACCGGACTGCCGCAGGCGCGGCACGCGAGGTCGATCTCGTCGAAAGGGACGTTCTCGACGGCAACCGTCTGCTTGCCGCCGGCGTCCACGCCTAGGTTCAGGTACAAGCTCGCGCAGACGGCAAGGTCAGTACTCCCGCAGCCCTCCACAGGACATTTCATGGACATGCCAATCCTGATAGTCCGGTCGGTCAGGACGTGGGCTGTGGGCGGGCGTCGGTCCACGTTCCGCCGTCGAGGCCGGGAGGCGTGAGTGGGGTGCCATCGAAGATGAGCGTGCGGCGGAAGCCGTGCACGGCCCCGGCGGTCTTCCTCAGGTGGTCGCGGGCGCGTATCTCGGCGTCCTCGACGGTGTCGCCGTCGGCGACCACGTACCGGGGTCCGTCGAGGTCTTCGCGGTGGGGCTGGTCGAGGACGAAGGTGTAGGTGTGCATGGTGAATTCCCTTGTCTTTCCTGGAGGTTCGGTTCATGAATGAGAGGCGGGGCGCTCCCCGGCAGGGAACGCCCTCGCGTACGGAGGCCGTGTCAGCGTGTGCGCAGGAGCAGGTGCTGGTGGGCCTTGGTCTTCAGGTCGTCGGTGCCGCCTTCCAGGGCGCGTCGGGCACGGGCGAGGTCGTCGCCGAGGTTGCGGGGGACGACGGGGAGGTGGTGGTCGAAGTAGTCGGTGACGGTGCGTTCGGCCGTGTACGCGGTGCGGCCGAGGTGGCGGGCGCGGTCGCGGAACATGCCGTCGAGGTGGTCGTGCCTGGCCTGGGCGGATGCCTTCACCGCGGTGGTGGCGTCGTCGTCGACCGTCCACAGGCTGTCGATCAGTTCGTGGAAGTCGTCGATCAGCAGGTCCGTCGCCACGAGCCGGTTCTCCTCGGCTTCCCACGCTTTCGCGTAGGCGAGGGTCAGGCCGAGGGTGCGGCGGGCCTCGTCCACGGTGGTCAGGCCGTGGCGGGTGTGGCGGATGCCCCAGCGGTGGACGGCGTCGCGGCTGGCGAAGCGTTCGGTATTGCCGCAGGCGATCCGCCACGGGGTGACGACCGACTCGGCCGCGGAGGTGCCGTCGTGGGAGTTCATCGCGGCGAGGTAGAGGACGATCTCGTCGTCGAGGCCGCCCCGGTCGATCACGATCGACTCGGGCATCCGCATGGTCACGAAGACCCGGCGGCCCCCGCGCAGGGCACCGGCCGACTCCCAGACCGCGTCATGCTGGTCCACGAGGTCCTGGAGGAAGCGGAAGATCCGCCCGTTCTGGAAGACCTGGTAGCGGTCGCCCACGGTGCCCAGGGCCTGGCCGGTGTCGGAGCGGACCGTGACGTGGCGGCCCTCGGCGGTGCGTACACCGTCGTCCCACTCGAACAGCGCAGGCTTCTTGACGACCTGCCAGTCGATCCGGGCGAGTTTCAGGACTTCGTCGATGTCTTCGGTCCCGCCGGGGATCACGGTGCCCAGGCCGTGCCAGGCCGGGGTCGTGGTGTAGAGGGCGGCGGTGCCGGTGGTGGTGTCCAGGCCGTGCTGGGCGAGGATCTCCTCGACCTGGCCTGCGGTGTTCCGCCGTGCGGTGAAGGTTTCGCCCGCGTCCCAGCCGGTGAGGACCCGGTAGCGGTCGCCGCCGGCCGGTGCGATCTCGCCCCGGTCGATGCGGTCCTGGAACGCTCGGGCCTCGACTCGCGCGGCATCGATTTGGTCCGTCTTCTCCTGGGCGAAGGCGGTGTTGACGTCATGCGTCATCGTTCGGCTCCTTCTTCTTCGTGTCCGGTCCGCTGAAGATGCGAGCGAGGAGGAAAGCGGCAAGGTGCTCTTGCTCGGTCCTCGTCAACAGGACGCACACGCTCCACCGGTGGTGGGGTCCGGGCTCGTCGATCATCGAATCGAGCAGGACCTTGCCGGTCGTGTCGTCGTACGTGTATCCGTGCAGGTGGCCGAGCCAGTAGTTGTCGTCCGTCATGCCGTCGCCTCCCCGGCCATCTCCCGCACCACGTCGATGACACGGGCCCGGGTGTTCTCCTCGCTCCGGTTCCGCACGGTGACACGGGTCTCGATCCGCTCGGCTGCCTCGTGCAGGAGATCGGCCTTGATCACGGGCACGGCCGTGCGGACTTCCTGGCGGGAAGCAATGAGGGCGACCGCGAACGGCTCGACCTTCCGGTGGTGCATGATCATGAAGAACTTCACCGCCCACCCGATGTGGTCGTCGCACATCTCCAGGACGGTCGTCAGCCGGTCCGTCCGCAGCACATGCGTGGGCGGGGCCGTGCAGCCGGTCTTGATGCATTCGTAGATCTCGACGGGGTCGGTCATGCTTCCTCTCCTCTCCTCTCCGTGTGGGTGAGCCAGTAGGTGTTGCGGCCCACTTCGAACCGCACCGGCTCGCGCGCGCCGATCACCAGCTGGTACGCCTCGTCGAGGCTCACGCCCTGCCCGTTCCGGCAGACGGCCGTGTCGGGCGCGGTACGGCGCAGGTAGCCCAGCAGCTCACGCTTCGCCTGGGCGGCGGGCAGCAGAGAGGTGTGGGCGCCGAGCGCGTTCACGGACGCGGCGCCGGTCTGTTCCCAGCCCGCCGCCATGTCCGGCACGCCGTCCAGCGGGATCAGCGCGGCCAGGTACCGGTCGACGGTCTCTGCCACGTTCTGGTCGAAGGCGGCGTCCCGTACCTCGGCGTCGCCCGCCACCTTGGTGTAGGCGGCAACGGCGTGGAGCATGTTGCGGACGGCGGATCGCTCGGGCGATATGTAGTAGTGGGAGTACCACCACTCGCCGTTCGCGTCGAATCCGTCGGCCAGGGAACGGCCCGTGTACATCCGCCCAACCACCCAGTGGATTCCGTCGACGCCGAGGAAAACACCCTCGAAAACACCGGGACGCACTTCGGCACGTTTCTGGTGGACGACCGTCCACTGCATCACCTTTCTCTGATCATTGCTCATGGTTCCTCTGTTTCTTTCGTCTTTTTCCGCGTGGCTTCTTGGCGTTCGCGGAATTCGGTCAGGGTGAGGGGGCGTGAGGTGCCGCCGGTGCGGTCGCGCAGGATCGCCACGTCGCCGAGTTCGGCGCGCAGTTGCTGTTCCTGGCGTTCGGCGTGGGCGTACCGGTCGGGGAAGACGTCCAGGACGTGGGCCCAGTGCCGGTGTCCGCCGCGCACGCACAGTCCGCCGCAGTTGTTGTGTCCGAACCCGAGGCCGTACAGCCGGGGCGGTTCGATCCCGGCGGTGCGGGCTTCGGCGATCATCTGGCCTTTCGTCAGGTACGGCGGATCGCATAGCGGGAAGGAGACCGTCCAGGGCGCCCAGCCGTGTTCGATCGCGGGTGCGCGGCGCTGCTCCGACCAGTCGATGCCGATGTAGAGCACCGTGTCGGCGGGGTCGGCATGGGTCTCCAGCCAGGCGCGGCAGGGGCGTTGCTTCAGGAATTCCGAGCAGGGCGCGATGCGGGAGTTCCCGAGGAAGCGCTTGTGCCGGAAGATCTCGAAGGGCGTGTGCCCTTCACTGACGCGGGTGACCGGGACACCGATCCGCTCCGCCGCGTCGTGCAGGAAGCGGTGGAGGTCCGGGTCTTCGGCGAGGGTGTCGGCGAACAGCAGGACGAGATCACGGGTGCCGTGTTCGGCGGCGACGCGTCGCGCGGTGGCCCAGCTGCCGATCCCTCCGGAGAACTGCACTACGTGGAGGGTCATTTCAATGTTCCGGGGAATGGAGAAGGGGTGGTTGCGGCGGGGCTCGAACCCGCGACCTCACGGCTTATAAGACCGGCGCTCTACCGACTGAGCTACACAACCGGGGGCAGGCCCGGGCAGTTCTCTCGCCGGACGGAGGAGAACAGAACTGCCCGGGGGCTTAAATCCCCCTTAAAGCAAGGCACGCCGTAAGGGGGCTCACTCAAATACGGGGCACGGAAACCCCCGATTACCGATCTCCAGCAAGAAAAGGGAGGTTTTTCACCGGCGGGGCGGACGGGTTCCCGTGCCCGCGATGCGTTCGGTGTGCACGACCCAGGTCACGGACTGCACCGTGCTGGGCAACTCACCCAGCCGCAGGGCCGCTTCGCGGTAGCAGTGGGCCAGCAGGGCGTACCGGCGGGCGTTTCCCAGGCCGCGTTCGCGGCTGCCATAGATCTCGCCGACGGCGATGTCGTGGGCGTGGCGGTCGATAACGACCGCGTCCGGGTCGCACGGGTCGGCGATACAGCGGAAGAAGGCGCCGGTCTTGCGGTCCATGGGCAGGACGTCGACGGGGTCCTCGCCGGACATGATCCGGGTGACATTCGTGAGCGCATCCCGGACATGACCGATGGGTAACCCTGTTTCGTAGGCACGGCACGCCAAACGCCGGTTCTGTGACCAGGACTTGTTCGCCGAGAGTGCGGCGATCACTCCGGCGCCGGCGCGGGCGTCGCCCTCACTGATCATCGACGCGAGGTCATGGGCGGTGCGGTACCAGGTGCGCCCGCGCTGGAGCTGGTCCGCCGTGGCGGCATGCCACGTGTCGATGATGTTGCGGACGTAGCGGTCGCGGGTCTCTTCGGATGCGGTAACGGGGATCACGGGCATGCCTGCCTCCTTCCGGCTGAGCGGGCGTGGGGAGTTGAACGGGGGCAGCAGTCGCCGCCGGTAGTCCGGTGCGTCAGTGGAGTCCGGTGTCCGCCGCTTC
Organism: Streptomyces sp.; assembly: GCA_036569285.1. Lineage (GTDB taxonomy): Bacteria > Actinomycetota > Actinomycetes > Streptomycetales > Streptomycetaceae > Streptomyces. The sequence continues at coordinate 9,487 of DATCQX010001010.1, forward strand.
TCGCCGCCCCGCTCAATCCACGACGCGTCGGCGCGGCAGAACACGGCCCGCTCCCGTTGGAGGAGCGGGCCACAAAACAGGGATTCCGTGTCTTACGGCGTGCCCAGCGAGAGCACTTTGATCCACTTCCCCTGGGAGCGCGGGCTCTCGCCTACTTCGACGGTCTCGCCGTCGCTGCCGTGCACCTGATCGGCCCACAGTTCCCCGTGAGCGGCCAGGTACTCCATCAGGGCATCCGGGTCGTCGGCCACCGACACCGGCACGGTCACAACGGCGTCGAACTCGTACAGCAGCTCTTCGACCATCTTCAGAGCGGCCGTGATCTCGATCATCTTCTCTGCGGTCA
>DATCQX010001011.1:0-16544 GCA_036569285.1 Streptomyces sp.
CCCCGCCACGAACCCCTCCGGGCTCCCCGTGTCCCCGTACGCCACGAACACCGTGCCGAGGACGGCGATCCCGAGCGCGCCCCCCACCTCCCGGACCGTGCTGTTCGCCCCCGACGCCTTCCCCGCGAACTCCTTCTCCACCGACCCGAGCACCACGGCCGCCGTCGGCGCGAACACCAGCCCCATCCCGGTCCCGGCCACCACCATCGGCGCCACGAGCGCCGGGTACGGCGTGTCCGTCCCGGCGACGAGGCCGATCCAGCCGAGCCCCACCCCTTGCAGGAACAGCCCGAGCGCCATCAGCCGCCCGCCCCCGACCCGGTCGACGAGCAGTCCCGCGACCGGCGCCACGGCCATCGGCATCAGCGTCCACGGCAGCGTCCGCACCCCCGCCTCCAGCGGCGTGCGCGGCGGCGCGATCTGGAGGTACTGCGCGAGCAGGAAGAGCGAGCCGAACACCCCGAAGTACATCGCCGCCGAGACGACGTTGGCCAGCGTGAACGCCCGCACCCGGTAGAACGGCAGCGGCAGCATCGGCTGTGGCGCCCTCGCCTCCCACGCGACGAACGCCGCGAGCAGGACGGCAGCCGCCGCGAACGAGCCCAGCACCGTCACCGACGTCCAGCCGTCCGGCTCGCCGCGCACGATCCCCCACACCAGCGCGCACAGCCCGGCCGCCGCGAGCACCATCCCGCCCAGGTCGAGCCGGGTCCCCGGCAGCCTGCTCTCGCGCAGCGCGAGGTACACGAGCGGGATCGCGACGACGCACACCGGCACGTTGACCCAGAAGATCCACCGCCAGTCCAGCCCCTCGACCACGGCCCCGCCCACGACGGGCCCCATCGCGACGGCGAGCCCGCTCACCCCCGACCACACCCCGAGCGCCGGCCCCCGCAGCCGGTCCGGCACCGCCTGCGACAGCAAGGTCAGCGACAACGGCATCACGGCCGCCGCCCCGAACCCCTGGACGGCCCGGAACGCGATCAACTGCCCGCTGCCGCCCGCGAGTCCGCACCCGGCCGAGGCCAGCGTGAACAGCGCGATCCCGGCGACGAACACCCGCCGCCGCCCGAACCGGTCACCCAGCGCCGCGCCGGTCATCAGCAGACAGGCGAAACCGAGGACGTACGCGTTGACGAACCACTGCAGTTCCTGCGTGCTCGCCTTCAGGTCGACGGCGAGGGTGTGCAGGGTCGTGGAGACGACCAGGTTGTCCAGGGCGACCATGAACATCGGCACGCTCGCGGCGACGATGGCCAGCCACAGGGGGGTGCGGCGGGCTTCCGCGCGGGGTGCCTCGGAGGCGGCGGTGAGCGTCACTTCGCGTCCTCCTCCTGTTTCTCGGCGATCCGGCGTCTGGTGTCCGCCCAGTCCAGGGCTGGTGAGCCCGTCCAGGAGACGAACGTGGCCGTCTTCATCGTCGTCCGCAGTCCGGTCATCGCGGATCTGTGCGGTTCGGCGCGCGCGTACGCGTGGAGGGCTTTCTCGCTCTCCCAGGACGACAGGGTCCAGAAGGTGCGCTTGAGGGGTTCGGCTATCAGGGAGGCGCTGTACGCGCCGGGGGCGCCCTTGATCTGTTTCCAGATCGCGGGGGTGCGGAGCAGGAAGCGGAGGGCGTCGGTGAGGGTGCGGACCTCGAAGCGGGAGGCCATGAGGTGGGCCTCGGGGCGGGGCGGGGCGGGCGTGGACCAGTGGAGAGGGGGGATGGGCATGACGGACTCCTCAGAATTAGATACCTTCACTATCCATGTTAGACAGTAGAGGTATCTAATGGTGAGTTGCAAGGGACCCCGAACCGATGCGCATGTCCGAGCTGAGCCGCCGCAGCGGTGTCTCCGTCACGACGATCAAGTACTACCTGCGCGAGGGGCTCCTCCCGCCCGGCCGCCAGACCTCAGCGACCCAGGCCGAGTACGACGAGACGCACCTGCGCCGGCTCCGCCTCGTCCGCGCCCTCACCGGCGTCCGCGGACTGCCCGTCAACACCGCCCGCCAGGTCATCGAGGCCGTCAGTGAGCACGCCGGAGACCCGCACATCGTGCTCGGCCTCGCCCTCGGCGCGATCAGCCTCGCCGGGGAACCCGCGCAGCCGGCCGAGCCCGAGGGGGCCGCCGAAGTCGACGCGCTCATGGCCGAACTGGGCTGGGACGTGCACGCGGGCGCCCCCGCGCGTGCCGTCCTCGCCGAGACCCTCGTCTCACTGCGGTCCCTCGGCGCCCCCGTCGACCACCGCACCCTCCTGTCCTACGCGAAGCTCGCGGAGCGCACGGCCGCCCTCGACCTCGACCAGCTCGACGGCCTCGACGACCCGCTGGAGACCGCCGAACGCGCCCTCCTGCTCACCGTCCTCCTCGAACCCGCCCTCCTCGCCCTCAGGCGCCTCGCCCAGCAGAACGAGTCGGCACGCAGGAACGCCTGAGGTGCGAGGCCGAGGGCATGGGGGAACCTCGGCCCCGCGCCGTATTCACCCCATCAGGGAGGGCTCGTGCAGCGGAAGGTCGCCCGAAGCACGCAGGGCCCATTCTTGCCACCTGGCCGAATCCGGAACAAGTCTTCTTCCAAAGGATGGAAAAGAAAACCGGGTTTACGGGCGTAGACCCACTGCTTAACAGGGACGGTAACGGTCAAATGCGTTTCGACTCGCGCCGGAACGCCCCCGGTGTCATGTTCACGCGCCGCACGAAGAACTTGCCGAAGTTGGTCACCTCGGAGAATCCGAGCTGCCGCGCGATCGCGTTGATCGGCAGGTCCGTGTGCGTCAGCAGCCGGCGCGCCTCCAGCGCCACCCGGGCGTCGATCACGTCCTTCGTGGACGTCCCGGCGACCGCCCGGCAGGCCCGCGACAACGCGCGCGTGGAGCAGTTCAACGCCTCCGCGTACTCCTCCACCAGTCGGGTCGTGCGATACGAACGGTCCAACTCGCGGCGGAACCGCAGGAACAGCTCGCCGTGATCGCCGCTGAAGGCGGACATCTCGTCGTGGCGCTGGCGGCACATCTGGTCGAGGTGGAGCAGGGCGACGGCCAGCAGATGCTTCAGCAACTCCTCGCCGAGCCCTTGGTCGGGCCGCGTGAACTCCTCCTCCAGCACGTCCAGGACCCGCTGGAACGCGACGAGTTCGTCCTTCCTCAGCTGCCAGTGCGAGGGCCGCAGGACGTCGTCCAGCATCGCCATGTGCGCGCTCATGCGCAGCGGGAACGACTCCTTGAACAGGATGACCTCCGCGTCCATGTCCGGTTCCGGACTGAACGTGATCACCTGGTTGGGACGCGTCCACGACAGTGTTCCCGGACGGCACACGAAGCGGTCGGAATCGATGGAGTAGGTTCCGCTTCCCTCCGTCACCAGCAGGATCTGATGGAAGTCGAGCCGATGCGGAGCCGCCATGAACTCGCTGTCCCCGAAGGTGCGCAGCTCCCTCAGAGTGGTGAGCGCGAGACCGAGGTGCGGTCTGCACAGGGGAGCGAAGGGGACCACGGGGATCTCTAACGATGCGAAATCGACCATGGGCGTTCCGGAACCGACCTTTCGCTTTGCACTTGAGGGTTCAATCATAGACGTGGTCGCCCGATGCCGGATCTCATCTCTGGTTCCTCACGTGCTGCTTGGTGCACTCACGTGTCAACACGCATCCCTCCAAGCACCCTTGTCATGAAGGTGAAAGGAATCTGAACGGGATGACCACTCCCCACTCCTCCCCGGAGCGTTCGGTCGTCGACCGGACGCTGAGCATCCTTGCCGCCTTCGACCGCGACAACCGGACACTGTCCCTCAGCGACATCAGCCGGCGCTGCGGTCTGCCCGTCGCCACGGTCTACCGCATCGTGAACAAACTCCACGCCTGGGGCGCCCTGGAACGCTCCGCCGAAGGCGGCTACAGCATCGGCCTGCGCCTGTGGGAGACCGCCTCCCTCGCCCCGCGCGCCTCCTACGTCGTCGACGCCGCCCACCCCCACCTGCTGACGCTCCACCGGCGGACCTCGGCCGTCACCATGATCGCCATCCGTGACGGCTCCGAGAGCGTCTGTCTGGCCGCCGTCGGCGACGACGGCCCCCACCAGAGCCTCTGCGGCGAAGGCGAAGGCCGCCGCCTCCCCCTGCACGCCAGCGCCGTCGGCCTGATCCTCCTCGCCCACGCCGGCGAGACCACTCAGCGGGAGGCCCTCGCGCGGCCCCTGCGCGCCTACACCCCCGCCACCGTCACCGACGTCGGCGAGCTGCGCCGCAGCCTCGTACGCGTCCGCAGGGAAGGGCACGCGCTCATCCACGGCACGTTCGTGCCGGGCCTCAGCAGCCACGCCGTACCCGTCCGCGACGTGCGCGGGAGCGTCGTCGCCGCCGTCGGCGTGATCGGACCGCCCCAGAGAGTCCGGCCCGCCGTCACCCCCCACCTGCACGCGGCAGCCGCCGCCATCACCCGAGAACTGCGCACCGACGGGTTGGCCAGGACGGGAACGGGAGCGTAGGACCCGCGCGGTGCGTGAGGGGGCGCAGCCGGGTAGGACTGATCCGGACGACCCCTCGCGCCCGCACCGGAAGACAGGCAGACAGCTGACGATGACCGACCCCCGGCACAGCAGCACCTCCCCGGCCCACGCGCACGCCAGGGAGGCCGCGATATGACCCACCTCGCCGTCATCGACATGCAGCACGTCTTCGCCGACCCCACCAGCCCCTGGGCCGCCCCCCGCTACCGTGAGGCCGCGACCGGCGTGCGGCGCCTGCTGCCCGCCTTCGGCGACGAGGTGACGTTCACCCGCTTCGTCGCCCCCGAGGAACCGTCCGGCGCCTGGCGCGCGTACTACGCGCAGTGGGCGTTCGCCCTCCAGCCGCCGGACGCGCCGCTGTGGAATCTGACGGACGGCTTCTGCGACCTCGCCCCCCACGTCCTGGACTCCCGCGCCTTCGGCAAGTGGACCCCCGAACTCGCCGCCCGCGTCGCCCCGCACGGCCGCCTCGTCCTGGCCGGCGTCACCACCGACTGCTGCGTCCTGTCCACGGCCCTGGCCGCCGCCGACGCGGGCGTGGAGGTCCTCGTCGCGGCCGACGCCTGCGCGGGGGCCAATGACACGGCCCACGCGAAGGCGCTCGACGTGATGGACCTCTACCAGCCGCTGATCAAGGTGACGACGGTGGCGGGGGTGCGGGCGCTGCTGGGGCGGTGAGCGCGGGTGCGGCGGGGGAGAGGCGCCGACGGTACGCGGGGCGCCTCTCGCCGGGGGCCGTGCGGGGCGGCGTGGAAGGTCACCCGCCCTTGGGTCTTCGAGGGGGCGTCAGGACCCTCAGAAGCCCTTCCCCGGGTTCAGGATGCCCAGGGGGTCCAGCGCCTCCTTCACACGCCGGTGGAGGGCGTACGCGGCCGGTCCCAGCTCCTCGGCGACCCACTGCCGCTTCAGGACGCCCACGCCGTGCTCCCCGGTGAGCGTGCCGCCCAGCCGCAGCGCCAGCGCGAAGATCTCCCCGGCGGCCTCCCACGCGGCGTCCGGGAGCCGGTCCGGCTCGGGGTCCACGACGACGATGGGGTGCAGGTTGCCGTCCGCCGCGTGGGCCAGCGTGAACACCGGGACACCGTGCCGCGCGGAGATCGCCCGGATCTCGCGGGCCGCCTCCGCGAGCCGCGACCGGGGGACGGCGATGTCCTCGATCAACGGCCGCCCCAGCCGCTCCAGCGCGGGCAGCGCCTGCCTGCGCGCCGCGAGCAGCGCCTCCGCCTCCGCCGGGTCCTCGGTGCGCTCCACGGCCGTCGCCAGCGGCGCCAGCACCTCCGCGACCGCCGCCGCCTCCACCCCCGCACCGGCGCCGTCGCACTGCACGACCAACAGCGCCTCCCCGCGCGCCCTGAGCGCCGGATCGACCGCCTCCAGCACCGGCCCGTCCAGCAGTTCCGCGAGCGCCGGGACGACGCCCGCGCGGGCGATCGCGTACGACGCCTGTGCCGCCGCCTCGAACGACGCGAACCACGCCGCCAGCGTCGCCGACGCGACCGGTACCGGCCGCAGCCGCACGGTCGCCGACGTGATCACGGCGAGCGTCCCCTCCGACCCGGTCAGCAGCGCCGTCAGGTCGTACCCGGTGACCCCCTTGACGGTACGGCGGCCCGTGCGGACGACCGTCCCGTCCGCGAGGACGGCCTCCAGGCCGAGCACGCTGTCCCGGGTCACCCCGTACTTCGCGCACCGCAGCCCGCCCGCGTTCGTCGCGATGTTCCCGCCGATCGTCGACCACGCGGCACTCGCCGGATCGGGCGCGTACCGCAGCCCGTGCGCACCCGCCGCCCGGTCCAGGCCGGCCGTGACGACACCCGCCTCGACCACCGCGACCTGGTCCTCGACGGCGAGTTCGAGAATCCGGTCCATGCCCGACAGGTCGAGCACCAAGGAGCCCTCACCGGCCGACGCGCCCCCGGACAGACCCGTACCGGCGCCCCGGGGGACGACCGGCACGCCCAGGGAATGAGCGTGTCGCAGCACCGTGCTGACGTCCTGCACGCGGCGTGCGTGCACCACCGCCAGCGGGAGACCGTCCGGGCGGGTACCGGAGCGGTCGGTGGAGTGGGCGGCGAGCGCGCGGGGGTCGGTGCTGAGGCGGTCGGGCGGGAGGTCGCGGGCGAGGAGGCCGAGGACCTGGGCGGAGGCGATCGTCGGCGTGCTGACGGGGGTTGGGGTGCTCGGGGATGTGGAGGCGCTCTGGGGCGGTGAGGCGCTCGAGGATGTCGAGGCGCCCTGGGCCGGTGAGGCGCCCGGGGGCGTCGGAGTGCTCGCAGACGTCAAGGTGCTCGGGGCCGGTGAGGCGCTTGGAGACGCCGACGCGTTCAAAGGGGCCGACGCGTTCACAGCCCCAGCGCCTTCCCGCCGATCGCCAGCAACGACACGTCCTCCTGCGGCGCGTGCACCGGCGCGCACTGGATGTCCCGGAAGTGCCGCTCCAGCGGGTTCCCCCGGGCGAGCCCCGGATTCCCCAGCAGCCGCACCGCGAGCCCCACCGCCGCGACCCCGTGCCGGTCCGCCAGCACCCGTGCCCCGAGGGCCTGTTCCGGCGTGTACGACGCGTCCCCGGCGTCCAGCCGTGCCGCCCCGCCGAACACCAGCTCCTCGGCACCGCCGAGCAGCACCTCGATCTCCCCGGCCGCCCGCCGGAACCGCTCCGTACGCGCCACCGGATGCCCCAGGTTCGCGGGCACGCGCGCGTGCGCGAACGTCCGGAAGAAGTCCTGCGCCGCCCGCGCCACCCCCAGATACAGCGCCGCGAGCGGCAGATGCAGCGCCGCCCCCGCCCGGTTGTCCTGCTCGGCGGCAGGACCGTACGGACCGAGCCCGATCACCTGCCCGTACGGCACCTCGACACCCCGGAACGTCACGTCGTGACTCCCGCTCGCCCGCAGCCCCAACTGGTCCCAGCGCCCGCTGATCTCGATCCCCGGGGAGCCGCCCGGCACCAGGAACGTCCCCACCCGGGGCTCCGCCTCGTCGGTCGTCGCCCACACCAGGAACCAGTCCAGCCCCTCCGCGCCGGTCACGAACCGCTTCGTCCCCTCGATCGCCCACCCCCCGGCCGTCCGCCGGGCCCGCGTCGACGGCAGCCCGCCCCGCGCCGGGGACCCCAACGCGGGCTCCACGCGCGCGTGGTTGATGTGCACCGGCCGCGCGAACGACTCCTTCACCACCCGCGCGTACAGCTCCTCCGGCCAGTGCGGGCGCTCCGCCTGCCGCGCGTGCGTCGCCAGCGTCATCGCCGCGATCAGCGCCACCGACGGGTCCAGACGGCCCAGCCGGTGCAGGATCCGCGCCGACTCCTCGACGCCCGCGCCCTGCCCGCCGTACCGCTCCCCGACAGTCGCCGTCAGCAGGCCCTGTGCGTGCGCGATCCGCAGCGACTCGGCCGGGAAGGCGCCGGAACGGTCGTACTCCGGCGCGAGGTCCGCGATGCGTTCGGTCACAGGGCCTTCTCCAGTTCGGAGTTGAGGTCGGTCGTCCAGAACGCCGAGACATCCAGGCGGGAGTCCAGCGCGCCGAGTTCCGTGAACACGTCCGCCACCTTCTGCTCCGACGCGGTCGCCGCCGCGTCCACCGTCCGCGCCCTCGAAGGGCGTTGCTTCTGCTGCGCCACGAGGTCGGCCTGCGCCTGCGCGACCGGCTGGTGCGTGTTCTTCGCGATCACCTTCGCGAACTCCGCCTCCCTGCCGTCCCGCACGTACGCGTACGCCTTCGAGATCCGGGCGATCAGATCCGCTGCGGCCTCCTTCTGCTTCCCGCTCTTCAGCACGCTGTCCCTCGCGGACCACAGGAAGTTGCCCGAGAGGATGTCCGCACCCGAGCCGATCGTCTTCGCGCCCTGCTGGTGCGCCGTGATGATCGACGTGCCGTACGACGCGAACGCGTCGACCGAACCACCGTTCAGTGCGGCGAGGCCGTCGTTGGGAAGGAGGGGTTTGGCGTTGACGTCCGTCCACTTGAGACCGGCCTGCTTCAGCAGTTCGTACAGGAAGTAGTGGGCGGTCGTGTTCTTGACGTACCCGACGGTCTTTCCCTTGAGCCCTGCGATGCCGGTGATCTTCGAGCCCTTCGGGACGACGACCTCCTGATTCAGCGTGGCGCCCAACTGGACGGCGACGACCTTGAAGTTGGGCTTCCCGTCCGCCGCCGCGAAGACGGGCGGTATCTCGCTGGACGCGGCGAGGTCAAGGGCGCCCGCCCGGACGGCTTCGAGCTGTTTGTCGCCGCCCTGGAAGGTGCTCCACTTGACGTTGTAAGGGGTGTTGTCGAGGTGGGCGAACTTGAGGACTGCTTCCTCGACTTTCCATCCTGTGGCGCCGACGCGGAGGGTGACGTCGGAATTCGCTTGTGCGTTTCCGCCGCAGGCGGAGGCCAGCGGGATGAGGGCGGCGAGGAGGAGGGAGGTGAGCGAGAGGCGAGGTGAGGGCATGAAGGGGCTCCTTTGCAGACAGGGTTGATCAGGCGGCCTTTGTGCGTTCCCTGTGCGCCAACTCCTGCCGGACCAAGGGGAGAACGAACCGCGCGTAATCGATCGCGTCGTTGAGCGGGTCGTATCCCCTGATGGACAGCAACTCGCAGCCGATGTCCACGTAGTCCAACAACGCCTTCGCCACCGTCTCCGGCGACCCCACCAACGCCGTGGAGGCCCCGGCCGCGTTGGTGGCGACAGCCGGCGCGGTCCACAAGCACCGATCGTGGACTTCCCCCCGCTCGGCGATGTCGAGAAGCCGCTGCGAACCGACGTTCGCCGGACGCCCCTCGGTGCGATAGTGCCGCAGCGACTCCGTGTTCCTCGCCTGGTCCTTGAGCACCCCGAGCGTCCGGTGCGCCTTCTCCCACGCGAGTTCGTCGGTGGCGGCGATGATCGGCCGGAACGACACCCAGATACGAGGCCGAGCCCGCCCCGCCGCGTCGGCGACGGCCTGCACGGAGGCGATCTGCTCCGCCGTCTCCTTGAGCGGCTCACCCCACAACCCGAAGATGTCCCCCTGCTGTCCTCCGACCCGGTACGCGTCCTGCGACGACCCGCCGACGGAGATCGGGATCAGCCCGTTCACCGGCTTCACATCGGAGTGGTACCCCTCGAACCGGAAGTACTTCCCCTCGTGCGAGACGGCCCCCTCCGACTCCCACACCTTCCGCAGGATCTGGATGTACTCGTCCGAACGCTCGTACCGCTCGGCCTTGTTGAGGTAGTCCCCCTCCCGCCGCTGCTCCTCCTCGCTTCCCCCGGAGATGATGTGCACGGTCAGCCGCCCCCGGCTGATCCGGTCCAGCGTCGCCAGCGCACGGGACGCGTGGGTCGGAAAGACGACGCCGGGCCGGTGGGCCAGGATCGGCCGCACCCGCTCCGTGTGCGTCGCGACGAACTGGGCGATCTGGAACGCGTCCGGGGACGCGGAGTGGTACGCGACGAGCGTGTGGTCGAACCCTCCGTCGTCCAACGCCCGCGCGTACTTGCGGAGATGGTCGACGTCGAGGCCGGTCCGGCTCGACGCTGCGGGGCCGGATGCGCCCGCGTCGGTGTGGACGGCGCTGATGAACTCGACAGGCATGGTCAACTCCCTAGGGAAACAGGCTCACTTGAGGACGGTCGTGTCGGCGGCCGACGCCACCTCGACGGCTGGGTCCAGCACCCCGATCCCGTGCATGAGGTCGGCCACGCCCTGCACCGTCTTCTCGATCTCCGGCGAGACGGGGAGGACTTGGCTGTACGCGGCGGAGGCGAGGGTCCTCGCGACGGTCGCGTCCGCGCCGTTGCGGTCCTGGATCGCCCGCGCGTACGCCGCCTGGTGCGTGCTCGTCCACGTCAGCGCCGTCCCGAGCCGCTTGAGGAAGTCGCCGAGCGCGGCCTTCTTCCCGGGGTCCGCGAGCGCCTTGTCGGAAGCGCCGATGAAGCCGTACCCGCTGACCCGGCCGTCCGCGCCGTCGATCAGGAGCTTGCCGCCCTGTTCCAGGGCCACGGCCTGGTAGACCCCGAAGACCGCCCAGACCTTGATCTTCCCGGAGGCGAACGCGGCCTGCGCGTCGGTCGGCAGCAGGTACTGCACCTGGACGTCCGCGTACTTGAGGCCGGCCTGCTGGAGCGCGTTCGCGAGCAGGTACTCGGCGATGCTCCCCTTCGCGGAGGAGACCACCACCTTCTGCCCCTTGAGGTCGGCCACGCTGCCGATCCCGGAGTCCTTGCGGACGACGATCCCGACGTGCCGTCCGTCGTTCTTCAGCGCGGCGACGTTCTTGAACTTCACGCCCCCGCTCAGCGCCTGGAGCGTCGGCAGGTCCGCCGCGTACGTCGTGTCGGCCGCGCCCGCCCGCACGGCCTGGAACAGCGGGGCCGCGCCCTCGAACTCGGCCCACTTCACCTTGTAGTCCGCGCCCTTGAGCGCGCCGGACGCGGCGGCGATCGTCTGGAGCGTCTTGGCCTGGTCGCCGATCGTCAGGGTGACCTCGCCGTTCGCCGAGGAGGCGTCCGCGTCGCCGCCGCAGGCGGTCAGCGACAGGAGAGCGGTGAGGGTCAGCGCGGCGGCGGTGAGTCTGCGGATCACGAGGGGGTTCCTTCCAGAGTGCGGGTGACGCCGAGCCAGCCCAGCAGGCGGGCGCGCAAGGACACGAAGCCGGAGGCGGTGAGGTCGCGGGGGCGGGGGAGGTCCACGGTGAGTTCGTGCGCGATACGGCCCTCGTCCATGACGAGGATCCGGTCCGCGAGGAGCAGCGCCTCCTCCACATCGTGCGTGACGAGGAGGATCGCGCAGCCGTGTTGTCGCCAGAGCTGTGCGACCAGTTGCTGCACCTTGCCGCGCGTCAGCGCGTCCAGCGCCCCGAACGGCTCGTCCAGCAGCAGGAGTTCCGGCTCGCGCACCAACGCGCGGGCCAGCGACACACGTTGGGCCTGGCCGCCGGAGAGCGTCTTGGGCCACACGTCCGCCCGCTCAGCTATCCCGACCTCACCGAGGGCCCTTTCCGCGAGTACGCGGTCCGCCCTTCCCGGCAGCCCGAGGACCACGTTGCGCCACACCTTCAGCCACGGCAGCAGCCTCGGCGACTGGAAAGCCGCACTGCGCCGCAGCGGGACCGTCACCTCGCCGTCGATCTCCTCGTCCAGCCCCGCGAGGATCCGCAGCAGCGTCGACTTGCCGCACCCGCTGTGCCCGAGCAGCGCCACGAACTCGCCGTCCCGGATGTCCAGATGGAGGTCGTGCAGGACCGTGTTGTCGTCGAAGGACTTCGAAAGCCCCCTGATCTCCACGCTGTTGCCCATCTCTACGCGTCCCCCTCGAAGTTGGCCCGCCACCGCAGCAGCCGGCGCGACAGCACCCGCACCGCGAAGTCGCAGGCGAGGCCCAGCAGCGCGTACACGGCGAGGCACAGCACGATCACGTCCGTGCGGAAGTACTGCTGCGCGTTGCTCATCAGATAGCCGAGCCCGGCGTCCGCGTTGACCTGCTCGGCGAAGACCAGCGCCAGCCAGGCGGTGGAGAGGGCGTACCGGAGCCCCACGAGAGCACCGGGCAGCGCGCTCGGCAGGATCACGTACCGGATCAGCCCGAGCCGCCCGAGCCCCATCATCCGCGCGGCCTCCACGAGCCCCGCGTCCGTCGAGCGGATACCGCCGTAGATGTTGAAGTACAGCGGGTACGTCACGCCGAGGGCGACCAGCGCGATCTTCGGGGTCTCCTCGATGCCGAACCAGACGATGAACAGCGGGATCAGACCCACCCACGGGATCGCCCGGAACATGCCCATCGAGGAGTCGATGACGTCCTCCCCGAGCCGGAACAGCCCCGCCAGCAGCGCCAGCGTGAGCGCGACGACGGCCCCGATCACGAACCCGGTCGCCGCCCGCCGCCCCGACGCCGCGACAGCGCCGGGGAGTTCACCCGACTTCGTCAACTCCGCGGCCTGCTTGAGGACATCGACCGGCGACGCCAGCACCGACTCCGGCAGCAGCCCGGTCGCCGAGGCGAGGAACCACAGCAGCACCAGACCGGCCGGCCCCGCCGAACGCCGCACGGAACGCGGCACCTCGAAACGCCGCGCCGACTTCGCCCTGCCGCGCAGCGTGACCCGCTCCGCCGTGGGGGAGGGGATCTCGACCGCCGTCACGGCGCACCCCCGGTCCCGGCACCCGTCGCCGCCGGCCGCCCCGGATCCGCCGACCACGCCGACCAGGACCCCGCGAACAGCACCGCGCGCAGTCCCGCGATCTCCAGCGCCGCGATCTGATGCGCGGCCGTCACCCCGGAACCGCAGTACACCCCGATGCGGACGCCGCTGTCGGCGCCCAACGTCTCGAACCGCTCCCGGAGTTCACCGGCCGGCAGGAACCGTCCGTCCGCCGCGAGGTTCTCCCCGGTCGGCGCCGACACCGCGCCCGGGATGTGCCCCGCGCGCGGATCCGCTGGCTCCACCTCACCCCGGTACCGCTCCCCAGCACGCGCGTCCAACAGCAGCTCCTCGGCGGCGAGTTCGGCGGCGCCGTCCGCGTCCGTCACGGGCAGCGCGCCCGGTGTGAGGACGACGTCACCGGGGGCGGGGGCGGCCGGGATGCCCGTCTCCAGGGGGAGGCCTGCGGCTCGCCAGGCGCTCAACGCGCCGTCCAGCAGGGCCACTTCGGTGACGCCCGAGTAGCGCAGGAGCCACCAGGCGCGCGCCGCCGCCGTGTTGCCGAGGTCGTCGTAGACGACAATCCGGGTGTCCGTGCTGATGCCCCAACGCCGGGCCGCCGCCTGGAAGTCGGCGGGGTCGGGGAGGGGGTGCCGGCCTCCCGAAGGGGTCGGTGGGGATGCCAGCTCCCTGTCCAGGTCCACGAACACGGCTCCGGGGATGTGGCCGTCCGCGTAGTGGGCGCGGCCGTGCGGATCGCCCAGGGACCAGCGGACGTCCAGGACCAACGGCGGTGCGGGGGAGGCGAGTTGTTCGGACAGCTCCGTGACGGAGACCGTGACGCTCATGCCGGCTCCCCGAAAGAGGTGACGGCGATCGGCGTCAGGGTCTCGGGGGACAGGCGCAGGCGTTCCAGGAAGAGGACGACCGTCGCGGCGGCCGTACGGTGCAGGGCGTCGTTGAGGACGTCGTGCCGGCCGTCCCGGAAGGTCACCAGCTCCACACCGTGGCCGTCGTACACGGCACGGGCCGAATCCAGCGGGCTCACCGTGTCGTCCGCGCCGTGCAGGGCCAGGACCGGGACGTCGACCAGGTCGAGACGCGGGGCGTCGGGAGCCCCGTCCAGAGCGCCCCGGCGGAAATCGGGGTCGTTCGTGAGGCGGGCCCGGTGGGTCGGGCAGGCCGTGCGGGCCTCGGCCTCCTCCTCCCAACTCGCCGCGCTCCAGGGGCGGGTGGGCAGACCCGCGAGAATCAGCGCGGCCACGCCCGGGTGGCCGGCGGCGAGCTGGGCGGCGTACGCGGTGCCCGTGTCGGAGCCGACCAGGACCTTCGGGCCCGGCAGCGACTCGTCCGCGAGGAGCTTCGCGGCCTCGTCGAGGACCGCCGGGCCGGTGGAGGCGTCGCCGAGGGCGCGCACCCGGTAGGCGTCGAAGGCGAGACGGCGGCCGAACCGCTCGTACACACCGCCGTGCTCACCACGGCCCGCCAGCACGATCAGCGTGCCGCGCGCGGCGAGACCTTCGGGCTCGTCCCAGGAGAAAGGCGTAGGAGAAGCAGGAGAAGAGGGCATGGACAGACCACTCCCATGACAGAGAGATCTCCCGTACACGGAGATCGAGGGGGAAACCCGGAGGCCGGGCAGGGGACGGCGGCCGTCACGCGCCGGTCAGCGCGTACGGGAGTGCCGGGGAATGCGCGGGGGGAGGAAAGTGATCAGCGACAGCGCGCGCTGCACGCCACGCCGAAGTCGATGACTCGGCGCTGCGTCAGAAAGGCAGCGGAAGCGGTCGTGTGCAGCATGCGTTCATGATGACCGGACGTGACCGGACGCGTCCAACGACGATTCGATATCGAAACCGATCAGCGGTCGCGATCGATCACGCCGAGCCGCTACCGTCACGGCATGTCCCGACCGGTGCTCGACATAGTGGCCCTGCGCAGCCTCACCGCGATCGCCGACCACGGCGGCTTCCACCGCGCCGCCGACGCCCTCTCCCTGAGCCAGTCCGCCGTCAGCCAGCACGTCCGGAAACTGGAGAAGGCCCTGGGGCGCCGCGTCGTCGAACGCGAAGGGCGCGGCACCCGGTTCACCCCGGCCGGACGCGGCCTGCTCGAACAGGCCCGCCGGATCCTCGCCGTCCACGACGAGGCCGTCCGCACGCTCCTCGACATCGAGAGCGACACCGTCACGATCGGCTCCACCGAGCACGCCGCCGACCAGTTCCTGCCCCGGCTCACCGCCGCCGTCCAGCAGGTCCGCCCCGGCTGCCGTGTCCGCTACCGCATCGACCGGTCGGCGCGGCTGGTGGAGGCGGTGGAGCGCGGCACCGTCGACCTCGCGGTGTACGTCACGGAGGCGGCGGCCACCGAAGGAACGCCGGTCGGCGCGCTCCCGCTGACCTGGCACGCCCGCCCCGGCTGGCAGCGGCCCGAGGCCCCCGCGCCGGTTCCCCTGATCGCCATCGAGGACCCCTGCGCGATCCGCCGCCGCGCCATCTCCACCCTCGCCGAACACGGCGTCCCCGCCACGGTCGTCGGCGACGCCGGTTACCTCGCGGGCGTCCTCGACATCGCCCGCACCGGCCAGGGCGTCGCCCTCCTCGCCACCGTCGGCCAGCCCCCAGACGGCCTCACGCCCTGCCCCGGCCTGCCCCCCGTCCCGCCGATCCCCATGAGCGCCCTCGCCCGTGAGGGCACGGACCCACGGACGGTGTCGGCGGCGTTCGAGGCGGTACGCGGGCTGCTCGGCGCCTGATTCAGCTTCCCCCCTCGTCAGGCGTCGCCAACCCGCGTGCCAGCGCCGCCCGTTGCAACGGCAGGACCTCCGCGTGCAGTGCCCGCCCGCGTTCCGTGAGGGACACGAACACCCCCCGCCGGTCCGTCGCGCACACCGAGCGCTTCACCAGGCCGTCCTTCTCCAGGCGGCCGATCAGCCGGGACAGGGCGCTCTGGCTGAGATGGACGCGGCCGACCAGGTTCTGTACGCGGCACTGGTCGCCCTCGCGGGGGGTCTCGGTGGCGAGCAGGTCGAGGACCTCGAAGTCGCTGGCGCCCAGGCCGTGCGGGTGCAGGGCGCGGTCGATCTCGCAGAGCGTGCGGGCGTGCGTCGTCAGAATGTCCCGCCAGCGGTCCTCAAGGGCCGCCGAGGTCGCGTTCGCTGCCATGAACCGACCGTAACACCGAAATGAAGTGTCAATGTTCGTGCAACTTGTGCGGGTGCATGTACATGGTGTGTACAGGGGTCAGGAGGCGGGGTCCTGGAGCAGGCCGACGAGGTTTCCGTCCGTGTCCTTCACCGACGCGATCAGCCGTCCGTTGCCGACGTCCTGCGCGTCTTGGAGCACCTCGGCGCCGGCGGAGAGGAGAGCGGCGAGGCGGTCGCGCAGGTCGGTGACGTGCCAGTACGGGACCGGGCCCGTCATGCCCTTCGCGTGGCCGTTCGGGTCGAGGCCGACGTCCTGGCCCGCCGCCTTGTAACCGACGTAGTAGGGGGTGTCCGCGTACGGCTCGACGCCGAGCAGGGCGCCGAACACGGCCTTCGCGGCGGTCAGGTCCTTCACGGGGTAGATGATCGTCTGCAGTCCGGCGGACATGGGGTGCTCCTCGCGTTCTCGGCTGGTGCTGTGCTCTCACGCTAGGCCGGGCGCCGCAGATCCGCTTCTCCGATCCTGACCGGTCCCGGAGGGCACAGACAAAAAAAGGGGGGCACGGGCTCCCCCGTGGCCCGTGCCCCCTGCCTTTCAGCCCCTCACGTCGACTCCCGCCTCACCAGCTCCGTCGGCAGGATCACCGCCGCCGGATCCTCTCCGCCGATCTGCGCGAGCAGCACCCGCACCATCTCGCTGCTGATCCGGTCCCACGGCTGCCGGATCGTCGTCAGCGCGGGCGACGCGGCGACGGCGGCCGGCGAGTCGTCGAACCCGCCCACGGCCACGTCCTGCGGCACCCG
>DATCQX010001012.1:0-13524 GCA_036569285.1 Streptomyces sp.
CCTCCGCCCCCCGTGTGAGTGATGACTCCCGGTACTCACAACCGTTTTCCTGGTACCGGCGGTCCCCCCACCACACAGAGCGAGGCACCGCATGTCCCCCATCCCCGCCTCGGTGATCCGAGGCGTAGGCGCCTGTCTACCCGACCACATCGTGACCAACGCCGACTTGGTCGCGGGGGGTCTCGACACCTCGGACGACTGGATCCGCACCCGTACGGGCATCGCGGCCCGGCGCCGGGTCAGCCCCGGTACCAGTACCGGCGACCTGGCGGTGAGGGCGGCGCAGGACGCCCTGAGTGGTCTGGACGTCCGTCCCCGACTCCTGATCCTCGCGACGACGACCCCTGACCACCCCTGCCCGGCGACAGCCCCGGAGGTCGCGACCCGACTCGGCCTCGGGGACATCCCGGCGTTCGACCTGGCGGCGGTGTGCTCGGGTTTCCTCTACGCCCTGGCGGCGGCGGACGCCTGGATCCGCTCGGGCGCCGCGGACTCCGTGCTGGTCATCGGCGCGGAGACGTACTCGACGATCGTCGACCCGACCGACCGCAACACGGCCCCGATCTTCGGTGACGGCGCCGGCGCGGCCGTCCTCACCAGGGGCCTGCGGGACGACCCCGGCGCGATCCTGGCGGTGGACCTGGGCAGCGACGGCCGTGGCGCGGACTGCGTGATGATCGAGGCGGGCGGCTCCCGGAACCCGACACCGCACGCCGGCTCCGCACCGATCAACTCGCCCCACCCGAAGGCACGTTCAGCCACCGAACCCCACGCCGACCCCACCCCCACCAACTCACCCCACCCGAAGGCCAGTTCCCCCGACACCCCCTCCCCTTACCTCCACATGAAAGGCCGCGAAGTCTACGGTCAAGCGGTCCGCCGCATGACGGCGTCAGCCACCCGCACACTCGCCCACCTCGACTGGCCCCCCACCTCGATCGGCGCGTTCATCGGCCACCAGGCCAACCAACGCATCCTGGACGCCGTCGCGGACCGCCTCGGCATCGACCCGGCGCACCGCCACGGCAACATCCACGACGTCGGCAACACGGCGGCCGCGTCGATCCCCCTGGTCCTCGCGGACGTCGTCGCGCGCCGCGCCGTCGCCCCCGGCACCCGCACTCTCCTCACCGCGTTCGGCGGCGGCCTCACCTGGGGTTCCGCCGCTCTCACCTGGCCTGATCCCCCGAAGGAGCCCAGCATGACGACCACCGAGCCCGCCGTCTACGACCACCTCGTGCACCTCTTGGAGACGAAGTTCGACGTCACGGAGGTCACCCCGGAAGCCACCTACACGGACCTCGGCCTGGACTCCCTGGCCGTGGTCGAACTCTTCGTCACCCTCTCGGACCACTGGTCGATCGCCCTCGACGACACGGAGGCGGACCCGGAGCTGACCGTCGCGGCGACGGCGGAACTGGTGGAACGGGCCCGAAATGACCGGGGTTGAGGTAGCCGTCACGGGCATCGGCCTCGTCACGCCCGGCGGCGCCACCCGTCACGAAACCTGGCAGACGGTGCTGTCGGGCCGCCCGACCGCCGCACCGGTACCCCAACTGAAGGACCTGCACGTCGACTTCGCGTGCACGGTCCCCGACCACCCGACGCCCAAGCGGAGTTGGCAGTACGACCGCCACACCAGGTTCGCGCTGACAGCGGCCGACGAGGCCGTCAAGGACGCCGGCCTCGACCCCGCGCACTGGGAGGGAGACCGTGTCGCCGTCGTCGTCGGCACGGCCTTCGGCGGGACGGAGTCCCAACTCGCCCAGCATGAACGACTGTTGGCGGGCTCCCCGCTCTCCCCCTACCTGATCCCGATGTTCCTGCCGAACATGGCGGCGGCCCAAGTCGCCCTGCGCGTAGGCGCACGCGGCCCGGTGTCGGGGGTCTCCACGGCCTGCGCGTCCGGCTCGACGGCGATCGGCACGGCGTGGGAGCTGCTGCGGACCGGTGTCTGCGACATCGCGCTCGCCGGGGGGACGGAAGCGGCCGTCCACCCCCTGTGGATCGCCGGTTTCGACTGCATGGGCGCACTGTCCCGGCACGCGTCCCGCCCTTTCGACGCGGGCCGGGACGGGTTCGTGATGGGGGAGGGCGCGGGCGTCCTGGTCCTGGAGCGGGCGGCGGACGCGGCGGCGCGCGGGCGGCCGGGGTACGCGATTCTCGCCGGGTACGCGGCGAGCGGGGACGCGCATCACGCGGTCGCGCCGGACCCGTCGGGGCGGGGCGCGGAACGGGCGGTGCGCGGCGCGTTGGAGGTGGCGGGGGCCTCGGCTTCGGACGTCGACCACGTCAACGCCCATGGCACGGGTACCGAGTTGAACGATGCGGCGGAGGCCGCGCTGATCGCCCGCTGCTTTCCCCACGGCCCGTCCGTGACGTCCGCGAAGGGCTCGCTGGGTCATCTCCTGGGCGCGGCAGGGGCAGTCGAGGCGGCGCTGACGGCGCTGACACTGTCGTCCGGCCGGGTCCCTCCGACGGCGGGGCTGACCGACCCGGCGCCGGAAGCTTCGAGTCTCGACCTGGTCACCGGGGCCGATCGAGCCGCACACCCCGCCCTCGCCGTGAGCCACTCCTTCGGCTTCGGCGGGCACAACACAGCACTGGTACTGCGCACTTGGGAACAGCGATGCCCTCCACTCATCTCATCACCGGCGCCACGGGCCTGATCGGCGCGGCGCTCCTCCTCCACCTCGCACAGCACACGGACGACGAGTTCGTCTGCCTGGTCCGCCCACCCGCCGACCGCCTCCCCTCGATCCTCGGACGGGCGGGAGAGGCGTACGGGGTGAGACCGGAGACGGTCGCCTCGGCGCTGGCCCGGACCCGCGTCCTGGAGACCGACCTGACGGCCGCCCTGCCCTCCCTGAACGTCTCCCGCCCGGAGATCTGGCACTGCGCCGCCCTCCTCCACTTCCGCCCCGCGCTCTGGCGCCCCACCTTCCGCACGAACGTCCAAGGCACCCGCCGCCTCCTGGAGTTGGCCCGCCGCCTCGACGCCTCCGCCTTCAACTACTTCAGCACCGCGTACGTCGCCGGCACGACCACCGGCACGATCAAGGAGGCCCCCGCCTCCCCGTCCACCGCGCGCACACCCTACGAACTGAGCAAAATCGCCGCCGAGCGTCTCCTGACGAACGCCCCCGACATCCCCGTCCGCATCCTGCGCCCATCGGTGGTGGTCGGCCACAGCACGACCCTGGCCTACCCCGGGACCCCCAGCGGGGCGTACACCATCCAGCAACTCCTCGCGGCGCACTACCGAGTTGTGCCGCCCCCGACCACCCACCCCCGCATCCAGGCCCTCCCCCTGGAGCCCTTCAACATCGTCCCGATCGACCATGTAGTGGCTGAGGCCCACGAGTTGAGCACGGCGGGCGAGACGGGCATCTTCCACCTCACCAACCCGACCCCACCGACGACAGACGCACTCCTGACGGCCCTGCTGGCCAACTGCGGTGTCCCACCCGCCAGTTACACCCACACCCCCGATCCCGTACTGCGGATGACCCTCGGGGTGTACGGGCCCTTCCTCAACAACCCCCAGCACTTCGCCCGCACCCGTCCCGGGGTGCCGTGGATGCCGGACCAGGGGACGTTGCGGGCGATGTTCCGGCCGTGGGCCGACCGATCCGTCGGCGGTTCCCCCAGGCCGCCGGACGAACCCGCCTGAAACCCTTCGGTGTTACCGTCGCCCCATGTCCAAGACCGAGATCGACAGGGTGACTTCGGAGTTCTTCGGCGCCTTCGACAACCGGGGCGGCAAGGCCGCGGACGTGGCCCGGATCCGGCGGCTGGTTCTGCCGGGCGGTGTGATCGTCAAAACCGGCCCGGAGTTCACGGTCTACACCGTGGACGAGTTCATCGAGCCTCGCCACAAGCTCCTGACGGACGGCCGGCTGGTCGAGTTCTCCGAGTGGGAGGTCTCCGAACGGACCGAGATCGCGGGTGAGATCGCGTCGCGGTTCAGCGAGTACCGCAAGTCCGGGACGCTGGACGGCGAGCCGTACGAGGGGGGCGGCACCAAGAGCATCCAGTTCGTCCGCACCTCGGAGGGCTGGCAGATCGCCTCGGTCACCTGGTACGACCAGCCCTGAGGGGACGCGCCGGCCAAAGGAAGAACCGGTCGGCATGCCGAGACCGCGACACCGCCCCGGCGTCCCCCGTCAGCCGGCCAGCTTCAGCGGGCGAAGACGACGGGCCGCCCCGCGCCGGACCACCGGGCGACCAGGCCGGCGGCCAGGTCGGCGACCGCGGGCACGGCATGACGGCTGTGTCGGTTCACGAAGCCGCTCGGCATGTCGATCACCACGAGGGCGGCGCTGTCGATGTCCATCCGGTGTCTCTCCCGCCCGTGCTCTCAGCCGCCGTTCTCCCCGGTACCGCCGATCTCCTCGGGGCTGATCAGTCCGTCTCAGGTTCGTGGACCCGAACGGGGACTCCGCGCTCGTCACGCTCGTAGACCCGGGCCTTGTTCTTGGTGAGCTTGCGTTCGACCTCGTCCTGCAGGTCGATGCCGCTCATCTCGGCGACGGCGGCGACGTACAGGAACACGTCGGCGAGTTCCTCTCCGAAGTCGGGCAGGCCCTTGCGCCATGCGGTGAAGGCTTCGCCGACTTCGGCGGTGAGAAGCCCGAATTCCAGGGGCACGTTGCTGGTGTTGAAGTTCTTGTCGACCTTGTTGTCCCAGGCGGTCTTCTGGGCTGAGCGGATGTCCACTGTTCCTCCGGGCACGGGGTGTTGCTCGTGCTGCCGGAGCTTAGCGAGGGGCGTATGTCGCCCACTGGGTGTTCCTCCCGGACTCATCCGGGTTCGTCAGGCCAGTGCCCCGGTGCGGGTGGCGAACTCCCTCAGGCCGTGGACCCGGGTGGGGCCGTACAGGAGGTCGGAGGTCAGCGCCTGGAGTGCCGGGCGTCGTACTTCTTGCGGTGCTTCCTGTTCGATGCGACGCAGTGCGGTGAACGTCCGCCGGCTGTCTCCGAGGGCGTGCCACATGCGGGCGGTGTCGGTCCAGGCGCGGGCGCGGCGTTCAGCTGTGGGCATGCGGTCGACGGCGAGGCCGGCCGCCACTTTCACGCCGTCGTCGGGGGTGCCGAGGGCGTTGAAGGCACCGATGCGGTAGACGTCGACCTGGGTGAGGGTGGCGTCGACGGTGAACAGTCCGTCGGGGGTCTCGGAGCCGCGCCGGACCTCGTCCTCCGCTTGGTCCAGCAGGGCGAGCGCTGTGGTGCGGTCACCTCCGGCAGCCGCCGAGTAGGCGGCGGTGAGCAGGAGTGTGGTGCGTACGGCCCGGGTGCGGGGCGCGGTGGTGTCGAGGTCGGCGGCCTGGCGGGTGAGGAGGTGCACGGCGGATGACCAGCGGCCGGAGCGGCGCATGCTGATCGCCAGGACGCGGGACGCTTCCCCGACGGGGACCGGCATGCCGCTGGCGCGGGCGGCGGTCAGGGCGCGGTCGGCGGCGGCCCAGGCGACGTCGGAGTGCTGTTTGAAGGCGAGTTCGGCGGCCAGCACGTAGGCGCGGGCGAGGACGGCGGACGCCTTGTGCTGCTCCTGGCCGGTCGTGGCGTCCCTGGTGGCTTCCGCGGTGGCGAGCAGGCCGGGCAGGGCGCGGGCGAGGTCGTGGTAGCGGGCGGCTGTGTAGAACTGCCGGGCGGTGGCGGTGCGGGACATCAGGTCTGCCAGGGGGACGGGGGCGGCGCTCGGCAGCGTGAAGAGGGTGTCGTCCAGGTCTGCGGCGGCGGCGCCGGTTCCGATGACGGCGGTCGTTCCAGCCGCGAAAGCGCCAGTCAGTAGGTTCCTGCGACGCACAGCGTCCTCCTCCGGGTCCGGCCTGTGTCCGGTGGCTACCGTAGCGATCGTCGGCCGCTGCGGCCCAGCGGCACCGCGCAGCCACTCGGCGGGAATCCCCAGGGCCTGGGCCATGGCGGGCACCACGTCCGGGTCGAGACGCATCTTGTTGCCTTCGATGCGGGAGATCGCCGACGCCGAGTAGCCGACGATGACGCCGAGCTCTCCCTGGGTAAGGCGGAGGGCGCACCGGGCGCCTCGTATGAGGGCTCCCGAGTCCTGGGTGCTGTGGTCCATGAGACCTCCTGCGCACGGGCGGGAGCGATGACGGTAGCGAGGTGGGGCACCGGGCGGTAGGGCGCTCGGAAGCACGGCATGTGCGAGTCGCGCACGCCGTGTGCGGGTGTGCTGCGGGCGGCTCCCGGTGCGGGTTCCGGGGCGGGACGGTGGTTCCTCGCGGACGGGCGACCCACACCGAGCGGCCCGCCGCTTCCCTCCCTGGAGGTCTTCATGGAACGACTGCTCGTCACGGGCGGAGCCGGGTTCATCGGCTCGCACTTCGTCAAGCGCATCCTGCGGGCCGACGACGTCGCCGAGGTGACCGTCCTCGACTCGCTCACCTACGCCGGGCACATCGAGAACCTGGGCGAGGCGTTCCTCAGCCCGAAGCTGACCTTCGTCCACGGCAGCATCCTCGACGCCGCCCTCGTCGACAGCCTCATGCGGCGGCACACGGCGGTCGTGCACTTCGCGGCCGAGTCGCACGTCGACCGCTCGTTGCTCGCCGTCGGCGCCTTCGTCTCGGTGAACGTGCTCGGTACCCAGACCCTGGCGGACGCGGCGATGCGGCACCGGGTCGGCAGGTTCGTGCACGTCTCGACGGACGAGGTCTACGGTCCGCTGCCGCAGGGGTCCGCCGCCGAGAGCGCCCCGCTGCGCCCGACGGTCCCCTACGCCGCGTCGAAGGCGGCCGGTGACCTGGTCGCGCTGAGCTACTTCCACACCTACGGCGTCCCGGTGTGCGTGACCCGCAGCTCGAACAACTACGGGCCCTACCAGCACCCCGAGAAGCTCATCCCGCTGTTCGCGACCCGTCTTCTGCAAGGCGGGCAGGTCGCCCTCCACGGGCGGGGCCTCCACGTGCGGAACTGGCTGCACGTCGAGGACAACTGCGCCGGCATCGAGCTGGTTCTGCGCGGCGGCGCGCCGGGCGAGGTCTACAACATCGGCGGCGGCACCGATGCCACGACCAAGGAGGTCACCGGCCGTCTCCTGGAGTTGTGCGGCGCCGGATGGGACGCGGTCGTCCACGTGCCCGACCGCCGGTCGAACGACATCCGGTACTCCATGACCTGGGACAAGGCCGCCGCTCTCGGTTACTGGCCGCAGCGAGGCTTCGACGACGGGCTCGCTGAGACCGTCGAGTGGTACCGGCGCAACACCGACCGCTGGGCGCCGCTGACGGCTCCCGCCGGGGACGACGTCCGTGCCCGGTGACCGGACGGCCGCGCGCAGGATCCTGGTGACGGGTGTCGGCGCCGCACCGGGCCTGGGGCTCGCCCGCAGTCTGACCCACCGGGGACACGAGGTCGTCGCCGCCGACGCGGACCCGCTCGCCCCCGGACTCCTGCTGCCCGACGTGACCCCCCGGGTCGTCCCCCTCGCAGCGGATCCCGGATATCCCGACGCCATGGTGCGGCTGTGCCGGGACCTGGCCGTGGACGCTGTCGTCGCGGGCATCGAGGACGACGTGATCGCCCTGGTGGACATGGCTGCCCGGCTCGACGCCGCCGGGGTGCGCCTGTGGGCGCCGGACGCGGCCTCGGTGCACTCCTGCGTCGACAAGGGCGTCTTCCACCAGGTGCTGACCGGCCGAGGCATCCCGGTGCCCCGCACGTGGTGCGCGCGGACGGCCGACCGGATTCCCGACGGGACCCGGCTGGTCGTCAAGCCCTGGCGCGGCCACGGCGCCCGGCACGTCCACTACACCGACCGTGCGGACCACGCGCGGGCCCTGTGCGAGATGGTCCCCGGAGCACTGGTGCAAGAGCGTCTGTCGGGCGGCGAGTTCACCGCGGACTGCCTGGTGGACCGCGCCGGGCGGGCCTCGGCCGTCCTGCGCCGGCGCAACCTGGTGAAGGGCGGGCTCTCGGTCGTCTCCACCACGTTCGACGACCCCGCCGTGAGGGACGTCGTCCTGCGCACGCTGGACGCCGTCCGCGCCCAGGGCGTCTGCTGCGTGCAGGGTTTCATCTCCGGGAGCGGCACGGTCACGGTCACCGAGCTGAACCCCCGGATCGCCGGCGCTTTCCCCCTGGCCGAAGCCGCCGGAGCCGACCTCGTAGGCCAGATGGTCAACGGCCTGTTCGGACTGCCGGTCGACCACGACCGCCTCGCCTACCGCGCCGGCATGTTCCTCACCTCCTGCACCGAGACCCTGGCCACCGGCGACGCCGCCGACCTCGAACGTCTCACCAAAGCGAAGGGAGAACCCTCGTGACCGCCTCTTCCGCGCCGCCGGACGCCCGGCGCAACGCCAGCCCTCACCTGTACGGGGAGGAAGCCGACGCCGTCGCCCGCGTCCTGGCGACGGGGCAGTACGGGCACACGGACGTCACCGAGGAGTTCGAGCGCCGGATCGCCGCCTTCCTCGGCGTGCCCGACGCCGTCGCCGTCTCCTCCGGCACTGCTGCCCTCCACACCGCCCTGCTCGCCGCCGGTATCGGCCGCGGCGACGAGGTGATCGTGCCGTCCATGACGTTCGCCGCCACCGTCCAGGCGATCCTGGCCACCGGCGCGAGCCCGCGCTTCGCGGACATCGACCCCGGCACCCTGTGCGTGACCGGTGAGACCGTGATGGACGCGCTGACCGATGCCACCGCAGCGGTCGTCCCGGTGCTGTTCGGGGGCCGACCGGTCGATCTCACCGCTGTCCGAGCGGAGTTGGACGAGCGGGAAGTCGTTGTCGTGGAGGACGCCGCGCACGCTTTCGGCTCCCGGCTCGTCGGGACGGGCGGAGTGCTGACGTGTTTCTCGTTCGGCCCGATCAAGAACCTCACCTGCGGCCAGGGCGGCATGGTCGTCCCCCGCATCCCCGAGGAGGCCGAGACGATCCGCCGGCTGCGGCTCCTGGGCGTCACCGAGTCCCGGACCGAACGCGCGAACACCACCACCTACCGCGTCGACGGCTTCGGTCTGCGTTACCAGCTCTCCGGGATCAACGCCGCGATCGGGCTGGCCCAGCTCGACCGCTTCCCCGAGACCGAGACCGCCCGCCGCCGCCTGTGGCGCACCTACCGGGACGCCCTCGCGGGCCTGGACGACGTCACCCTCGTCGACGTCGACGTCGAGCGGGCCGTGCCGCACCTGTGCCAGGTCCGCGTGCCCCAACGCGACCAGGTGTTCGCCCACCTGCGGGCCCGCGACATCGGTGTGGGCGTCCACTACCCGCCCAACCACCTCCAGCCCGCCTTCGCCGCCTGGCGGCGCCCGCTCCCGGTCACCGAGCGGACCGGGGAAGAGATCCTCAGCCTGCCTTTCCACCAGCACCTGACCGACCGGCACATCGACCACGTCGTCACCGCACTCGGCCAGGCCCTCGCCTCCACCGGGGGCGCGTGATGCGCAAGCTGCTGACCGTGTGTCTGGGGAACCACTGCCGCAGCCCCCTCGCCCAGACCGCGCTCACCCGCAGGGGCGGCGCGGCCGTGAAAGTCCGCTCGGCCGGGCTGATCGGAAAATGGGAGGACCGGCCCGCCCACCCGTCGATGATCGAAGCCGCCCGGCGTCTGGGACTCGACCTCACCCCGCACCGAGGCCGACAGATCACCCCGGAGATGGTGGCCTGGGCGGACGAGGTACTGGCGATGGACGCCACGGTCCTCGGCGCGCTCCAGGCCGTCTGCGGAGAGGAGTACGCGCACAAAATCCGCCTCTACCTCCCCGGCCGCGACGTCCCCGACCCGATCGGCCAGGACGACGGCACGTACTTCGACTGCGCCGTGCTGATCGACGCGGGCACCGCCCTGCACCTCGGCAGCCTTCTCAAATGACTGACGCGGCGGACAAGATCACGTCCACGAGCCTGTCCGCCGCATCCGGCCTGCCATGAGCACGGGCCCGCCGCGCCATCTCCTCCCGCCGGACGGGGTCGGTCAAGAGCGGCCCCACCGCGTCCCGCAGCCGCTCCGCGCTGACCTCGCCCAGCAGCGCGACCGCCGCCCCGGACTCCTCCAGGTGCCGGGCGTTGTGCGCTTGCTCGTTCCCCGCCGAGGAGGCGAGGGGGATGAACACCGCCGGCTTGCCGAGGGCGGTGAGTTCGGCGAGGGTTCCGGCCCCGCTCCGGGAGACGACGACGTCCGCGAGCGCCAGGACGTCCGGCAGTTCCGGGCCGATGAACCCCGTGAGGTGGTATCGGCCGGACGACGCCGGCGGCAGCGCCACCCCATGCAGGTCCCCGACGTTGTCCGGGCCGCACTGATGGATCACGTTCGCCCGCTCCAGCAGCCACGGCAGAGCGTCCCGGACGACATCGTTGATCTGCTGGGAGCCCTGCGCGCCGCCGGTGACGTACACGGTCGGCAGCCGCCGGTCGAACCCGGCAAGCCCCAGGGCCTCGACCGCCTTACCGGGCTCCCCAGCCAGCACCTCCGGCCGGATCGGGTTCCCCGTGACGACCGCGAGGTCACGCACGGCCTCCGGCAGAAGGGGCAGCGTCGACTCAGAGGACACCGCGATCCTCGCCGCCGACCCCGCAAGTTTCCGGTTCGCCAGCCCCAGCCGCACTGTCTGTTCGTGCAGCACCAGAGGACGCCGGCACATACGCGCGGCCAGCCCCGCGGGGACGGCGACATAACCCCCCGTGGCCAGCACCACGTCCGGCCGGAAATCCGCGATCAGGCTCCGCGCCTGCGCGACGCCGAGCGGCACGCGCGCCATGTCCCGCACGTTGGCCGCGGACACCATCTTCAGCGGGTTGGCCGACCGGCGGATCTTCCCCGTCGCCACGGCGGCGAACGCGATCCCCTCGGCGGGAGCGACACGCGCCTCCAGGCCGTCGGCAGCGCCGATCCACAGCACATCGAGAGCCCTGCCCTCACCGGCCAACCGACGTTGGAGCGTCCGGATCGCCGTGAGCGCCGGATAGGTGTGACCGCCGGTCCCGCCTCCCGTGACGACGAGACGGAAGGGGGGTGCGGTCACGGGGCGGGGGTATGCGTGAGGAACGCGGTCCAGGTGGTGGGGGTGACGGTGAGGTACGGGGCTTCGGGGGTTTTGGAGTCGCGGATGTGGACGGCGGCGGGGTGGGCGGCAACTTCGACGCAGTCGGCTTGACCGGGGTTGCTGTAGCTCGACTTGACCCAGTCGCAGGCGATCTCAACACAGTCGGCCTGGTTGGGGTTGCTGTAGCTCGACTTGACCCACCGAAGTGCCGCGTTGCTCATTGCTCAAGCTCTCCCAGAATCTGGTCCAGCAGCGCCCTCGTCTCGTTGGGACTGAGGGCCTGTGAACGCAGCATCCCATAGGTCTGGGTGAGGTCGGCAATCTCTTTCACATCGGAGATCAGCTGGCTACCCTGCTGCCCTTCCGTGTAGACGAGTCGGTCATGGTCGGCGGTCTCCAGCACGACGTACGGACCGCCGAACCCAGCGTGCTCGGTCAAGTTCAACGGCAGAACCTGAATGGTGCAGTTGGGCAGATCGCAGCACTCCCGGAGGTACCTCAACTGCTCCAGCCACACCTCCCTTCCCCCGACGGGCATCCGCAGGACCGACTCCCAGATCACGAAGGACGAGACCGGCGGGTCCTTGCGGTGCAGGATCGCCCGACGTTCGGCGCGTTCCGCCAGCGCTTCGGCGATCCTCTCCTCGTTGTTCCTCGGTACGCGGCTACGGAAGATCGCCTCCACGTAGCCATCGGTCTGAAGCACACCAGGAATCACGTGCACCTGGAACGACGAGATGACAGTGGCCTTCTTCTCCTCGCTGAGGAACTCCTCCGCCCACAACGCGATGAGATCCACCTCAGGCAGATGGTTGACGATCCTCCCCAACAACCCACCCGTATCGAGGAACTCATCGAGTTGTTCCGCAACGTCTATCGGAAGCGGCCTCCTCCCTTGCTCATACGACGTCAAGCTCCCCAGACTGATACCGAACTCCTGCGCTAGCCTCTCCTGCGTGTACCCGGCCCTGTGCCGAAGCACAGCAAGCGCCGCGCCAACCATCTTGTGCGCCGTGGCATTACGCCGGGGCTTCTTCGCTCCCATGCCGCCCAAACTCCCCATCCCCGCACCGTTTCTCACTGCACCGCGCTGGTACAAACGCGATGTACCAGCCAGGCCACTGCCACATGATGACCACCACTCGCAACGCTCGCCCCATGAACGTGGAAACCCAACTCCCCACCACGCGCGAGCGCCTGTACCCCCGGGCCCGCCGATCCATCCCGGCGGCCCGCGAGTTCACCCGCTCCGCCCTGACCACCTGGAACACGACCGTCCCCCTCGACGACGTCCTCCTGTGCGTCAGCGAACTCACCACGAACGCCTTCCTCCACGGCGTCCCCCCGGGCCGCTTCTTCCTCCTCCGCCTCCGCCCCCACGCCGAAGGCGGCGTCCGCATCGAGGTCCACGACAGCGGCCCCGGCACGCTGCCGATCATCCCCACCCCGAGGGAGGACGGCGGCCGGGGCCTCCTCCTGGTCGCCGCGCTGTCGACCAAGTGGGGCGCGCAGGAACGGCATCCGGGAAAGGTGGTGTGGTGCGAGTTCGAGTGACCCCGGAGTGGGACGCCGCGAAGCAACGCGTCTTGGACGAACGTGAGTTGGTTATCCAGCGATACCGAACTGGCGTCCCGCTCAGCGGCCTCGCGGAGGAATACGGCGTCACCGCAGGGTGGTTGGGGAGGCGTTTCGACGAGTGGGGCGAACAACGCCGGGGCCTAGTCGACGCGTTGTTCTACCGAAGGGCAGGCGCCCGCGTGTTCAAGGGCCGTGCCCGACGCCGCAGCAGCGAGGAAGTCCGGGCAGCCCGCGCGGAGTTCGTCAACGCGCGGGACAGCGTGGTGAGTCGATACCGGCAAGGGACGTCAGCAGCGGCCCTGGCGCGGGAGTTCCGGGTCAGTGCGACGTTCGTCGCGGAACGGCTTGCGGAGTGGAGAGGCGGGGACGACTCATCATCGTCCGACTCATCATCGTCCGGAGAAATTCTCAACTAACCAGTTGCCACCGAATATTTGACCACCGGTCAAATCCCTTTCCTTATCGCGGAGTTCAATCCGGTGGTACGGTGCGTCACACACAACAAAAAAGGTGGCCCCGACAGGGACCGGAGTGCTGGAACACTCCGCTGCCGGGGCCGTGACGACAACTCTCTCGAAAGGTCTGTCGCCGTGCGCAACTCTACCGCGCGCGCCATCTCGGCGTGCCTGCGTACCCTCCTCGCCATCCTGCTCCCCGCGACGGGCAAGCACCGGCACACCGAGCCCGTACCCGCCCCCACCCCGCCGGAGCCATACGTCTCCCCCTGGTCCCGCCCGTGGACCGGCCCCACAAAGCAAGAAGCGGCCGAATTCTTCCGCCGCCAGGCAGCAGCCGACGCCGAGCGGGAGGCCCGCCTCCAGTACGAACGCCGCCAGGCAGCCGCCTACGCGAGCCTCGGCATGGACTACCCCTACACATACGACGGCGCCCCCTTCACCGCGTCCGACTTCAGGGCAAGCGCGTAGCCCACACCGC
>DATCQX010001013.1:0-2186 GCA_036569285.1 Streptomyces sp.
GAAGCCGTAAACAATCAAGGTGCGGGTTTCGCCGTGTGTGCCGGTGGGGTCTCGGGTTGAGTGGCAGAGGCGAGCATCGCGGCGGCGGTCCTGAAGCGCATGCCGGCGGGTTTGACGGTGTACCCATGCTGGGCGAGGAGGGGAAGTACGTCCTCGGTGATGTTGCGGATGGTGCCACGGGTGACACCGAACAGGTCCGCGAGTACCTGCCGACCGCATAGTCCGCGCTGGTAGAGCACCGCGACGAGGAATCGGTCGGCGTCACTGACCTTCTGGTAGAAGACTCCGACGCCGCGGGCTTCGTAGATGCGGTCGCGGTCGCCGCGTTGGCGGCGCCAGCGTTCTTCGATTCTGGCCGCGTAGGGGACCGCCAAGTGCTGGATCATTGCTCGGAGTTCGGCGCGTGGCATGCCGGTCAGGACCGGGTCGGACAGCAGCTCCGCCACGTCGGTCGAGTCGCTCTGGGACTGCTGGAGTGCGAACCAGTCCCGGAAATCCTGAGCACGGGAGAAGCACGGCGTGTCGGGCGTGAATGTGATCTTGTTGTTGGCCATCAGGAGCCGGGTGTCGGCGATGATGTGGCTGATCGAGACGCTGCTGATTCCAAGTAGCTCGACCAGGCATTTCTGCAGGCAGACCTTCCGCAGGAAGGCGACGGTGACCAGGACTCGCTCAGCATCGGTGAGGAGTGGGCGACCGTAGGTGCTGGGTGGGCGGCGGCGCAGTCCACCGCGTCGCAAGTAGTTGCGCCGTTCTTTGGAAGCGGCCTGGGCTGGGGACAGCAGGGCAGCCAGATCGGCGAACTCCTGCTCGTTCATCCCGGTGACGAGCGGGGTGGCGAGCATCGCCAGGGCCTGTTTCCTTGCGATCTCCTGGTCATCGGCGCGGACCAGGGCCGAGGCCGCGGCGCCGTCGGCGGGATGGATGGTGTAGTTCCAGGTCCCGTGCAGGGCATGGGGCTCGAGTGGCAGTGCGGCCACGTGCTCGCGGCTGACCGTCACTCCGGTTGGGTAGGCGTCCGTGTCCAGGGCGGCCTCGACGCGCAACCCCGTGCGGGTGCGGGTGGCGGCGATGCTGTTCACCACGACTTCGTGACTGGTCAGCGGCCTGCCGCGCCAGTTCATCGTGATGTGCGAGAACAGCCGGTGCTCAATCTTGTTCCACTTCGAAGTTCCCGGCGGAAAGTGACAAATCGTGATGGACAGTCCGGTATCGGTAGCCAGTGCGGCCAGCTCGGACTTCCACATCCGGAACCGGTAGCTGTTCGAGCCGCCGGCATCGGCGGTGATCAGCAGCCGGTCGGCATTCGGGTAGTCGAGGCTTCCTCGAGCCTCCCACCAGCGGCGGATCGAGGCGACGGCGAACGCCGCGGTGTCATGATCCATGCCGACGTTCACCCAGCCTGTGTTCGCCGTGATGTCGTAGATCCCGTACGGAATGGCCTGCGGCGCGTCCGGGCCGACAGTGAAAAAGCTGTGGTCCTCGACCTGCACTGGCTCTCCCGCAGGACGCCACTGCCGCCCGGCGTTCGGCAGTTGCCCGAGTTGTTCCTTCTTCTTCGCGTCCACGCTGATCACCGGCTGGCCGTCCGCCTGATGTGACTTGACCTGCTCGTTGAGGTAGCGGAACTGCGCGTCCCGGTCAGGATGCTGCTTGCCCTCCAGCGTCTTCGCGTTGGCCTGCAGACTGAAGCCCTGCTCGCGCAGGAGTCGACCCACCGTCGGTGCGGAGACCACGTGGCTCTGGCGAGTGAGCTCTTCAGCCAGATTCCGCAACGACTTGGTCGTCCAGCGCAACGGCGACATCGGGTCGCCTCGCTCGTCCGGTTCGACCAGAGCGAGCAGGGCCGGGACGACTCCGGGGTCGAGCTCTTCGGCGCTCTTGCGGCCGCCGCCGACTCGGCGGGCCCGGCCGTGCGGGAGCGGGTCCTCGCCGGCCTCCAGTTCGTAGACGCCCTTGCGTACGGTCGTCTCGCTCACCCCGGCGGACCGTGCGACGGCCCGGACACCGCCGTGGCCCAGCAGCCGGGCCTCGGTCGCCAGCGCCAGCCGTCGCTGCCGTTCGTTCAGGTGCGGCAGCAACACCCCGAACCGCAGGGCGAGTTGGTCGCGAATCTCCCTTGATATGCGCACACCCTGCCAACGCGGCAGCGGTCACGAAGCAACGTGTTGATTCTTTACGGCTTC
>DATCQX010001014.1:0-4263 GCA_036569285.1 Streptomyces sp.
CCCCTTCCGGGCAGTTCGGCCCACCCCGGCGCCGCCTCCCACTCCGGCATCTCTTCCGTCTCCGGCGCCTCTTCGCCTCCCGGCCTTGCCCCCGTCTCCGGCGCCTTTCCTCAACCCGGCCTTGCCCCCGTCCCTGGCACCTCTCCCCACCCCGGCGCCGCCCCCTTCCCCAGCAATTCCCCACCCGCTCCCCACACCCCCACCACCCCACCCCTCTCCGCCCCCACCGACCTCGAAGCCCGCATCGCCACCCAGCTCGCCATCATCGGTGTCGTCCAACTCGACTACCAAGACATGGTGTTCTACGGCGACGTGGCGGTGGCGGCACGGACGCGCGAGCCATGGGTGAGGGCGTTCGCGTGGTTCGCGAAGACGGTGGGCGCGGCGCTCGCGGGCGATTCGGCAAGGGCACTGCGGGAGTTGGGGGCGGTGCATCTGCCGGGGGCAGCCGCCGGGCTCGACGGGCTGGTGGCGCGGGGCATGATCCGCCTGTGGACGGACGACCTCGACGGCGCGCACGCGGACCTGAGCAGCGCGGTCGAGCGGGCGACGAGGGGAGAGGCGCTGCGGATCGGCCAGGGGCTCGGGTTCCTCGGAGAGGCCGAGTACCGGCGGGGCAACCTCGCGGAGGCGGTCCGGCTGACCGCGTCGGCGATCGGGGACGCCGCGGAGAACGGACGCGTCTGGGACTACCCCCTGCTGCACGCCCTCGCCTGCTACCCCCTTGCCGCACAGGGCAGTTGGGAGGAGGCGGCCCGGCACGCGAGGGAGGCCACGGACTGGTCCCAGCTCCTCGCCAGCCCCATGAGCTTCGCGTTCGCGGCAGGCGCCCGCGCCGCCATCGCGCAGGCCGCCGAGGACCTCCCCGGCTTCCTGGACGCCGCCGAGGCGATCGAGGCCCACTACTCGTCCCGCGAACCCGGCGCCCACCTCTTCGGCCCGGTCCGCGCGGACGCCCTCTCCCGGCTCGGCCGCACCCAGGAGGCGGCCCGTGAACTCGCCGCGTTCGTCGCCCGCACCGGCTCCGCGAACCGCACGTCGGCCCAGCTCGCCGTCGCCCGCGTCCGCGCCCAGATCAGCGAGGCCCGCGGTGAACCGGCAGCCGCCCTCGCCTCCTGCGAGGAGGCCCTCACGCTGGCGAAGGAAGCCGGCCTGCCTCTGGAGGGGGCCCGCGTGAAACTCGTGACGGCCCGTCAATCAGCGGCACTCGGACGCGGGTTGGCGGCGGAGTCCGCGTTACGTGAGGCCCTGCACACCTTCACCGAAGTCGGCGCCCACGCCTACGCGGACCAAACCAGGCGCCTGGCCGCCGAGTTGGGACTCAGCCTCACCGGCCCCGTCTCCGCGCTCGCCGGTCTCACCCCGCGCGAGCGCGAAGCCGTCCGCCTCATGCGCGCCGGCCTCTCCAACCAGGGCATCGCCCGCCGCCTCGGCGTCGCCCAGAAGACCGTGGAGACCCATCTCCAGCACGCCTACGACAAGTTGCACCTGACCCGGGAGCAGTTGAAAGGGCTGAAGCTGGACGACGAGTGACCGGGGGAACGAAGGCCGACCCAGGGGCGACCCACCGGTTTCTCGGGGGCCGCTCCCGAGGCGGCCCCTGGACTCCCGTCCTACCGTGCGATGTTGGCGTCCGCAGGGAACGGAGTCCGGCGTGCTGATCCTCATCGAACTGCGCAGGTCGGCGGAGGGCCACTTGGAGGGGACGGTGAAGACCGGCCCCGACGACAGGGGTTGGCCGTTTCACGGCGTCGTCTCCCTGGTCTCCGTCCTGGAGGCCCACCTGGACGACACCGACGAGGTCCGCTTCTCGGGAGGTGCGGACGCAGAACCAGGGGGCGACCCCTGAGGGCACCGCCCGCACCCCGCCGTACGGTGACATCGCGGACCCGGGGAGCCGGATACGGGGCCCGCGCACAGGGGAAACGGGCGCGAGCGGCGCCCAGGGCCGGCCGGGCGGAGGCATAGGGGGACTTTGTCCGGTCGGCCCGCACATCTCGAACGGTCACAACAAGTCGGAAGCGCACCAAGAGCGTTCAACGCGCACGGACCGACTTGACCGGTGCGAGAACAGTCCCCACGACACCATCCACACCGCGACGGGGGCGGACACATGGACACCGAACTGGCCACACTCGCGGCGAGCGCCGCGAACGCACTCGTGAGCGCGCTCACGACAGAGACCTGGGAACGCGCCCGCGCCTTCCTCGCCCGCCGGCGCGGCACACCCGGGGCCGACCTCCTCGCCCTCGAACTCACCCGGGACCGCGAGCGGTTGCTCGCCGACCCGGCGAACACGGAGAACCGCGCCGCCCTCACGACGGTGTGGCAGCAGAGATTCAGAGCACTGATCGCCGACGACCCGGACGCCGCCCGCGCCCTCTTCGTCCTGCTCGCGGAACTCACCGACCCCGGCAGCCGCAGCACCGGCCCCACCTTCAACGCCGATTCCCGCGACAACTCCACCATCTACCAGGCGTACGGCGACATCAACATCGGCCAGGCACCCAAGCCATGACGGACCGTCACGACGAGGAGCCGAAGTCGAGCAGGATCGCCCGCGCCCTGTACGCGTGGGCCGCGGGCGACAGCGTCATCCTTCAGGCGGGCGGCGACATCGTCGTCCACCGCTACGGGGACGGGTCGACGGCGTACGACGAGAGTCTGTCGGCGGTCGACGAGTGTCCCTATCCCGGGCTGAAGCCGTTCGACCGGGCGTCGGCGCGCTGGTTCTTCGGGCGGAAGCGGCTCGTCACGAAACTCGGCAGGACGCTGGCCAACTGCCTGGACGAGGGGATGCCCGCAGCGGTCGTCGCTCCTTCCGGCGCGGGCAAGTCCTCACTCCTTCGGGCCGGTCTCCTCCCGGAGCTGACGACCGGCCGGATGCTGCCCGGCGCCAAGCGCTGGCCGCAACTCCTGCTGCGGCCCACCGAGGACCCCGTCGGACAACTCGCCGAAGCCTGCGCCCGTCTGACCGACACCGAGCCCGCCGGTTTTCGAACCGCCCTGGACAACGGCCCTGCCGCGTTCCGCGAGTTGCTCACCCGGACCCTCCAACTCCCGCCCGGTGACAGGGTCGTCATCGTCGTCGACCAACTGGAGGAACTCTTCACCCAGTGCGGTGACGAATCCGCCCGCGCCCGCTTCGTCGACGCGCTCGCCGCCGTCACCCCGCTCGCCCTCGTCGTCTACGGCCTGCGCGCCGACTGCTACCGCGACTGCGCCCCGTACCCGCACCTGCGGGACGCCCTGCGCAACGAGGTACGCGTCGACGCGATGACCGAGAGCGAGGTCCGTGAGGCGATCGAGGGGCCTGTGACCCGGGTGAGGGGCCTGACGATCGCCCCGCAGCTCGTCGACGTCATCGTCCGTGATCTGCGCGCGGACACCCGGTTCCAGGCGGAGGCGTATCCGCCGGGACGGCTGCCGTTCCTCTCCCAGGCCCTTCAGTCCACCTGGCAGCACCGCTCCGGCGACCGGATGACCCTGGAGGCGTACCGGGCGTCCGGCGGCATCGACCAGGCCGTGCACACCGCGGCTCAACTCGTCTACGAGCAAGTGCCGGAGGAGCAGAAAGCGGCCGTGCGTCCGCTCTTCGTCGGCCTGATCCGAGTCGACGAACGCGGCGAGATCAGCTTCCGCCGGCGCACCCGCCGAGGGCTCCTGCTGGAGGCCCCGGACCCCGATCACGTCGGACCGGTGGTCAACGCCTTCACCAAGGCCCGACTGCTCACCCAGGACGGCTCCCGGCGCGGCGAGGAGACCGTCGAGATCACGCACGAGGCCCTCCTGCGCAACTGGAAGACGCTCGACGAGTGGATCGCCCCGCACAACACGGGCACCCCCGTCCGCCAGGAGGTGTGGGAGGCCGCCGTCCGCTGGGCCGGCGCCGAACCCCGCGACAAGGACGCCCTGTTCAGGGGTGCCCGCCTCGAACTCGCCCGCACCTGGGCCGCCTCCGCCGACCCCGCCGACGTCACCCCCCTCGCCGCCGACTTCCTGCACGCCTCCGGCGCCCAGGAGCGCCGCGCCCGCAGGTTGCGCCGGGGCGCCGTCGCCGTCGTCTCCGTGCTCGCCCTGCTCGCCTCGGGGCTCGCCGTCTACGCGCTCGACCGCCGCCGGGAGGCCGTCGAGCAGCGGGACGAGGCGATCTTCAACCGGGTGACCGCCGAGGCGGACCGGCTGCGCGGCACGGACAGCGCGCTCGCCGCCCAACTCGACCTGGCCGCCTATGACATGAGGCCGACGGACACGCTGCGCACG
>DATCQX010001015.1:0-6610 GCA_036569285.1 Streptomyces sp.
GTCACCACGAGCGTGTGCTCGAACTGCGCCGTCCGCTTGCGGTCCTTCGTGACGACCGTCCACCCGTCGTCCCACATGTCGTACTCGTGCGTCCCCAGCGTCAGCATCGGCTCGATCGTGAACGTCATGCCGGGCTGGATCACCGTCGTCGCGTGCGGGCTGTCGTAGTGCGGGATGATCAGCCCCGAGTGGAACGACGAGTTGATGCCGTGCCCGGTGAAGTCCCGCACCACCCCGTACCCGAAACGCTTGGCGTACGACTCGATGACCCGCCCGATGATGTTGATCTGCCGGCCCGGGCGGACGGCCTTGATGGCGCGGTTCAGGGATTCCCGCGTACGTTCCACCAGCAGCCGCGACTCCTCGTCCACCTCGCCGACCAGGTACGTCGCGTTGTTGTCGCCGTGGACGCCGCCGATGTACGCGGTGACGTCGAGGTTCACGATGTCGCCGTCGCGCAGGACCGTGGAGTCCGGGATGCCGTGGCAGATGACCTCGTTGACGCTGGTGCACAGGGACTTGGGGAAGCCGCGGTAGCCGAGCGTCGAGGGGTAGGCGCCGTGGTCGCACATGTAGTCGTGCGCCACCTTGTCGAGCAGGTCGGTCGTCACGCCCGGCGCGATGTGCTTCGCCGCCTCCTCCATCGCCCGCGCCGCGATCCGGCCGGCGAGACGCATCGCCTCGATCGTCTCGGGCGTCTGCACCTCCGGGCCGGTGTACGGCGTCGGTGCGGGCTTGCCGACGTACTCGGGGCGCCGGATGTTCCCCGGAACGGGACGGGTGGGAGACAGCTCCCCTGGTACGAGCAGCGACTGGCCAGACATGACCACGAGTCTAACGATCGGGTATGAGGGACCATGTCGGTGGTGAGTCCGTCGGTGGAAGTCGGTGAAAGGAGCCCCGTGATGGCCCTCTTCAAGAAGCGCACGGCCGGTAAGCCCGGCGAGTGGTTCTACTGCCTGGAGCACAAGAAGGTCGAGGAAGGCCCCGACTGCCCCGGCAAGGACCGCTTCGGCCCCTACCCCTCCCGCAAGGAGGCCGAACACGCGATGCAGACCGCCCGCGAACGCAACCTGGAGTGGGAGAACGACGCCCGCTGGAACGACGGGGCGGGCAAGGACGGCACGGAGGCCGACGGCAACGGCTGAGAGCGGTGACGGCTGAGAACGGTCACGACACCGCCGTCCCCGTCACCCCCGCCGTCTCCCGCTGCTCCCGTACCCGCAGCGCATGGACGTCCGTCCGCGCGTCGTACCGCATCAGCGCGGGCAGACACAGCGCGAGCAGGCCCACCGCGCCCACGCACAGCACGCCGCCCGACCACATGGACGTCCGGATGCCGGACCAGGCGGCGAAGGAACCGGAGCGGACCTGGCCGAGGGTCGGGCCGGCGGAGTAGGACAGCAGCTCGATCCCGGCGAGCCGGCCGCGCAGCTCGTCGGGGACCGTCTGGTTCCAGATCGCGGAGCGGAAGATCCCGCTGACCATGTCGACCCCGCCGGCGACGGTCAGCAGGAGCAGGACGAGCCATACGTCGTGGACGAGCCCGGCGCCCGCGACGGCCACCCCGAACAGCGCCGCCATGAGGACGACGATCCGCCCGTGGCGGTGCACCCGCGAGGTCCAGCCGCTCGTCAGACTCACC
Source organism: Streptomyces sp. (assembly GCA_036569285.1). Lineage (GTDB taxonomy): Bacteria > Actinomycetota > Actinomycetes > Streptomycetales > Streptomycetaceae > Streptomyces. The sequence continues at coordinate 1,646 of DATCQX010001015.1, forward strand.
AGCAGCGACCCCAGCGGCAGCGCCGCGTACATGAGCCCCAGCGCCCACGGCGCCCCCAACTCGTCGGCCAGGAACGGCAGGAGAGCCAGCGGCATCGCGAAGAACATCGCCGCGAGGTCGACCGCGTACGTCCCCAGCAGATCCTTGCGGCCCCACGCGTACCGCGCCCCCTCCAGGATCGCCGCGAGCGACGGCTTGACCGCCTCGCGCGACGCCGGGGACGCCGCGACACCCGCCATCAGCACCACCGACACCACGAACGTCACCAGATCCGCGCCGTACGCCCAGCCGAGCCCCGCGTACGCCACCACGAGCCCCGCCAGCGCGGGTCCGGCCACCCCGCCGATCGTCCGCCGCAGCGAACTCAGCGCGGCGGCGGCCGGGAGGTGCTCGTGGGCGACGATCCGGGGCCACAGCGAGTCCAGCGCGGGCCGCTGGATCGAGGTGAGGACGGCCGTCAGCGCGGCGATCGCGTACAGCGGCCAGATCAGCGGCGTCGGCAGCAAGGCGTTGCACAACAGGCCCGCGCTCAGCACGCCCTGCCCGGCCTCGGTCCACACGATCAGCTTCCGCTTGTCCACCGCGTCGGCCAGCGCGCCCCCGTACAGCCCGAACACCACCAGCGGCACCAGCTCGACGGCCCCGATCGCCCCCACGGCCGCCGCCGACCCCGTCAACTCCTTGACCTGCACCGGCAGCGCGACGAACGTCAGAAAACTCCCGAACGAGGAGACGAGCCCCGAGAGCCACAGGAGCCGGAAGTCCCGGGAGGCGCGCCAGGGGCGGAGATCGGGGAGCAGGGAGGAGGGGGTCACGAGGGGACATGGTCAGGAAGGGGGTGGGGTGGGGGCAAATGGTTTTCGGCAGGTCGGGGGCGTTTCGCCGGGGGCGGGGCGATCGGCCGGGGCAGCGCGAGCGTCGGCCCCGGCCCGGCCTTGAAATCCGGCCCCGCCTCACCACGCCGCCGGCGGCGGAGCCGTCAGGGCCTCCGCCATCCTTGCCAGCCGGTCCCGGAACCGCTTGCGGCCCCGCCCTGGGACGACGGCCTGTTCGCCGGCGCCCGCGCTCACCAGGTGCTGGACGGTGTCGAGGTCCAGCTCGGCGCCCTCCGGGACGTCCAGGGTCTCGTGGGCCAGTGTGGTCAGCTCGCCGCCGCCGGGGCCGAGGGTGAGGACGGTCACCCCGGACCGGCGGGCGGAGTGCACGCGTTCGAGGAGCGGGGCCGGTTCTGTCGGCGCGACCACGAGGAGTGTCTCTCCGCGCCGGGCTCTCTCGATCCGGCCGGGGCCGACCGCGAGGTGCGCCGGGTCGCAGGGGCGGGCGCCGTGCCGGACCAGGGTCGGGGCCAGCTCGGGCGTGCCGGACCAGGCGGCCTCGTCCACGAGGTGCGCGGCCAGGTGCCACGGCTCGTACTCCGGGGTGCCGACCAGCAGTAACCCGCCGCCGTGCGTCACCACCGAGCCCCGTAGTACCTGGGAGAACCTCCGGGTCGTACTCATCCACTCGGTTCCGGCGAGCACTTCGCGCAGCAAGGCGACACGTACGGCATCCATGGGGGCGGATCCTGCCGCAGGGGGTGGGGGTCGGTCCGGGGTACTACGGGTATTCACCCGTCCGGGGAACGGGAGGAGGGGCGGAGGAGGGGTGGGGGAGCCGTGGGGCGGCCGTCCCCTACGGGTACTACGGGTCCCACCCCGAAGTCGTAAAGTCGAGCCCATGACCTCTACGGACAGTGCACACAAGCCCGCCCCCAAGGACCCCTGGGACCTCCCGGACGTCTCCGGTCTGGTCGTCGGGGTGCTGGGCGGGACGGGCCCGCAGGGCAAGGGGCTCGCCTACCGGCTGGCGAAGGCCGGACAGCAGGTGATCATCGGCTCGCGGGCCGCCGAGCGCGCGCAGGAGGCGGCGGCCGAGCTGGGCCACGGAGTGGAGGGCGCGGACAACGCGGAGACCGCCCGCCGCAGCGACGTCGTCATCGTCGCGGTGCCGTGGGACGGGCACGGCAAGACCCTGGAGTCCCTGCGCGAGGAACTCGCCGGGAAGCTGGTCGTGGACTGCGTCAACCCCCTCGGCTTCGACAAGAAGGGCGCCTACGCGCTGAAGCCGGAGGAGGGCAGCGCCGCCGAGCAGGCCGCCGCGCTGCTCCCGGACTCCCGCGTCGCCGCCGCGTTCCACCACCTCTCGGCGGTGCTGCTGATGGACCGGGAGATCGAGGAGATCGACACGGACGTCATGGTCCTCGGCGAGGAGCGGGCGGACGTCGAGATCGTCCAGGCGCTCGCCGGGCGCATCCCCGGGATGCGGGGCGTCTTCGCAGGGCGGCTGCGCAACGCGCACCAGGTGGAGTCCCTCGTCGCCAACCTGATCTCCGTGAACCGGCGCTACAAGGCGCACGCCGGGCTGCGCGTCACGGACATCTGAGCGGATGGGGGACACTGGACGTCGTAGTACGCCGGTGTCCCCCGACAGGAGCCCATGGTCATGCCCCGCCTCGCCCTCTACGCCCTCGTCGTCTGCCTGCTCGCGGTGGCGGCAGCCGTCGTCTCGTTCGTCCAGGGCAGTTTCCTGGGGGTCGTGTGGGTGCTGCTCGCGGGGCTGTCGTCCAACATGACCTGGTACTACTGGCGACGGGGCAGGACCGAGCAGTAGCCGTCCGACCACACGGAAGGGCCGATGATCGCCGGGGAGAGCGCTGAGGGCGATCTCCACGCAGTTGCTCTGCACGCCGGACTCGATACGCGAGAGCTTCGACCCGTTGGTCATGCCGACGCGCGATGCGACGTCCTCGATCCTCAGGCTGTGCTCAGGCGCGTCTATGCGGCAAGCTGCCTGGCCATCACGGCGTACAGCGGAGAATCATCAAAGGGCTTCGACTCGCACAGCTTGCTGTACCCCCAACTTTCGTACAGGGCTTGTACCTTCGGGTGTGCCGAGTCCACGAAGAGCGTGACGGCATCAGCTTTCAACCCGCTGAGCATGGCGTTGTGGAGTTTCGCGGCCCATCCGGTCTTGCGCCAACGGGGAACAACCATCAGCTCTGACAGGGCGAAGACGCGAGTTTCAGGCGTCAGCCACTCAGGGGCATCAACGCCGCGCCACCACCCGCCCGGCCCAAAGGATGCGCCGTACGCGTACCCGACAGGCTCCCCTTCCTCAAAGCCGATGACGCACTCCCACGTGTCCTTGCCCGACCATGCGTCAACGAACTCAGCGAACCGCTCTCGGGAGTGGAACTCGTCCGGGTCACCTGCGTAAGCGTCGTCATGAATGTCGAGGAGCAGGGTTCGTATGTCCCGGGCGTCATCGTGGACGTAGCGCTTCACGTCCATTGGCGTGACCTTTCGATCCAGTCGGAGACCTCTGGGGCCCGGGTATCCGTGGAGACAAGCACCTTGCGAATCTGCCGAATCTTGTCCGTCGTCCGCTTCGAGCCCGACCCCTGGGGAAGCATCTCGTACGCGCTTGTGGCAGTCGCGCACGCTAGCTCCAACTCCCCCTGATGTGCCTGGGAGAGGGCCAGATGTGTGGTGTATAGGGCCCGGTTTCGGATCATGCTTGGCCGGATGCCCGCCAAGGTGCGATGAAAGAAGAACTCCGCCCGGTCGAAGTCGCCCAGGGCGAACCAGACGCCGGCGGCCAGGCCGTCAACTTCGCTCTGGTCGTAGAAGGCGATCCATAGGGGGCGGTCCTTGGTGCCAGACCGGCCGAAGGACTGCTCTGCGGCAGAGAGGGCCCGGAGCGTGTCACCGCGCTGGTTCAGCCTGGCCAGTGATCGGGCGTTACGCATGTGCGCAAGCGACAAGTACAGAGGGTCACGACGCGCAATAGCGGTGGCCTTCATGACGTCTGCCGCTGCCGCACCTTCGGTGAAGTCTTCGCGTTGGCAGGCAGTCATGGCTAGGTGGTTCCAGACGTGATACTGCGTCTCGCTGTCCCCGGACAGGCCCGCGAACGTCACCGCCTTGTCCAGGTGGTTTCGTGAACGTCTGTGCGCTTTTGCGTCAATAGCAGCAAAAGCGGCAGAACTGGTGACATTAGAGGCAAGGCAATGGAGACGCCGACGCACACCCGTAGATGTGGTGCCCACGGCCAGTGCGGATTGGATTCGTAGCGCCAACTCCGAAGCCTGGTGCTCGACTTCACGGAGCCCGCCAACGCGCCAGTCGTCCTCAAGGATGTGCTCGTACTCATCCTGGAAGCGGTCGACATCGCTAAGACCTAGCCGTCTGCCGGCAGGCGAGACGGCAGCGAGAGCGGTACCGCCTGCGGCGGTCAGAAACGTGCGACGGTGCACGTCGTCCTCCTGCGGTGCTGAACTCTTGCGGCGGGGGATGAACCCTAGATCTTCCGAGGAAGCGTGGAGAACCCTTTCGAAGGCAAGCCGTGTCTTGAGGTGGGGCCACCGCGTCTTGCCCTGAACCATGGCGCGGATCTCGCGGTCCGTCAGCCGCCCGGGCTTGCCGGTGATCGCTTCGATTTCGAGGTTGAGTCTCTTCGCCAACTCCGGCTTCTTGAAGCCTGATTCACGGATACACGCCGCGAGCTTGGTGTTCTCGGCCACAGCACCAACGGTAGCTGGCCGTGACTGTGCCGTTACGGTCGAAGGTGAAAATCCCCGGGGTGGTGCGATGGCAGCGCACCTTGTTTCCCCTGTTTCAGCGCTGGCCAACGTCGTTGACTGCGGGTGGACGAAGTGGCCATCCGGCCCCGCCGGACAGCGGTCTTGGAGCATGGCCACCAACCATGTGGAGGTTGACGACGATGGGCAGCAGTACAAGCCCGAGTGAACGACGCAGAAGGGTTGTTCGAGGCGTACCGGTCGCTCCGGTCGCGTACTCGACCTATGCGCCTCGGGGGTACACCTGCGGCGACTGCAAGTCCTTGATCGGTTTCGGGGTGCGGGTTGTGCGGCTTGCCGACGACCACGTCTCGGACGGGCGGGCTAGCGCCGACTATCGGCACCTC
>DATCQX010001016.1:0-2798 GCA_036569285.1 Streptomyces sp.
CCCGACGTCGTCGAGAAGCAGGTCGTCGAGCCCATCGAGAACAACCTCGAAGGCGTCGACGGCATCACCGGCGTCACCTCCACCGCCTCCGAGGGCAGCGCCGTCATCATGGCGTCCTTCGACTACGGCAACGACACGAAGCGGATCGTCGCCGACGTCCAGCAGGCCGTGAACCGCGCCCGCGCGGGGCTGCCGGACGCCGTCGACCCGCAGGTCGTCGCGGGGTCCACGGACGACATCCCGACCGTCGTCCTCGCCGTCACCTCCGGCAGGGACCAGCAGGCCCTCGCGGACCAGCTCGACTCGACGGTCGTGCCCGCGCTGCGGGACATCGACGGCGTCGGCCGGGTCACCGTGACGGGCGTCCGCGCCAAGCGGGTCACGGTCACGCCGGACGACGCGAAGCTGGCGGCGGCCGGTCTGAACACCCAGTCGCTGGCGCAGGCACTCCAGGCGGGCGGTGTCACGCTGCCCGGCGGCTCCTTCGACGAGGCGGGCGCGAACCGGACGGTGCAGATCGGCGGCGGCTACACGTCCGTCCAGCAGATCGCGGATCTCCGGATCCCCGGCAAGTCGGTCAAGGTCAGCGATGTCGCGGCCGTCCGTGAGGGGGAGGCCCCGGCCGACTCCATCACCCGCACCGACGGCAAGCCCAGCCTCGCCGTGTCGGTCACCATGGCCCACGACGGCAGCGCGGTCACCATCTCGAACGCCGTCGAGGACAAACTCCCGGGCCTGCGTGAGGACTTGGGCTCCGGCGCCGAGATCACCGTCGTCAGCGACCAGGGTCCGGCTGTCTCGAAGTCCATCAAGGGGCTCACCACCGAAGGCGGGCTCGGGCTGCTCTTCGCGGTCATCGTCATCCTCGTCTTCCTCGCGTCGGTGCGTTCGACGCTGGTGACGGCCGTGTCGATCCCGTTGTCCGTGGTGCTGGCCCTGATCGTGCTGTGGACGCGCGACCTGTCGCTCAACATGCTGACGCTGGGCGCGCTGACCATCGCCGTCGGGCGGGTCGTGGACGACTCCATCGTCGTCCTGGAGAACATCAAACGGCACCTCGGGTACGGGGAGGAGCGGCAGACGGCGATCATCACGGCCGTCCGGGAGGTCGCGGGCGCGGTGACGTCGTCGACCCTCACAACTGTCGCCGTGTTCCTGCCGATCGGGCTCGTCGGCGGCATGGTCGGCGCCCTCTTCGGCTCCTTCAGCCTGACGGTGACGGCGGCCCTGCTGGCGTCGCTGCTCGTGTCGCTGACGGTCGTCCCCGTCCTGTCGTACTGGTTCCTGCGCGCGCCGAAGGGCACGCCCGAGGACGCGGCCGAGGCGCGGCGGATCGCGGAGGAGAAGGAGGAGAACAGCCGTCTCCAGAAGGCGTACGTCCCTGTCCTCAGGTTCGCGACGGGGCGGCGGCTGCTGAGCGTGGGGATCGCCGTCGTCATCCTGTTCGGCACGTTCGGGATGGCGCCGCTGCTGAAGACGAACTTCTTCGACCAGGGCGAGCAGCAAGTCCTCACGGTCAAGCAGGAGTTGAAGCCCGGGACGAGCCTCGCGGCGACCGACGCCGAGGCGAAGAAGGTGGAGGCGCTCCTGGCCGGCACCAAGGGCGTCAAGGACTACCAGGTCACCATCGGTTCCTCCGGCTTCCTCGCGGCCTTCGGCGGCGCCACGGACAGCAACCAGGCTTCCTACCAGGTCATGCTGGAGGACTCCGCGTCCTACACGGACGTCCAGAAGCGCGTCGAGGACGGCATCAAGAAGCTCGACGGCGCCGGCACGGTGACCGTCTCCGCCGGGGACGGCTTCGGGTCGCAGGACCTCAGCGTCGTCGTCAAGGCGGCCGACGGGGACACGCTCCGCACGGCCTCCGAGCAGGTCCGCAAGGCGGTCGCCTCCCTGAAGGACGTCACCGACGTCACCAGCGACCTCTCCCAGAGCGTGCCCCGCATCTCCGTCAAGGCCAACGACAAGGCTGCTGCGGCGGGGTTCGACGACCAGACGCTCGGGCTCGCGGTCGCACAGGCGGTACGCGGGACGACGGCCGCGAAGGCGGTGCTGGACGACACCGAGCGCGACGTCGTCATCACCTCGGCGAAGCCGGCGAAGACGCTGGCGGAGCTGCGGGCCCTGCCGCTGGGCCCGGTGAAGCTGGGTGACGTGGCGACGGTCGCCGTGGTCGACGGCCCGGTCTCCATGACCCGCATCGACGGCCAGCGCGCCGCCACGATCACCGCCAAGCCGACCGGCGACAACACGGGCGCCGTCAGCGCCGACCTCCAGTCGAAGATCGATGCCCTGAAGCTGCCCGAGGGCGCGCGGGCGGAGATCGGGGGCGTCTCCTCCGACCAGGACAACGCGTTCAAGAACCTCGGCCTCGCCATGCTGGCGGCGATCGCGATCGTCTTCATGCTCCTGGTCGCGACGTTCCGCTCATTGGCTCAGCCACTGATCCTCTTGGTGTCCATCCCCTTCGCGGCAACGGGCGCGATCGGCCTGCTGGTGATCACCGGCACCCCCATGGGCGTCCCCGCGATGATCGGCATGCTGATGCTGATCGGCATCGTGGTCACCAACGCGATCGTCCTGATCGACCTGATCAACCAGTACCGCTCCCAGGGCCACGGCGTCGTCGAGGCAGTCATGGAAGGCGGCCGACACCGCCTCCGCCCCATCCTCATGACGGCCCTCGCGACCATCTTCGCGCTGTTGCCGATGGCCCTCGGAGTCACCGGCGAGGGCGGCTTCATCTCCCAGCCGCTGGCGGTCGTGGTGATCGGCGGGCTGATCACGTCGACCCTGCT
>DATCQX010001017.1:0-4827 GCA_036569285.1 Streptomyces sp.
AGGGCCGTAGTCGGTGACGACGCACGCGGCCAGCAGACCGCCGTCGGGGGCGTCGATGCCGTACCCCTTCCCGGCGGTGAGGAGGAGGCCCCACTTGTGTTCCTCGCGCGGCCACCCCCGATCCTCGGACAAGTCCGCGCATGCGAGAAGGTCACGGCGCGTCAGGCGGCGAATGGGGAGAGCGGTGGGGGAAGGAGTCGACACGCAGGTCAGGCTGTCCGACCGGCGGGTCCGGCGTCCACCTGTTTCCCAGGAGGCATACGCGGTTTTGGCCATGCCAGGGGAACGTGCCAGGCGACTAGGAGGGACACTTGTTGTTTCACGTGAAACCAGCAATAGAAGAGAGCGTTTCACGTGAAACATCGGTGGCCGAAGGGCTCCAGGACGGCGGAATCATGCCGTGGGCTGAAGGAGGGATCTGTGGGATGTCTACGAAGTGAAGCGCTGTGCCCGGTAGTTGAGTGAAGCACCGAATCGCCCCTAGGTAAGACCCAGGTGAGGGGAAGGCGGGGGTTGTGTGGTCGACTGCGGCCGGTATGGTCGACTCCGATTGAGGTGACGAACCCTAAAGGGACGGAGAGATCGAGGGCCCGCATTCGCGGTGATACGGCCAGAGCATCCGGGTGGGGATGGGATGCTGCCCAGTGGGCGAAGCGGCTGAGGAACCGGACCGATGGGCACGGCCGTTTGTGGGGGAGCAGGCACTTCCCGAGGCAGGGAGTGCAGACCGACCGAAAGATGTTCGAGGCGAGGCACACCATGGATGCTCCGGTCACCACGTCGGCCGACAACGGCACGTCCGGCGGCGGGGACGGTTGGTTCACGCCGCGCAAGCAGCCGTCGTCGGCTCCCGGTACCGAGCCGCAAGGCGCCGAATCGCAGGGCACAGAGGGCAGGCGGCTGGCCGGGCTGCGTCCCGTGGGCCGCGGTACGGCGACGCCCGCCGAGGCCGCCCCTCAGCACGTCGGCCAAGCAGACGCCGAGGCCCGAATAGGCACGCCGCAGACACCGGTGCCTTCCGAGCCGACGGCCACGACCGTGCTCCCCAAGCTCATACCGGCGCCCGCGACGGCGGTGCCGCCCCTGGTGTCCCCCATACCGTCCCGTTCGTACACCGACGCCTCGCACACCGCGTCCGAGCCCCTCCAGGTACCGGCCCAGCGCACGGCCCCGAGTGGCCCTCCACTGGCCGAAGCCCCCCGCCCGACGCCTGCTGAGGAACCCCACCCGGCCTTCACAGAGGCCTCCCAGCCCGCCGCGCATCCCGAGGCCCACTCCTTCGAGCCGTCCGCCCCGGAGGCCCTCCCGCTCGAAGCAGAGCCTCTCCAAGACGTCTCACGGTCCGAAGCGGCGCCTCTCCAGGACGCCTCGGGGCTTGAGGCCGACCCCCTCCACGACGCCCTCCACGACGGCTCTCAGTCCTCCGAGTCCGTCGGTTCGTTCGTGCCGGATGCCTTCCGGCCCCTGGCCGACTTCCCCCGGCCCTCCGCCGCGGACCCGCTCCAGACAGAGCCCTCCCGGGGGTTCGCCTCCGAGGACCTGCCGGTCGTCGAACCGCAGCCCGTCGCCGAGGGGTCCCCGGACGCCGTGCTGATCCGCCGGACCATGGCCGCCATCGGCGACGTGGCCGACAAGGTCACCTCGTACTTCTACGCGCTCCTCTTCGTCCGCCACCCGGACCTGCGCCCGCTCTTCCCGCCCGCGATGGACGCCCAGCGCGACCGGCTGCTCAAGGCGCTGCTGACGGCCGCCGAGCACATCGACAACACCCCGGTGCTCGTCGACTACCTCCAGAACCTCGGCCGGGGGCACCGCAAGTACGGCACCCGGCCCGAGCACTACCCCGCCGTCGGCGAGTGCCTCGTCGAGTCGCTCGCCAAGTACGCCGAGTCCGTGTGGGAGCCGGAGACGGAGGCCGCCTGGGTGCGGACGTACACGACGATCTCCCAGGTGATGATCGACGCCGCTGCCGTCGACGAACTGCGCGCGCCGGCCTGGTGGCAGGCGGAGGTCGTCTCGCACGAACTCAGGACGCAGGACATCGCGATCCTCACCGTCCGGCCGAACCAGCCGTACCCGTTCCTCGCCGGGCAGTACGCGAGCCTGGAGACGCCGTGGTGGCCGCGGATCTGGCGGCACTACTCCTTCGCTTCCGCGCCCCGCTCCGACGGACTGCTCTCGTTCCACGTGAAGGCGATCCCGGCGGGCTGGGTCTCCAACGCGCTCGTCCACCGCGCCCAGCCCGGCGACGTGATCAGACTGGGCCCGCCGGCCGGGTCGATGACGATCGACCACACCCGTGACAACGGGCTGCTCTGCCTCGGCGGCGGCACAGGCATCGCACCCATCAAAGCGCTGGTCGAGGACGTCGCCGAACACGGCACCCGGCGCCGGATGGAGGTCTTCTACGGCGCCCGCACCGACCACGACCTCTACGACATCGACACGATGCTCCGGCTCAAGCAGTCCCACTCCTGGCTGGAGGTCCGCCCGGTGGTCGACAAGCACGGCCTGCTCCAACTCCCGGACGCGATACGCACGTTCGGCCCCTGGGACGAGTACGACGCCTACCTCTCCGGCCCGGTCGGTATGATCCGCAGCGGGGTGGACGCCCTGCGCGGTGTGGGCATCCCGAAGGAACGGATACGGCACGACTCGGTGGCCGAGCTGATCGCCGCCGGTTAACCGAGGTCGGGCGCGTGCATCGCACGGACGCCCTCGATGTTGCCGTCCAGATAGTGCCGCAGCGACAGCGGCACGAGGTGCACGGAGGCGATCCCGACCCGGGTGAACGGCACTCGGACGATCTCGTACTCCCCGATGGGCTCGTCGACCTCGGGGCCGTGCCGCAGGGCGGGGTCCATGGACGCGAGGTGGCAGACGAAGAAGTGCTGCACCTTCACTCCGGTGGCGCCGCCGTCCGCGCCGATGTGCTCGACGGTGTCGACGAAACAGGGGACCACATCGGTGATCTTCGCGCCCAGTTCCTCGTACACCTCGCGGTGCAGGGCTTCCACGACGGTCTCGTCGGACGGTTCGACGCCCCCTCCGGGCGTGAGCCAGTAGGGGTCCATGCCGGGCTTGGTGCGCTTGATCAGGACCAGGTCGTCGCCGTCCAGGAGAACGGCGCGGGCGGTACGTTTGACCACGGGTCGGACGGTCATGGGAGGAATGTGGCCCGCTTGGTTCCACGTGAAACATCCCCTGTGGTTTCACGTGAAACACCCGCCGTGGTTTCACGTGAAACGTCGGCGCGGGGCATCTGCGGGGGAACATCCGCCAGGGACATCAAGCCGTAGACCTCAACGCCCCGCGCACCTCAACGCCGCAGGCCTGACCACCACGGCTTTCACCACCACTCTGCCCCTGCCCGCAGGAGCTGCTCGTACGCCCGCGCTATGTGCGGCATCGCCAGCGTCCCCGTGCGCACGACCAGAAAGTATGTCCGCAGCGGCGGCACCGGCGGATCGTGCAGGGCGACGACCTCTCCGCGTTCCAGGGCGCCCGCGCAGAGATAGCGGGGCAGCACCGCGAGCCCGGCGCCCGCGACCGCGCAGGCCAGGACCGCTCGCAGGTCGGGGACGATCACCGTGCCGGCGGCGGCCGGGAGGGTGTCGAAGACGGAGGCCCAGTAGCGGGCGACGAGGGGCAGCGACTCGTGGACCTCGACGACGGGGAGGTTCTCCAGGCCGGACGCGTCCGTGAGGTGCGGGTTCCCGGCGTGGATCCGTGCGGCCCATCGCGGGGCGGCGATCAGGACGTGCTCCTCGTCGCACAGCGGAGTGGCGGTCAGCAGCGGGCCGCGTGGGCGAGCCGTGCTGATGGCGAGGTCGTGGTGTCCGGCGGCGAGCCCCTCCAGGACCTCCTCGGCGGTGCCGAAGGAGGCGCGCAGGGCGAGTCCCTGGCCGTCCTCGCCGGTGAGTTCGGTGAGCGCGGGCAGGGCCTGTTCGGCGGTGAACTCGGGGGGTCCGGCGAGGTGCAGGGTGCGCAGCGAGGAGTCCTCGTCGAGGCCGGTCTCGGCGATCTGTACGAGCGCGTCGAGGTGCGGGGCGGCCTTGTGGGCGAGTTCGTCGCCGATCGTCGTCGGGGTGACGCCCCGGGCCTGGCGCAGGAACAGCGGGCGGCCCACCTGCCGTTCCAGGGTCCTGATCTGTGAGGTGACGGCGGGCTGGGAGAGACCCAGCAGCGCGGCGGCACGGGTGAAGGATCCGGCCCGGTGCACGGTCACGAAGGTGCGCAGCAAGGCCAGATCCATGGCCCGCTCCCCTCCCGGTGCTGACGCAGGGCACAACCATAAATATGCGGATAGCTTGCTGTCGCTACTGTGATTGGACACTGACACTGAGTCAACTAGCCTTGTTCGCGCGGTTCTCAGCGCATGGCACCTGGGGGGTGGCGCGGAACCGAGGACGGTCCGAACCACGAGGGGGGAGGCTCGGACCGTCCACCGACCACGCAGACCCGGACGGCCCCGCCCGGCAGCCTCAGCCCGCCGACTGCTCCAGGGCCCGCAGCACGTCGGTCACGAGGTCCTGGGTGTCCTCGGTGCCGACCGAGAGCCGGACGAAGCCCTCCGCGACCGCGTCGCCGCCCCAGCGTCCACGCCGCTCGGCCGAGGACCGCACGCCGCCGAAGCTCGTCGCGTCGTCCACGAACCGCAGGGACTCCAAGAAGCGTTCCGCATGCGCGCGGGAGGCCAGCGTGAACGACACGACGCAGCCGTAGCGGCGCATCTGCCGGGAGGCGACCTCGTGCGAGGGGTCGTCAGACAGCCCCGGATACCGCAGCGCCAGCACCTCCGGACGGCCCTTCAGCGCCTCGGCGACG
>DATCQX010001018.1:0-3893 GCA_036569285.1 Streptomyces sp.
CAGGTCGTCGGTCGCCGTCTTGACGATGTGGACGGTGGAGTCGGGGTCGTCGACCCAGTCGACCGGGACCTCGTGGATCCGAAGGCCCGCCCGCTCCGCGAGGACCAGCATCTCAGTGTCGAAGAACCAGCCGGTGTCCTCCACCAGCGGCAGCAGGACCCGCGCCACGTCGCGCCGGATGGCCTTGAAGCCGCACTGGGCGTCCGAGAAGCGCGCCTGGAGCGAGCCCCGCAGGATCAGGTTGTACGACCGGCTGATGAACTCCCGCTTCGCCCCCCGTACGACCCGGGAGCTACGGGCGAGCCTCGACCCGATGGCCAGGTCGGAGTGGCCGGAGATCAGCGGGGCGACCAGCGGGAGCAGGGCGTTGAGGTCGGTGGAGAGGTCGACGTCCATGTAGGCGAGGATCGGCGCGTCCGAGGCGGACCAGACGGTCCGCAGGGCCCGGCCGCGGCCCTTCTGCTCCAGCCGGAACGACCTCACCCCTGGGAGGTACGCCTCAAGGTTCTGCGCCACCACCGGGGTGGTGTCGACGGAGGCGTTGTCCGCGATGGTGATACGGAAGGGGTAGGGGAAGGTCTCGACGAGGTGCGCGTGCAGACGCTCGACGCACGGGCCGAGGTCCTTCTCCTCGTTGTAGACGGGGATCACGACGTCCAGGACAGGTGTCCCGGCGGTGTCGGCCGGGAGGTGCTCCCGCGCCGGCAGGGTGCCGGGAGAAGAGTCGGTTCGCATGACGGTGACTCTGGTCAGACGCCCTGTCGCACCCATGTGGTGACCCTGTGCTGGCCCTGTGAGTCGAACTGCGGGACGTCCGGGGCGAGCGCGGGCAGGTGCACCGTGAACACCGTCCGTCCGGGCACGCTCTCCACGGTCACCGCACCGCCGTGCGCGGTGACGACGGCCTCGACGATGGCGAGGCCGAGCCCCGTACTCCCCGTAGTACCCGTGATACGAGAGCGTGCCGAGTCACCTCGCGCGAACCGTTCGAAGACGCGCGGCAGCAGGTCGGGAGGGATGCCCTGACCGTCGTCCACGACGTCCACGCACAGCCAGGCCCCCCGCCGCCGCACCCGCGCGGTGACGGTCGTCCCCGGGGGCGTGTGCGTGCGGGCGTTGGCCAGCAGGTTGACGAGGACCTGTTGCAGCCGTGCCGCGTCCACCGACACCAGTGCCGGTTCGTCCGGCAGTTCCAGCCGCCACACGTGGTCGCGCCCGGCCGCGCGCGCGTCGCTCACCGTGTCGACGACGAGGGGGACGAGGTCGGTCCGCTCGAACTGGAGGGGGCGTCCGGCGTCCAGTCTGGCGAGCAGGAGGAGGTCCTCGACGAGGAGCGTCATCCGGCCCGCCTCGGACTCGATACGGCCGAGCGCGTGCCGTGTGTCGGGGCCGATCTCTTCTCTGCCTCGCCGGGTGAGTTCCGCGTACCCGCGGATCGAGGCGAGCGGCGTCCGCAGTTCGTGGCTCGCGTCGGCGACGAACTGCCGGACCCGTGTCTCGCTCTGCTGCCGCGCGTGCAGGGCGCCGTGGACGTGGTCCAGCATCCGGTTGAGCGCGGCGCCGACCTGGCCGACCTCGGTGTGCGGGTCGGTCTGGGACTCCGGGACCCGCTCGCTGAGGTTCACCTCGCCTGTGTGGAGGGGGAGTTCGGAGACGCGGGTCGCTGTCGCGGCGACCTTGCGGAGGGGGCGGGTGGCGACGCCGACGAGGACGTGACCGGCGATGCCCGCGGCGACCAGGCCGGCGGCGGTGACGCTCAGTTCGGCCAGGACGAGGGTGGCGACAGTGTCGTCCTGGTCCTTGGTGGGGATGGCGACGTAGAAATCGCCGTTCACGCCGTGCGTGTACGTGACGCGGTAGCTGCCGAGGCCGGGGACGTCGACCGTGTGCTTGTCGCTGTCCCGCGCGACCGTGCTGACGGCCTTGAGCTGGGCCTTTGTGAGGGTCTTCGCCCTCATGTCGAAGTTGCCGCCGGTCTTCTCACCGACGGCTCCGGTGGTGGCCGAGCCGTCCGCAACCTTCGCGATCAGCGTGGCGCCGCCGGGCTGCGGGCCCCGGGTGACGAACTCCGACAGGTCGAAGGCCTTGCCCCGGTGCTGGAGCCAGACACGGTCGTCCAGACCCGGCGGCCCTCCCGCCGCCCTCACCGCGACCTCGCCGAGCTGCTTGTCCAGCTGGTCGTAGAGGTACTGGCGCAGCGCCAGCGTCGTCACCGTCCCGATCACCGCGCAGACGACGGCGATCAGCGCGACCGACGCGACGACGAGCCTCGTCCGCAGAGTGCGCGGTTTGCCCGCTCGTCGTCGTCCGCTCATGACGTCGCGGGCTTGATCAGGTAGCCCGCGCCGCGGCGGGTGTGGATCATCGGCTCGCGGCCGGCGTCGATCTTGCGCCTCAGGTACGAGATGTACAGCTCGACGACGTTCGCCTGGCCGCCGAAGTCGTACGACCACACCCGGTCGAGGATCTGCGCCTTGCTGAGCACCCGGCGGGGGTTGCGCATCAGGAACCTGAGCAGTTCGAACTCGGTGGCGGTGAGGTGGATGTCGTCGCCGGAGCGGGTCACTTCGTGGCTGTCCTCGTCGAGGGTGAGGTCTCCGACGACGAGGACGGAGTCGGCGCGGCGGTCGGTCGCGCCGGACCGACGGATCAGGCCGCGCAGCCGGGCGACGACCTCTTCGAGGCTGAACGGCTTGGTGACGTAGTCGTCGCCGCCGGCGGTGAGTCCGGCGATGCGGTCCTCCACGGCGTCCTTGGCGGTGAGGAACAGGACGGGGACGTCCGGCAACTCGCGCCGCAGCCTGTGCAGGACGGCCAGGCCGTCCATGTCCGGCAGCATCATGTCGAGGACGACGGCGTCCGGGCGGAACTCCCTGGCCGTCTGCACGGCGCCCATGCCGTCCCCGGCACTCCGGATCTGCCACCCCTCATACCTGAGAGCCATGGACAACAACTCGGTGATCGACAACTCGTCGTCCACCACCAGCACGCGGACGGGGCTCCCGTCCGGCCTCAGCAGTTCGGTACGCCCCTGGGGCGAGGTCGTGGTCATGCTGAACACCCTCTCTGCGGGCTCTGAGAGGGGGCTTTCGCTTGCCTGTGATTTCGCTGAGAAACGCACAGGAACCTCTCAGGAAACCTCTTACCGCGCCCTCAGAACAACCCCGCCTGCGCCTTCGGGAACGGCCGCACCGGGAACACGCCGGTGCCCGCGCCGTCGGCGGTCAGCTCCCAGCCGGTCATCAGACGCGTGTCGAGGACGACGATCCCGTGCGTGGACGTGTCGAGGTGGAGGTCGGGGCCGGCGGCGGCGACCAGTTCCCCGGCGAGGGCTCCACCAGGCGCCAGTTCGGTGATCTCGCCGGTCGGGGGAGGGGCGTCCGTGAGGCCGAACGCCGTGAGGTGGTCGACGGGGTGGAAGGGCTCCGGCACGAGCGTCTCCGGCCAGCCCGCGAGGGACTGCGCGCGCCGGTGCAGTCCGCGCAGCTCGTCGGCCCCGGCGTCGATCGCGCGGGCCGCGTCGGCTCGTACGGCCCGCTTCACGCCGTACGGGACCCGGTCCCCCACGTGCAGCGCGACCCGCAGCACCTCCTCGGCCCGCCGCGCCGCCATGAGCGGCCCCTCTCCGAGCCACGTGAAACACACGGCACCCTGCTCCAGCAGCCGGTCCGAGCCCCGCTCGACCGCCGTGATCCCCACCTTGACCAACCCGCCCCCGAACCAGGCGAGATACACCCGGTACGCGCGAGGATCGTCCGCCTTCCCGTCAGCGGCGACAGACCCCACCCGATCCAGCCGCCCACACTCCTCGCACCGCCCCCCGGTACTCCGCGCGGCCACTTCCCGCCGCCCCGCACACAGGTTCCCCCGAGCCCCAAGACACCCCCGCACCC
>DATCQX010001019.1:0-3656 GCA_036569285.1 Streptomyces sp.
GGGCTGTGGTGGCGACCATGAGCGGGGCCGCTTATGTGGAGCGGGCGCTGGAGGGGCGGGATTTCGAAGGGGTCGGCATGCGATACGCCCGGGTGCGGCGGTGGTGCCGACCGGTGCGGGCGCTCATGCCGGAGGACCGGACGGTGGAGGAGGTGCTGGCGGGGCAGTTCTCCTGGGCGTGGCTGGTGCTGATGGCGCAGGCGGCCGTCTTCTGCGCAGCCGCCGCGTTCGTGATGGCCTTCGGGGCACCCTGGCCGGTGGCCCTGTCCCTGTACCCGGTGGCCACGGCCCTGCTCGCGGTGTACCTGTGGCGGACCGGGCGCTCCCTGCTCGGTGCGTTGGTGAACCCCTACACCTGCGCGCTGTGGTGGGCGGAGCGGGCGTTCGAGTGGGCATGGAGCCGGGAGCTGCGGGACGACGATTTCCTTGAGGAGGTTCGCCGGGCCGTCGAGGATCTCCTCGGGGACGACCGGGGCACTCTGCTCGTCGTCGATGCGCAGGAGGGGCTGCGGACCCCGCAGGGCAGCGGGTACTACGTCGAGAACGGGCCCATCGGTGAACTGCGGCGCAAGATGGACCAGTTGGACGGCGGGACGATCGCCGTCAGTGGGCCGCGCGGGGCGGGTAAAAGCACGCTGATGCAGGCGGTGATCCGGCGCCGGGACTTTCACGTCGTCGTCCCCGCGCCGGCCACTTACGCCCCGCACGACTTCCTGACCTCGCTGTTCATCAGTGTCTGTCAGGCGTACGTGGCGCGGGCCGGACATCGGGTGCCGGAGTTCGTGCGGCTGTCGTACGGGCACCGGATGTGGCGGCGGGTGGGGCCGGTGGTGCGGTTCCTTGTGCGGGTGGTGATCGTCGGGGTACCTGCCGCGCTGCTCATCGGGGTCGGGGTGTACTCGGCGGCGAAGCAGTTCGTCAGCCGGGAGAAGCCTGGGGTGACGGGGAAGCTGGAGGCTCTGCGGGAGACGGTGGTCTCGTTCGTCCGGGATGTGGTGGCGGGGCAGGAGCCTGCGGGGGCGGTGTTGTTGGTGCTCGCCGGGGCGTATGTGTGGACGTTGCGGACGCCTCGGTTCAGGGTGGGGGTGCTGCGGAGGGTCGGCCCGGCGGTGGTGGCCGTCTGCGGGTCCGCTCTCTGCGGCGTCGCCTTCGTGGGGCTGTTGAACGGCATAGGCCCCGAGACGGAGTTCGCCTGGTGGCAGCCGCTGCTGGTCTTCGGCGCGATGGCGTGCTCAGCGGCATGGCGGATGACGACGCCCGCCTCCACCTTTCGGCTGGGCGGGACGACGGCGAACGCGCAGGTGGTCTTCGGGACGGCGGCTCTGCTGCTGCCGCTCGCGCTTCTGCTGCTGACGGCCGCCGTCCCGTCGTCCCAGGAGGTGCTCGACCACCAAGAACCCGCCCTGCTCTTCGGGTTGTTCGTGCTCGGTCTGGCACTCTTGAGCCTCCCCAGCACCCCCTGGCGCCTCCCCGGCACCACCCCCCGCCTCGTCACCGCCTGCCGCAACCACCTCTACCGCCTCCAGACCGTGCAGAGTTCGACCGCCGCGTTCACCAGCAGCGCCGCTCAACTCCTCACGCTGGGCTCCTCACACAGCACCGCCGTGACGACTGTCCCGCCCAACTACCCAGGGTTGGTCTCGGAGTTCAGGGCACTGCTCGGGAAGGTCGCGGAGGACGAGCACGAGAAGGGGAACCGGGTCGTCGTCGTCATCGACGAAGTCGACCGGCTCGGGAGCGAGGTTCAGGCGCGGGCGTTTCTCGCCGAGATCAAGGCGATTTTGGGGGTGCCGCATGCGCATTACCTGATCTCGGTCGCCGAGGATGTGGGGGCCGCTTTCGTGCGGAGGGGTTTGCCGCACCGGGATGTGACGGACAGTTCGCTGGACGACGTGCTGCATGTGCGGGCCTGCACGCTGGAGGAGTCGACGCGGATTCTGCGGCGTCGGGCGCCGGGGATCGGGGACGCGTATGTGGCGCTCGCGCACGCCCTGTCCGGGGGGATTCCACGGGACCTGATCCGGTACGCGCGACGGCTGGTGGAGATCCGGTCCGCGACGGCCCGTGTCGAACTCACCGACGTGGCGCAGACGTTGGTCGTCGAGGAGCTGTCGGAGACGCTCGCCGGATTCCGGACGTTGCTCGCGAAGCACGAGTGGGGGGAGCAAGGGGCCGAGGTGCTCGGGGCGTTCCGGAGTCTGGGGGCGCATCTGCGGCGGGCCTGTCCGTGTCCGGAGCGAGCGGAGCCGTTGCGGCAGGCGCTGGTGCACTTCGTGACCCGGGATGTGGGGCAACTGGGCGGGAGTGAGCGGCAGTTGGTGGACGAGGCTGCCGCTTACGCGTATCTGTCGCTCACGTTGCTCGACGTGTTCGGGGCGCCGGCGTTCAACCAGCGGCGGGAGGTGGCCGCTTCGGCTGCCGACGGGGACCTCGACCTGTTGGCCGAGGCCCGGCAGGAGCTGGCGTTGTCGCCCGCCAGTGCGCGGGGACTCGTCGACGCGATTCGGGTGGCCTGGGGGGTGGGGGTGGTGGCACCCGTCGCGGGGATCCCGGTGCCTCGGCGGGGTGGGTGCCGGGTGCATGGGGGTGTGTGAGGGGGCGTGCGGGTGATGAGGGGCGTGCGGGGGTGTCGTACGCGCCCTGGGTTCCCGTCGTACGAGGATCACTCGGACGGGGCTCCTCGCGCCGGAACCTATTCGGCCGGCGTGACTCCCGCGCGCAGCAGGCCGTACGTGTACGCGTCCTCCAGGGCCTGCCAGGACGCGGCGATGACGTTGTCCGCGACGCCGACGGTCTGCCATTCGCCGGTGCCGTCGGTCGTGGAGATGAGGACGCGGGTCGTGGACTGGGTGCCGTGGACGCCCTCCAGGATGCGGACCTTGTAGTCGACCAGCTCCAGCTTGGCGAGCTGGGGGTAGATCTTCTCCAGGGCGACCCGCAGGGCCCGGTCCAGCGCGTTGACGGGGCCGTTGCCCTCGGCCGTCGCGACGATCCGCTCGCCCTTGGCCCAGAGTTTGACCGTCGCCTCGTTCGCGTGGCTGCCGTCGGGGCGGTCCTCGACGATCGCCCGCCAGGACTCGACCTGGAAGTAGCTCAGGGCGCTGCCCTTGACCTCGGCGCGCAGGAGCAACTCGAAGCTGGCGTCGGCCGCTTCGTAGGTGTAGCCCTTCAGCTCGCGTTCCTTGACGCGGTCCACCACCCGGCCGACGAGCTCGCGGTCGCCGCCGAGGTCGACGCCGAGTTCCTTGCCCTTGAGTTCGACGGAGGCGCGGCCCGCCATGTCGGAGACCAGCATCCGCATGTGGTTGCCGACCAGCGCCGGGTCCGTGTGCTGGTAGAGGTCCGGGTCGACCTTGATCGCGGAGGCGTGCAGGCCCGCCTTGTGCGCGAACGCCGAGACGCCCACGTACGGCTGGTGCGTGGAGGGGGTGAGGTTGACGACCTCGGCGATGGCGTGCGAGATGCGGGTCATCTCGCGGAGCTTGCCCTCGGGGAGGACCTGCTTGCCGTACTTCAGTTCCAGGGCGGCGACGACGGGGAAGAGGTTGGCGTTGCCGACGCGCTCGCCGTAGCCGTTCGCCGTGCACTGGACGTGCGTCGCGCCCGCGTCGACCGCGGCGAGGGTGTTGGCGACCGCGCAGCCGGTGTCGTCCTGG
>DATCQX010001020.1:0-2445 GCA_036569285.1 Streptomyces sp.
AGCTCGATCGGGACGCCGACGAGGCTGCCGTACTCGGTCCAGGAGCCGTCGTAGTTCTTGACGTTCTCGACACCGAGCAGCTCGTGCAGCACGAACCAGGTCAGCGCGGAACGCTCACCGATCCGGCAGTACGCGATCGTGTCCTTCGCGAGGTCGACCTGCTCCTCGGCGTACAGCTCCTTCAGCTCGTCGTCCGACTTGAAGGTGCCGTCGTCGTTGGCGTTCTTCGACCACGGGATGTTGCGCGCGGACGGCACGTGGCCGGGGCGCTGCGACTGCTCCTGCGGCAGGTGCGCGGGGGCGAGCAGCTTGCCGGAGAACTCGTCGGGGGAGCGGACGTCGACCAGGTTCTGCGTGCCGATCGCGGCGACGACGTCGTCACGGAACGCGCGGATCGCGGTGTTCTGCGGCTTCGCCTTGTAGTCGGTGGTCGCCCGGACGGGGACCTCCTCGACCAGCTCGCGGGCGTCCAGCTCCCACTTCTTGCGGCCACCGTCGAGCAGCTTCACGTTCTCGTGGCCGTACAGCTTGAAGTACCAGTAGGCGTAGGACGCGAACCAGTTGTTGTTGCCGCCGTAGAGGATCACCAGCGTGTCGTTGGCGATGCCCTTCGCGGACAGGAGCTTCTCGAAGCCCTCCTGGTCGACGAAGTCACGGCGTACCGGGTCCTGGAGGTCCTTCGTCCAGTCGATCCGGATGGCGCCTCGGATGTGGTTCTTCTCGTAGGCCGAGGTGTCCTCGTCGACCTCGACGATCGCGATGGCGGGGTTGTCGAGGTTGGCCTCGACCCAGTCGGCGTCGACCAGGACGTCACTGCGGCTCATGCTCGTTCTCCTCCGGGGCAGTTGCGGCGGGGGTGTGCAAGAAGGGCGCGACCCGGGTAGACGGGCGCGCGGGCCCTGAGCAGGGCGGGAAAGAGGCTGCGGAAGGCTTCCGGGCGCTTCAGGAAGCGCGACAGAGCATGGCGGCGACGCGGCACAGGTCGACTGCCCGCCGCTTCGTGAGATCCGCCTGACGCTTCATGTCGTCGATCGTAGGGACGGATCGGGCACGCTGTCACCGGTGTGTCGTATGGCGAGATGCGATCGTCCGGATTCCGAGACCGCGAAGGGATCGGGGGTACTCCGGGTACTACCCGTAGTACCTCGGAGGGACCTGGTATCTACGTGTCGGACACCCTTGTCTCGCTCCTCGGACGGAAACCCTGTACGACCCCTACCCCGCGAGTCGTACGTTCGAACCCTTCACCGTGATCTCCACGCCGTCCGCCGCCGCGAGCACCTTGTCCAGCTTGATCCCGCCCGGCAGGTTCTCGATCTTCTGCTCGAAGTCGGTGACCTTGCGGACCTCGCCCTCGGCGGCGTCCACACCCCCGAAGCCGGGCAGGTCGTCCGCGTGCACGCGCACGGTGTCGCCCTCGACGGTCACCGTGCTCAGCACGGACGCCGGCACCTTCCCGATGGGCGTCGTGGCCACGACGTCGACCTTGATCTTCCCGTTGCCGCCGTCGGACAGACCGACGACCTCGGCCTCGACGCCCGAGACGATCCGCGTCGGCTCCGACTTAGCGGCCTTCAGGAGTTCGGCGTACGAGATCTCGGCGGTGCCGCTCGCGGTGGAGGCCGTCGCGGAGCTGAAGCTGCTGTCGAAGTCGACGCCCTTCATGTTCGCCTTGAGGTCGTCGATCCGGATCGTCCCGTTGCTCGTGCCGGTCGCCGCGTCGTACTGCTTGATGCCGACCTCGACGTCGTCGAGCTTCCCGCCGAGCGCCTGGGTGAGGAAGGGGAACCCCTTGATCGAGACGTCGGGCGTGTCCGCCAGCCCCTCGTTCGCCTTCAGCTTGTCCGCGGCCTCGCTCTCGGCGAAGTTCACCGCCAGCCGGTCGGCGAGCACGAACAGCCCGCCCAGTACCGCCACGACGATCAGAAGTATCCGAAGCCCGCGCATTGCTCTGTTCCCCCAGTGATTGCCGACCGGGGCCCTGAAGCCCTCGACCCTTTCGGCCACCCAAGGTAACCCGCTGGGCAGAGGTCCCCCGGAGACTGTCGAGCGGTTGTGACAGTGAGCGGACACGCGCGCGTGGGGGTGCGGGTGATCGGAGGGCCGGTCCGAACGACGGCCCCGCGCGCGGGGCGTGCCTCCCGACGCCAGTCGAAGCCGGCCCAGCTCAACGTGCTGCCGTCAGCCACGCACGCGCGTGCGCCTAACCCACCGCCCGCCCCAGCACGTACACAGCCGGAGCAGCCAGCGCCAGCGGCAGGGCCACGCCTGCGGTGAAGTGGACGAACCTCGACGGGTAGTCGTAGCTGGCCACCCGGTGGCCGATGAGCGCGCAGACCGCGGCGCCCGCGCCGATCAGGGCGCCCGCCGTGCCGACGTCGTTCATGCCGCCGACAGCGATGCCCGCGCCGGCCGCGGCCAGGAGGGAGACGATCACCGAGGCGG
>DATCQX010001021.1:0-3527 GCA_036569285.1 Streptomyces sp.
TCCCTCCCCCGCCCGTCCCGCTGGTCCGGCATCTCCACCCGCGCCAAAATCCTCACGGCCGCCGTCACCCTGGTGATCGGCGTGTCCATCCCGGTGACCCTGTCGCTTCTCCAGGACAAGGGCGACGGCTCGTCATCCGGCGCCAGCTCGTCTCCTTTCCTCGGCCCCTACCTCAGCACGTCCGTCCCCAACGCCGGCACCTACGCCACCTTCAGCCCGGACGGCAAACTCATAGCGGCAGCGGGTAGCACGACCGTCCAGCTACTGCTCGCGTCGGGCGGAACCGCGCAGATACTCGACCGCCAGACGCATCCCCTGTTCAGCGGAGCCGGGAATCTACTGGCCACGGTCGACGCACGCAGCACGGCCAAGATGACGGTCCACCTGTGGGACACAGCAACGAACGACACGAGCAGCCCGAGCACCTCAAGCAGCCCGAGCACCCCGAGCAGCGCCACCGACATCGCCACGGGCGCCCCGGCGAGCGTGACCATGGCGTTCAGCCCCCGCGGCGACCTCCTCGCAACAGCCTCCGGCCTCGCCGCCACCGAGAACTACGGCAACCCGATCCGCCTGTGGAACACCAGCACAGGCAGACTCGTCGCCACCCTCACCGGATTCGACAACGGCGTACAGAGCATCGTGTTCACACCGGACGGCAAGACGCTCGCGGCAGGCGCGGCGGGCAACCCCGGCACGGTGAAGGTCTGGGACGTGACGACCGGCAAGCTCACGGCGACGCTCCCCACGGGTTACGTGATCGCCCTGAGCCCGGACGGCAAGACACTCGCCACGAGCAGCGAGTTCGCGGCGGACCACAAGGCGAGCCTCTGGGACATCACCACGGGCAAGCGCATCGCCGCACTCGCCAAGGGCCGCCCTCTCGGCTTCAGCGGCGACGGCCAGCTCCTCGCGCTCAGCAACGACACCGACCAGGTACAGGTGTGGCGAGTCTCCAACCGCGAAAGGGAGCGTGTCTTCTCCGGAATGACCACGGCGGAGTTCGCCTCGACCGGCGAACGCCTCGCCCTCATCTCCACCACCGGCACGGGCCTCCTGGTCGACTACGCGAGTTCCACCTCGGCGAAGACCCTCGCCTCGTACACCGGAACCCCCGCGAACATCCAGTCGATCGCCTTCGCCGCCGGCGGCGACACCCTGACGACAGCGTCCAAGGACGGCACGGTGCAGGTGTGGATGGCGAACTGGCCGTCCTGGGTGTCTCCTTCACCGTCATGACGACCGGCGTGTACGACCCTCACGCCCCATTGGCCTGATACGACGTCAACTCCCTCTTGCAGCACGGCACTTCAACACTTTACTGTCGCCTCTCGCCTCACCGACGAGAGGGAACCCCCATGCCCGTCGACGCGTCAGGCCCACTCGGCAGACCCCTGCGACGCCGCACCCTCCTCCAAGCCGCCGGTGCCGGACTGCTGGCCGGCGCCAGTGCCACCGCCCTCCCCACCACGACCGCACAGGCGCAACCCCTCGCGGCGGGCTTCGGCCCCGAACCCCCGCTGATGCACGGCTACTCCGGCCCGCAGATCAAGGCGTGGAACCCGGATACAGACCGCCACGCCCGCTACCTCCGCTCCCGCGTCCCCCTCGCGACGCGCATCGCCCCCTTCGAGCCGACCCAGTCCCGCCGGGGCCTCGACCCCCGTCCCCGGCTCATGGTCCTCGCCAACGACTACGTCCAGCCGAACTGGGAGACCGAGGGCTATCCGTACGGCCCGGTCGCCGAGGCGTACGCCCTGCGGTTCTGGCAGTACCCGGACCTGTACGCGTCCTGGCACGGTCTGCCGCTGGACGGCCGCCACGCCGAACAGAACCCGCCCTACGGCCTGTTGAACCTCCCGAACCCCGGCTACACGGACGCCGCGCACCGCAACGGCGTGCTCAGTCTGGGCTGTTGGTTCTGGCCGCGCCCCGAGAACTTCGCGGACGTCGTCGAGAAGACCCCGCAGGGTACCTTCCCGCTCGCGGACCAACTCATCGCGATGGCGCGTTACTTCGGCTTCGACGGCTACTTCGTCAACCAGGAGGCCACCATCACGGCGGCCCAGGCGCGGCTGTTGATGGAGATGCTCGGCTACCTCGCGCGCAAGGCCCCGCCCGGCTTCCACGTCCAGTGGTACGACTCCCTCACGGTCGACGGCCGGATCTCGTACCAGAACGAGTTCAACTCGGTGAACTCGCCGTGGATCGTGAACGGCGGACAGCGCGTCAACAGCAGCGTGTTCCTCAACTACTGGTGGAGTTCGGCCAGGATCCAGGCGTCCCGCAGCCACGCGCTCTCCCTCGGTCTGGACCCGTTCGAGGTCGTGTACGCGGGCAGCGAGATCGGCATGTACCGCTTCGCCCAGCCCTACGACCCGCGCTCGGTCTTCCCCGACGGCGGTGAACCGCGCACGAGTTGGGCGTTCCTCGGCTCCGAGATGGTCTGGTCCTCGGTCGGCGGCGACAAGACCACTCTGGCGAACCAGGCACCGGCCTACGCCCGCGAGCGCCAGCTCTGGTCAGGACCCGCCGAGGACCCCTCCCGCACCGGCCGCACCCGGCAGCCCGACAGCGGCCGGCCCCTCGACCCGGCGGGCTGGGACGGCACCGCCCACTACATCGTCGAGAAGTCCGCCATCGGCCGCCTGCCCTTCGTCACGCGCTTCTGCACGGGCACCGGCGAACGGTTCTTCACCGACGGCGTCCAGACCGGTGACCGCCCGTGGTTCGACATCGGCAGCCAGGACCTCCTGCCGACCTGGCAGTGGTGGATCCGCGACGCGGCGGGCGCCCCCAGCACGACGATCCGCGCGGACTACGACCACACCACCGCGTACGACGCCGGCAACTCCCTGCGTCTGACCGGCACCCTCGGCCCGTCCGCGTCGGCTGTCGTGCGCCTCTACAAGACACGGCTGCTCCTCACCTCCGCGTCGACTGCCTCGCTGGTGCACCGGGGTTCGACCGGGACGGCGGCGCTGCGGCTCGGGCTCGCCTTCCAGGACGCGCCCGCCGAGACGGTGTGGCTCGACGCCGGTCCCGTGGGCGCGAGTTGGTCCCGCTGGAGCGCCGATCTCGCCGCGTGGGCGGGCCGGACCGTCGTCGCCGTCCACGTCGGTCTGCTGGCCGGGAGCGGCGGGGCCGCCGGGATCGCCGTCCAGCTCGGGGAGCTGCGGATCGCGGACGCCGGTCCGGATCCGGTGCCGGGGCGGCCCGGCGGGTTCGCCGTCGAGCGGGCGGTGCGGGTCGGTGACCTCGCGAGTGTCTATCTGACCTGGGATTTCGCGCCGGACGACGTGGCGCGGTACGACATTTTCCGGCGCACGGCGTCCGGGCGGCGGTGGCTGGGGCGGACGTACGACGGGGCGTACTGCGTGTCGCCGCTGGCCCGGGAGGGGGACGGGGCGACGACGCGGCTCGAACTGGAGGCGGTGTCCGTGACGGGCCGCCGCAGCCCGGCCGCGACGACCGAGCTGGCCTGGTGAGGGGGATCGGCATGCGGTGGAGACACGGCGTGAGGCCGG
>DATCQX010001022.1:0-2271 GCA_036569285.1 Streptomyces sp.
GTACGTGAACTGCGCCACCGCGCCCGCCGGGAGCAGGGCCACCACCGCGCGCCACGCGCGCCGCTTGCAGCGCTTCAGGCCGTGCGCGAGCAGCAGGAGCAGGATGCCCGCGCTGAGCGAGAGGGCTGCGGCGAACGGTCCGAAGGAGCCCGGCAGCACCTCGGCGATGGTGTGCATCCGGCTGTGGCGGAACCGCGGGAACACACCCGCGGCGACGTCGAGCAGGCCGACGAGGGCGCAGGCCCTGCCGACGAGAACCGGAACGGACTCCGGACGCGGGCCGCGAAGAGCGCGCCGCAAGCGACTTGATCGGTTCGGAACCCCGCCCGACATTTCCCCATCTTCCTTGACAGACATCGCATCCCGTAGTTCCGCGAGTGACCTTGATCCCGGTGCCAGATCGGCCGTACCGGCGACATTGCGTCCTCTAGGACGGTGTCTAGGGGAGAGAGGTTCACTCGACTCCCCAAAGCGGCTCCAAAGGTCAGGGAAAGACCGGGACAAGCCCTCGTGAAGGAAACGAGGGAGGCGAGGGAGCCCGGAAGGAAAGCGTAGGCAGGTAACTCCTCATGGGTCTTACGAGCAACAAGGTGCTGGTGCTGGCGATCGTGTGCGCCGCACTGCTGTTCATCGGCACGGTCTGGCTGTGGCCACGGCTTGCCCGGCGCGGTGTCGTGGTGATCGCCGGGCGTGTCGGCCTGCTGCTCGCCACTCAGGTCGCGCTCTTCGCGGCGGTCGGCCTCGCGGCCAACCAGGCGTTCGGCTTCTACGCCAGCTGGGCCGACCTCTTCGGCAAGGAGAACGGCCAGGGGGTCGTCGTCGACCACGCGGACGGCACCGCCGCGGTGGGTCCGCTGAAGGTCCTCGACGAACAGCGCGTGGAAGGCCCGGGCGGCAGCCCGCAGATGCGCGGCCAGGTCCAGAAGGTCGCGATGACCGGCCGGACGACGCACATCGCGTCCCCCGCGTACGTGTACCTGCCGCCGGAGTACTTCCAGCCCCAGTACCGCACGCGCGCGTTCCCGGCGGCGATCGTCCTGACGGGATACCCGGGGACGGCGCAGGCGCTCGTCGACAAGCTGCACTTCCCGCGCACCGCGCGGGACCTCGCCAGGGACGGGAAGACGCAGCCGATGATCCTCGTCATGCTGCGCCCGACAGTGGCGCCCCCGCGCGACACGGAGTGCGTCGACATCCCGCGCGGGCCGCAGACGGAGTCGTTCTTCGCACGGGACCTGCCCGACGCGATCGCCTCGCACTACCGGGTGGCCAAGAAGTGGGGCGTCATAGGGGACTCCACCGGTGGGTACTGCGCTCTGAAGCTCGCCATGCACCACCCCGAGGTGTTCGCCGCGGGCGCGGGCCTCTCCCCGTACTACAAGGCGCCGATCGACGCGACGACGGGCGACCTGTTCCAGGGGAATGCGACCCTGAAGAACGAGGCGGACCTGAAGTGGTTCCTCAAACACCGTCCCGCGCCGGACACCTCACTGCTCGTCACCAGCAGCAGGGAGGGCGAGAGCAACTACAAGGCCACCCTGAAGTTCATCGACATGGTCAAGGCGACGAACAAGACGCGCATCTCGTCGATCATCCTCGACAGCGGCGGGCACAACTTCAACACGTGGAAGCGGGAGATTCCGGCCACCCTCCAGTGGGTGAGCGATCGGCTCACCCAGCAGTGAGCATCCCGCGCGGGGTGAGCGGAGAAGTCCCGGTGACGCACTCCGGCCAGAAATGATCTTGGTTTTGGGGTGCCTCACTTACTCGTTCGGCCGGAATTGATTTCCGGCAGCTTGCGAAGGTTTCGGGATGGCTGTGTTTTTACGGGGCGGGGCGCCAACGCTCCCCTACGCGCGGTAAGTTTCTGGCCATGCCACGTGGACGTCACCGCCATTCACCGCCTTTGCACAGGCTGCTGCCCCCGTCGGCGATCGCAGGCGTCTCCCTCGTCTGCGCCTTCGGTCCGTGGGTGTTCTCCGATACGGGCGTGCTCCGGGTGATCGCCGCGATAGCCGCCGCCGTCGCGGTCGTCGGCGCGGCCGTCCTGCGCCGCTGGGACTCGCAGGCCGGCAAGACCGTCGCCGACCTGTCCCGCGCGCGCGTGAGCGACGAATGGCGCTTCGAGGAGCGGGTCGCCGAGCTGGAGAGCGATCTGGAAGAGTCCCGTGAGCTGCGCGGCAAGCTGGAGCAGCGGCTGCGCGCGAAGCGGACCGAACTGGCCGGGCTGCGCAACGAACACGCCGCCCTGCTGCGGCGGTACGCGACCGC
>DATCQX010001023.1:0-2603 GCA_036569285.1 Streptomyces sp.
CTGGACTACATCAACGTCGGCCAGGTCGAGATGCCGTCCCGCGCGTACGTCAGCGCGTTCGGCTTCAAGGGGCCGGACCAGCAGAAGGCCGCAGGCGTGCTGTCCGGCGGTGAGCGCAACCGCCTCAACCTCGCGCTCACCCTCAAGCAGGGCGGCAACCTGCTCCTGCTCGACGAGCCGACCAACGACCTCGACGTCGAGACCCTGTCGTCGCTGGAGAACGCGCTTCTGGAGTTCCCCGGCGCGGCCGTGGTCATCTCCCACGACCGCTGGTTCCTCGACCGGGTCGCGACGCACATCCTCGCGTACGAGGGTGAGTCGAAGTGGTTCTGGTTCGAGGGGAACTTCGAGTCCTACGAGAAGAACAAGGTCGAGCGGCTCGGCGCGGACGCCGCCCGCCCGCACCGTGCCACCTACAAGAAGCTGACCCGGGGCTGATCTTGCGGCACATCTACCTCTGTCCCCTGCGCTGGTCGGACATGGACGCGTACGGGCACGTCAACAACGCGGTCTTCATCCGATACTTGGAGGAGGCCCGGATCGACTTCCTGTTCCGTCCGGAGAAGAACTTCAAGCAGGGGTCGGTGGTGTCGCGCCACGAGATCGACTACAAGCGGCAGTTGGTCCACCGGCACGCGCCGGTCACCATCGAGCTGTGGGTCACCGAGATACGGGCCGCCTCCTTCACCGTCGCGTACGAGGTGAAGGACGACGACGTCGTGTACGTCAAGGCGGCCACCGTCATCGTCCCGTTCGACTTCCAGGCCGAGCGGCCCCGCCGACTCACCGCGGAGGAACGGGAGTTCCTGGAGGAGTACCGGGACGACCCTCAGGGGGCCGTCGCCGCATGACGGTGCTCCATCTCGCCGACGAGGGGGAGGCGGCCGACCTCGCCGCCTTCCTCTCCCGGCTGCTGCACTACGACCGCGGCGCCGCCGTCCGTCTCCAGGCGTCCGGCACCGCGCTGGCCGTCTTCGGACGGCCGCCCTCCTTCGAGGTGCTCGCGGTGCGGGCGGTACGGCTCGCGCAGCCGTACGACGGGATCGAGGCGAGCCTCGATGTCACCGTCTCGGCGGGGGAGTTGCTGGAGAAGGTGGACGACGACGCCGGGACCGTCGGCGTTCCGGGTGCCGTGACCGGGCCTCCGTGGGCCGGAGTTCTGCCGCCCAAGGGGGGCTGGCGGGCCGAGGGCGGGTTGCCTGGGCCCGATGAGTTGCGTTCCCTCGTCGCCGGGGTCGTCGGTGAATTCCGGCGACGTACCGAGGAGTTGGCCGCTGAGCGGCGTACGCGGGCTGAGCTGGATCTGATCGGGCGGGAGATCTGGTCGCGGGCCGTCGGGTCGACGGGGCTTCCGGTGCGGGCCGTTCATGCCGCGCAGGCGCTCGGGTTCCTGCGGCCGTCCACCGGCGACGTGCGCCTCTTCTCCTGCGGGGCGTGGTTGCGGCTGAGCACCGCGTACGGGTCGATCGCCGTGCGGCGGGCGGGACTTGGGGAGTTCGGGCTCAGTGTGAAGTGACGCGGGGAGCGAAGTGGCGTACTAGTCCGGGGTGTTGACCATCGACGCCGCCGCGTACGTCAGGTACTTCCACAGCGTCGCCTCGTGGTCCTCCGAGAGGTTCAGGGAGTCGACCGCGTCCCGCATGTGCTTCAGCCAGGCGTCGTGGGCCGCTCGGTCGACCGTGAAGGGGGCGTGGCGCATGCGCAGGCGAGGGTGGCCGCGGTTGTCGCTGTACGTCGTCGGGCCGCCCCAGTACTGCATCAGGAACAGGGCCAGGCGCTCCTCCGCCGGGCCCAGATCCTCCTCCGGGTACATCGGCTTCAGCAAAGGGTCCTCGGCGACGCCCTCGTAGAAACGGTGGACGAGCCGGCGGAACGTGTCCTCACCGCCGACCTGCTCGTAGAAGGTCTGCTGCTGAAGTGTGCCGCGCCGAATCTCATTCACCCCACCATGGTCTCAGATCAAGGGGACCAGGACTCCGGGCTTAGGACCTGTCGCCGGGGGGACGCTTCCGGGGCACAGTGGGGGGATGGGTGCGCGGGAGCTGGTGCGGGTCATCGAGGAGCGTGGGGGGTTCGTGGGGGAGCCTCGGTGGAGGGAGGCGTTTCTGGCCGTGCCGCGGCATGTGTTCGTGCCGTACTACTACGTCGCCGGGGTGGGTGGGTATCGGCGGGTGTGGGGGGAGGACCCTGATCCCCTGGTGCGGGAGCGGTGGGCCCGGGGGGTGTACGAGGATGTGCCGCTCGCGATCCGGGTGCGGGACGGGGAACTCGTGTCGTCCAGCAGTCAGCCGTCTCTCATGGCGCTCATGCTGGGGGCGCTGGGGGTTCGGGACGGGGAACGGGTGCTGGAGATCGGGGCCGGGAGCGGGTACAACGCGGGGTTGCTCGCGTATCGGCTCGGGGATCGGGGGGTCGTCAGCGTCGATCTCGAACCGGAGATCGTCGAGTCCGCGCGGCGGCATCTCGCGGTGGCGGGGTATCGGCCTCGGGTCGTGGTGGGGGACGGGGCTCGGGGGGTGCCGGACGGGGCTCCGTACGACCGTGTCGTCGCGACCTGTGGGGTGGGGAGCGTGCCGTCCGCCTGGGTGCGGCAGTGTCGGGTC
>DATCQX010001024.1:0-2506 GCA_036569285.1 Streptomyces sp.
GCTGTGCCTGGACACCGGGCACTACGCGTACTGCGGCGGGGACAGCGTCAAGCTGATCGAGACGTACGGGGAGCGGATCGGGTACCTGCACCTCAAGCAGGTCGACCCCGAGATCCTGGCCGACGTCCGCGCGAAGGGGACACCGTTCGGGCCGGCCGTCGCGCAGGGGGTCATGTGCGAGCCGCCGACCGGGGTGCCGGAGCTGGGGCCCGTGCTGGAGGCGGCCGGGAAGCTGGACGTCGATCTGTTCGCGATCGTCGAGCAGGACATGTATCCGTGCGAGCCGGACAAGCCGCTGCCGATCGCTCAGCGGACTCGGGCGTTCTTGAGGTCTTGCGGGGCCTGAGGGGCCGCTGGGCCTGAGGGGCCGCTGGGCTTGAGGGGCCGCTGGGCCTGCGTGCCCTTTGCTCGCCGTGTCCGAAACGCGCTCCCTAGAGGCGCGCGTTTCGGGCATTTTTTGTCAGGTGTGTCACAAACACCACCCCTATGTCACACATGTCGCCTGTACGCGGGTTTTCGGTCACACGTGATCAACCGGCGCTTCCCTTCCGTCGGCCGGTGTCGTTCAGCAGCACATGACAGACCGTCAGCTGTGGTCCTACAGGGACATCGCCGCTCATATCCGCGTCCAGCCGGACACCGTCCGGTCCTATCGCAAGCACGGGCTTCTGCCGCCGCCCGACCACGTCGAAGGGGGTAAGCCGTACTGGTACGCCGACACCGTCCGGGCGTGGGCCGCGTCGAGACCCCGGAGTCAGACGCGCCGGGAGGAGTGAGCCGCCGTCCGGGAAAACCCCCTGTGCCCCGCCTTCGGGTGGGGCACAGTGCCGTCCATGGACTTCTCCGTGAAACCCGTTCTCACCGGCCCCCTGACCGTCCTGCGCCCGTTCACCGAGGACGACGCCGCGACGATGGCGCACCTCATGGAGGACCCCGAGGTGATCCGGTTCACCGGGGCCTCGCCGAATCCGCTCTCCCCCGAGTTCCTGCGGTCCTGGTACGGGTCGCGCGGTGCGCAGGGCGACCGGCTCGATCTCGCCGTCACCGACCGGGGCAGTGGGGAACTGGTCGGGGAGGTCGTCCTCAACGAGTGGGACCCCGATGCCCGTAGTTGTACGTTCCGGACGTGGATCGGGGCGCCCGGGCGGGGGCGGGGGCTCGGCACGGAGGCCGTCCGGCTGGTCCTCGGGTACGGATTCGATCAGGTCGGACTGCATCGGATCGGGTTGGAGGCGTACGCGTTCAATTCTCGTGCCCTGAGGGTGTACGAGAAGGTCGGGTTCGTGCGGGAGGGGATACGCCGGGAGGTCGAGATGAAGGACGGGGTGTGGGTGGACGAGGTGGTCATGGGGGTGCTGGAGCAGGAGTGGGCCGTCCATCGGGGGTATCCGTCGGGGCCCGGGGTTCCTGGGGTTCGTGGAGTTCCCGAGGTTTCCGAGGTCACCTCCACGGTTCGATGACCGTCACGCCCGCGCCCGGTGCCGTCCCCATCGCCTCCAGGGCCCCCGGGGCGTCGTCCAGGCCGATCGTCGATGTGACGAGCCTGTCCGGGCGCAGGACGCCCGCGCGGACCGCCTCCAGCATCCGGGGGTAGGTGTGGGCGGCCATGCCGTGGCTGCCGATGAGGGTCAGTTCCAGGGCGATCGCTCGGGCCATCGGGACGGGGGTCGTACCCGTGTCGGACGGGAGGAGGCCCACCTGGAGGTGGCGGCCCCTGCGGCGCAGGGAGTTGACGGAGGCCGCGCAGGTCGCCGGGGAGCCCAGGGCGTCCAGGGAGAGGTGGGCTCCGCCGTCGGTCAGGTCGCGGACGTGTGCCGCCGTGTCGTCCACCGTGGTCGCGTCCACGCACTCCGTCGCGCCGAACTCCTTCGCCAGGCGCAGGGCCTGGGGGGAGATGTCCACCGCCAGTACGCGTGCGCCTGTCGCTGCCGCGATCATGACGGCCGACAGGCCGACGCCGCCGCAGCCGTGTACGGCGACCCACTCGCCCGGGGCGGCGCGCCCCTGCTGGACCACCGCGCGGAACGCGGTCGCGAAGCGGCAGCCGAAGGAGGCGGCCGTCGTGTACGTGAGGTCGTCCGGCAGGGCTACGAGGTTGACGTCCGCGTGGTTCAGGGCCGCGTACTGGGCGAACGAGCCCCAGTGCGTGAAGCCCGGTTGCGTCTGGTGTTCGCACACCTGGTGGTCGCCCGCCTGGCAGGCGGGGCAGGTGCCGCAGGCGCAGACGAAGGGGACGGTGACGCGGTCGCCCTTGCGCCACCTCGTGACGTCCCGGCCGGTTTCCTCGACGACGCCCGCGAGTTCGTGGCCCGGGACGTGCGGGAGGGTGATGCCCGGATCATGCCCCTGCCAGCCGTGCCAGTCGCTTCTGCACAGGCCTGTGGATTCCACTCGGACGATCACTCCGTGCGGTTCCGGCCGCGGATCCGGCACATCCCTGACCTCGGCCCGCTCGCCATACCCCTCAAACACCACTGCCCGCATGCCGCGCTCCCTTCGGTGGGGT
>DATCQX010001025.1:0-2387 GCA_036569285.1 Streptomyces sp.
CCTCACCCTCCAGGAACACTTCACCGCCGCCGCCCTCCTGGAACGCGGCGCGGAGGGCGTCCGCCAGGCGGCAGGCTCCCGTTACGACCCGTGGTGGGAGGAGGTGATCCTGCTGCTCGCGGGGGCGCTGCCGGACGCGACGCCGTTGTTGGAGGGCGTCCTGCAACTGGGCGAGGAGCGGCCCGTCGACCTCTTGGAGCTGCCGGGCGACGACTTCTTCCACACCGACCTGTTGCTGGCGGCCCGCTGCTTGACGGGCAGCCCGCGCGTCGCTGATGTCGCGCTCCGGCGCCAAATCGTTGCCACCGTCTGGGAGTTGCTGGACAGATCCCCGCACCCGGACGAGAAACGCCGGGCAGCCGAGGTGCTGGTCGGGGTGCTCCGCTCGGACGAGCAAATCGACGACGTCATCGCATACATCTGCAACATCCGGCGGGCCGAGCTGGCGCGGCTCGCGCTGATCGAGGCCCTGGAGGTGCACGGCGGACGCCGGGTGGGAGAGCGGCTCCTGGGGGCCTACGCGCTGTGCCAGGGGGAACTGCGGAACGCGCTGATCTCGGCGTTGGGGACGCTGCGGGTGGAGGAGGCGGTGCCGACGCTACGGGTCGAGCTGGAAAGGGAGTTAGGCAATGCCGACGACCCGGATTATGACTACTCGTACGGCGCACGGGTTCCTTTGGTCCTCAAGGCGCTCGGTCCGGCGGGCGTCTCGGTCGATCTTCTGCTGGACGCGCTGGTCCGGTGTCAGGGAGAGTATGCAAACCCCGTCGCGCCCGTGGTGCGCGAGATCCTCAAGAACAGTGCGGAGCCCCGACTGGCCGAGCAGTTACGGGACCACCTCGACGGGCTCCACGGGGCCGATCTCGCCGGAGCGTACCTAGACGCAGCCGGTGACGCCGGGGTGCTGGACTTGATCGAACGGTCCCGCACGGCGGGCATGAGTGGCCGGGGCCAGTTTCTGCGGGCGGTGCGCGACCACCTCGCCGAGGGCCACGGCCACGTCCACCGGGATGCGCTGCTCGCTCTCGCCCACGACGTCACCGTCAACACCCAAATCCGAGTTCTCGCCCTGGAGGGCCTCGACCACTGCTTTGGTGGCCCCGGCGAACTCGACGCTCTTCTCGGCAATGTAGACGCGCGCATCCAGGTGGCCGCCGCCACGACGCTCGCCGTGTGGGGTGCGCCGACGGGCCTGGACGTGATCCGGACGGCGATCCTGGACAGCCGGGTCGCGCCCGGCGAGGGGTACAACTTCATTTGGGACCCCGCCCGCATCGTCGCCGCGCTGACGCCGTACGGCCTCGACGGCATCGTCGCCGAACTGCGCGCCCGCGTCGAACCGGGGAGCCTCGACCCGGAGACCGAAGTCTCCCGCGCCTGGTTGTACCTGCTGTCCCCCGAGACCGAGGTGGACGACCACCTGTACCGGTTGCGCCGAGGTCTGGCCCGAGGGGCGGCGCGTCTTCCCGAGGTCCCGCCCTCCCGGGCCGAAGCCGTCTTCCGCTACTTCGAGGACACCCCGAGCGCCGCCACCGACCGACGCCGCGACTATGAGACCCTCCTCACCCGCGCCGCCACCGCCGCCGAAGGCCCGGCCGCCGTCGACTGGCTCGTCCGCTTCCTCCCGGGCGGCGACCTGGTCAGCCCCAACTTCCCCCAGGCCCACCACCACGCCTACGAAGCCGCTCGCCGCGCCCGCGTCCGCATCCTGCGTGACCGCTCGGTCGTCCCCATCCCCGTCACGCGGGCCGACCCACCAGCATCACCGGCGCCCCCGCCATCCGCGTGAGGAACACCGTTGCCGAATGGGCCCCTTGGAGTTTCATCTTCTTGCGCAGCTCCTCCGGCTCGACAGCCGACCCCCGCTTCTTCACCGTCAGCACCCCGACCTCCCGCTCCCGCAGCAACGCCCTCAACTTCTTCACGTTGAAGGGGAGTTGGTCGGTGATCTCGTAGGCCGTGGCGTACGGCGTCTCCCGGAGTTCGTCCGAGGTGACGTACGCGATGGTCTCGTCGATGAGCCCCCCGCCCGCGAGGCCCTGAGCGACGTCGGCGACGAGGTGCGCGCGGATGACGGCGCCGTCCGGCTCGTACAAGTACCGCCCCAGGGGCCGGACTTCGGGGTTCGGCAACCCCGCGCCCAGCAGGCTCGCCCCGCCCGGCAACAGTGTCGCCCGCACCGCCCCCGGCGCCGTCCCGAACCACACCACCGCCTCCTTGACGTCCCCGCCGTCGGAGATCCACTCCGCCTCGGCGTCGTCGGGGATCGCCTCGTGCGGGACGCCGGGGGCGATCTTCAGGGCGGCCAGGGGCGCCTTGCGGGCCGCGCCGATCGCCCAGGAGAGCGGCGGGGAGTACGCCTCGGGGTCGAAGATCCGGCCGCGCCC
>DATCQX010001026.1:0-15799 GCA_036569285.1 Streptomyces sp.
GGCCCCGACCCCGACCCCAGCTCCCCCGACTGCCCGAACTCCCCTATGCCGTCCCGTCCGTTCGCACATCGATCGCAGCCAGCGCCAACGCCAACGGCCCCGGCGCCAAAAACGCCAACGGCAGCAGCATCCACGCACACAACACGGCCGTCGCCACCGCGAGAAGGATGAGCGCGCTGCCCCCGAGGTCACGCCCGCTGTCCTCAATGGCCTTACCCAGCGCGGCAGTCCAGTCGTCCAGCGACTCCGGACGAGCGCAGGCCCGCAGTCCGACCACCAACGCGCCGCAGCCGATCACCGCCGCCAGCACGGCGAACGCCGCGCCTCCCGGAAGCCCGGCGCGAGCCAGCGCCAGGTCGGCCAGGAGCAGCAGCACCCCGGCGACGGCGACGCAGCCCGCGAGCAAGTCGCCTGCGCGCAGCCGTCGTCGGAGGAGGGCGAAGTAGCGGCCCGCGGTCGCCGGACGGTCCTCGCCCGCGCCCCGAAGGACCGCGCAGGCGGTGGAGAGGGCGGCCGGGATCGTGACAACGGGCAAGCAGGAGACGGCCGTTGCCAGGCCGACGCTCATCGTGTCGGCGAAGAGGGAGAACCGGGGGCCGAACAGCTCACCCGGTTCGCGCACACCACTCATGCCCCTCAGCCCTTCAGTCCCGAACTCGCCATGCCCTCCACCAGGAACCGCTGGAAGGCGAGGAAGAACAGCACGATCGGCAGCAGCGCGATCACCGACATCGCGAACATCGGCCCGAACGACGACTGACTGGAGGCATCGACGAAGGACCTCAACGCGAGGGTGAGGGTGAACTTGTCAGGGTCGAAGAGATAGATGAGCTGGGTGAAGAAGTCGTTCCACGTCCAGATGAAGGTGAAGATGGCCGTGGTGATCAGCGCGGGCCGGGTCAGCGGCAGGATGACGTGGAAGAAGCTGCGGAACGGCCCGCAGCCGTCGATGCGCGCCGCCTCCTCCAGCTCACGCGGCAGCCCGCGCATGAACTGCACGATGAGGAAGACGAAAAACGCCTCCGTGGCAAGGAACTTGGGCAGGATCAGCGGCCAATACGTGTTCACCAGGCCGAGCTTGTTGAAGATGATGTACTGCGGGATCAGCACCGCGTGGTGCGGCAGCATGATCGTCGCGATCATGAACGCGAAGAGCGGGCCGCGCATCCGGAACCGCAGCCGTGCGAACGCGTAGGCGGCGAGCGAGCAGCTGATGACGTTACCGAGGACCGCGCCGCCCGCGATCAGCAGGGAGTTGGTGAGCAGTCGGCCGACGGAGACGCCGTTCACTCCGTCGAGGGCGGTCGAGTAGTTGGACCACTCCAGGTGACTGGGCCACAGGTCGAGGCTGGCGATCACCTCGTTCGCGGGCTTCAGCGAGGTCGCGAGGAGCCACGCCAGCGGGTACAGCATGACGAGCAGTGCGGCGAGGCAACCGACGTGCAGGACAAGGCGGTTGCGGTTCACGCCACCCCCTCCTTTCCGCCGCAGATTCACGAGACTCATCGCTCCCCCTCCGACGCGTAGAACACCCAGGCCCGCGACGTCCGGAACAACACCGCCGTCACCACCCCGATGACCACCAGCAACACCCACGCCATCGCCGACGCGTAACCCATGTGCGAGGCCACGAACCCCCGGTCGTAGAGGTACATCGTGTAGACGAGCGTCGAGTCCGCCGGACCGCCTTTGCCCGCGCTGATGGCGAACGCGGGCGTGAACACCTGGAACGCCTGGATGGTCTGGAGGACCAGGTTGAAGAACAGGACGGGGGACAGCATCGGCACGGTGACGGAGACGAACTGCCGCCACCACCGCGCCCCGTCGACGGCCGCCGCCTCGTACAACTCCCTTGGTATCTGCTGGAGTCCGGCAAGGAAGATGACCATCGGCGCACCGAACTGCCACACCGTCAGCAACGCCACCGCGAGCAGCGACCAGCCGGGCTCGTTGACCCAGCCGCCGGTGCCGAAGAGGTTGTCGACGGTGCCGCCGTCGTTGAAGACCGCCCGCCAGACGAGGGCGATGGACATCGACGCGCCGAGCAGGGACGGCGCGTAGAACGCCGAGCGGTAGAAGGCGCGTCCGCGTCTCATCGACTTCAGCGCGAGCGCGACGGCGAGGGCCAGGGCGAGTTGGAGGGGGACGGCGATGACGACGTACGTCAGGGTCGTGACGACCGAGCGCCAGTAGCGGGGGTCCTCCGTGAACATCTGCGTGTAGTTGCGCAGGCCCACCCAGTGCGGCGGGTTGAACAAGTCGTAGTCGGTGAAGGAGAGATACAGGGAGACGGCCATGGGTGCGAGGGTGAGACCGATCGCGCCGAGCACCCACGGGGAGAGGAACACCCAGGCCGCGCCCTCCCGTTGGCGTTTCCCACGGGCGACAGCCGGGGGCGCCTCGACGGGACGCGCAGCGGTGACGGTGGTGGTCATGACCTCAACTCCGCCTTCGCCTCGGTGACATAGTTCTCGGCCGCCTCGCGGGGCGACATCCGCTCGTACGACACCTGGTCGTAGTCGCGCTGGAAGGTCGTCTGCAACGCGCTGTCGCCGGACGGCGGGGCCTGCGGCGGGTCCTTCAACTTCCCTTCCAGGGCGCCCTGGTAGTCGGAGATCGTCCGGTCGAAGTCGGTGAGCTGGGGCTCGATGGCCTTGCGGACCGACTCGTTGACGGGGATGCCCCGGGTGGCGCCGAGGATCTTCGCCGCCTCCAGGTCGTTGATCATGAAGTCGATGAACTTGGCCGCTTCAGAAGGATGCCCGGTGTCCGCCGATGCGCCGAGGAACATCGACGGCTTGAAGTACTGGCCGGGAGTGCCGTCTTCGCCGGTCGGCATCGGGGCGAGGCCGACGCCGCCTTCGAGGAGCGCCCTGAACCCGCTCGCCGGGGCGTCCCAGTTGGCGTCCGTGACGGACTTGCCCCGGCCCAGCGGGGTGTTCTCGACGGTGCCGTCCAGCTGGGTGGTCTGCTCGGCGGGCGAGACGACGCCCTCGCGGCGCAGGCCGTCGGCGAACGTCCACCAGCGCGTCAAGTCGTCCACGGTGAAGCCGAGTTGCCTGTCCTTCGTGTACAGCGTCTTGCCCTGGCCACGCAGCCAGACCTCGAAGGAGTCCTCGCTCTGACCGGGGTCGGTGGCGCCGGGTTTACCCGTCGCCTTCTTCAACTCCCGCATGGTGTCCGCCCATTGGGCCCATGTCCAAGGGCCGTCCGGCAGCGGGACGCCGGACTCCTTCCACGCCTTCACGTCGTACGCGACGGTCTCGGTGCCGCGCCCCTGGGGGATCGCGTACTGGACGCCGTCCACGCGGCCGGTGGCGAGGAGGCCGGGGTCGATCTCCGAAGTCCGCAGCGCCGAACGCTCCTTGCCGAGGTCGAGCAGGACACCGCCGTCCGCGTACTGGTCGATCTGCCGGTAGTCCAGCTGCATGACGTCCGGGGCGTCGCCGCCCGCGGCCTGGGTGGCCAGCTTCTGTTTGTAGGCGTCGTATCCGGCGAACGACGTCTGGATGTCGATCCCCGGGTTCGCCTTCTCGAACAGTGCGACGGCCTTCTCCGTGCGCGCCGCCCGGTCCGGGTTGCCCCACCAGGTGTAGCGCAGGACGACCTTGCCGTCCGCCGAGGCGGAGCCGCCGCAGCCGGCCAGCGTCGCGCACAGCAGCAGTGCGGCGGCGGCCGACAGTGCCTTCGTCCGGTGCATGCCTGCCTCGCTCTCCTCGTGCCTCGTCAGGTCCAGCCGAGTCCCGCGAGATGCCCGGCGACGCGTTCCCTGTCCCACGCGCCGTCCGCGAACACCACGCGGTAGCGGTAGGCGAACGACTCCCCCGGCGGCAGCGCGAACTCCTCGAAGAACGCCCAGGAGAACGAGACGGTCGGGATCGGCTCGGCGCGCACGAACCAGTGGTGCGCGGCGGCGCCGTCCGGGCCGTGCTCGAAGATCAGCGTCGAGTGGCCGTCCACGTCGTCGTGTTCACCGGTGTAGGCGAGCCACTGGCTTCGGGTGCCCATCAGTTTCTCGGCGCCCTCGCCCTCGGGGGCGAACGCGACGCCGCCCGTGAAGTCGCGGGGGCCTCGCCAGTGCAACCCTGTGTAGCCCGCAAGTTCACGTCCGGCGGTGGTGGGCGAGCCGAAGTCGAGGGGGACGTCACGGAGGTTGGTGAGCCGGATCGACCAGTCCAACGCCCAGGCACCGGAGGCCTCGTCGACGGAGTGGACGCGAACTCCCCTTGTCTCCCTGGCCCATTCGTCGCCGCCGTTCTCGACCCAGGTCAACTCCTCGGTGAACGCGAGCTGTTGCTCGTCGACGGTGAACGCGGAGAACCCGTCGTGGCGCATCGAGCCGATGACGTCGTGGAGATCGAGGTACCCCTCGCCGTGCACATAGCTGTGCCCGCCCCAGAAGTTCTGTCCCGAGAGGTGACTGGCCGTCATCTGGAGCCCTTTGTGCCAGCGGTGGTCGCTGGGCCGGTACCCGCTCACCACCCGCCCGCCCAGTGTCCGCAGCGGATGCGCGTAGGGTTTGCGCGCCTCGTACGCCCACGGGTCCGGCCGGTACACGTACCGCAGGATCTCGGTGCCGTTCGCGGCCTCCACCGCGATGTGGTCGCCGTGGACATGGGTGACACGGATGGTCATGCGAACTCCCGCCGAGAACAGAGAGAAAGCGCTTGCTGGCGCGACCCTAGGGGCCTCCGGAATGTCAGGACAACCCCCGTGCACGGAAGTTCCTGAAGGAACGGAAGTAAACCTCCCGGACCCCGACGACTGCCTGCCGCCCGCGACCGCCTAAGCGCCGACGGCGACCAGAAGGGCCCTCCCCAGGCGGCCGGAGGCGAGTCGGATCTACCTAAGCAACGGTCCTCACCTGCGGTTTTCGTGTTCCGTCGACAAGCTCTGGACGATCCTGGCGCGCAGGGGGTCCGTGGCCGGGAGGCCGAGTTCCTCGGTGATCGTCAGGGCCTCGGTCCAGGCGGCGTGGGCGGCCTCGTGGTCGGCGGCGGTGGCGTGGGTGTCGCCGAGGTAGGCGAGACCGGTGGCCTCGCTGTGGCGGTCACCGGTCGCGCGGAACAGGGCGAGCGCCTGCCGGTAGCAGTCGAGGGCCTCCTCGTGGCGGCCGAGGTGGCGGTTGATGTAGCCGAGGCTGTCCCAGGTGTGGGCCTGGCTGTTGAGGTCCCCGGTCTCCAAGGTCAGGGCGAGCGCCTGCTGACAGTCCGTCAACGCCTGTTTGTGATCACCGAGTTGGGAGCGGTACCAGCCGATGTGGTTGAGGGCGGCGGCCTGTCCGGACCGGTCGTCGGCGGCCCGGGAGTGCCGCAGGCTGTGGTGGTCGTGGTCGAGCGCCCGCTCGGTGTGGCCCTGGGCCCCGGACAGCCGTGCGAGGTGGAGGTGGGTGCGGGCCTGACCCGGGTGGCTGCCGAGCCCGCGGAAGAGTTCGAGTGCGCGCAGGTAGTGGGTGCGGGCCTCGTCCGGGCGGTCGAGACGGTCGTGGGCGACCCCGAGTCCCCGGTGGGCGTTGGCCTGACCGGCCAGGTCGCGGCTGCGCACCGCTGAGTCGAGGGCGGTGACGTGGGCGGCGGCCAGCGCCCGCCAGTGGCCGTACCGGTCGAGGAAACTGGTGACGGCGGAGGCGAGTTGCCAGGCATGGGTCTCGAAACCGGTACCGGCCGCGTGTTCGATCGCAGCGAGGAGAACGGGGTGTTCGGCGATGAACCAGGCCTGTGCGTCCTGGTGTTGGGAGAGGTCTTCGACGAGCGTGCCGGGCGGGGCCGGGGGCAGGGCGATCAACTTGCTCACGTAGGGCGTCAGTACGGCGTCGGCGGCGCGGGCGGTGTACAGGTAGTGGTCGAGCACGCGGTGCGTGGCCGTGTGCCGGTCGGCCTCGCTGTCGAGGGTGCCGGCCAGTTCGGCCGCGTAGGCGCGGAGCAGATCGTGGTACGCGTACCGGCCCGGCGCGTGCTCAGTCAACAAGTTCGCGCTGACGAGTTCGGCCACGAGGGTGCGGGCCCGCCCGACCGTGACACCCGCCAGGCCCGCTGTGGCCCGTACGCCGATGTCGGGGCCCGGGTGGAGGCCGAGCAGCCGGAACAGCCGCGCCGCGTCGGGGCTCATCGCCCGGTAGGACCAGGAGAACACGGCCCGGATCCGGGTGACCGTGTCGCCGCCGTCCAGAGCGTCGAGACGAGTGCCGGATTCCCTCAACTCCCCTGCCAGCACGGCGAGTGGCAGACGGGGCTGGGCCGCGGCGCGGGCGGCGACGACGGCCAGGGCCAGCGGGAGCCCCGCGCACCGGGCGACGATCTCCGCGACGGCGGCGGGCTCCGCGGTCGCCCGGTGGGCGCCGATGCGGTTGGTCAGCAGTTCTCCGGCCTGAGCGGGGGCGAGCAGGTCGACGGTGAGCAACTGGGCGCCTTCGGCCACGGCCAGGCTGGTGAGCCGGTTGCGGCTGGTGATCAGGGCCAGACAGCCAGGGGCTCCGGGCAGCAGTGGACGGACCTGCTCCGCGTCCCGGGCGTTGTCCAGGACCACCAGTACGCGTTTGCCCGCCAACAGGCTGCGATAAAGGCCCACTTGTGCGTCCAGGCCCGCCGGGACGCGGGCGGGCGGAACACCGAACGCGTCCAGGAAGCCGCGCACCGCCTCCGCCGGGTCCATCGTCGCACCACCGGGGTCGAACCCCCTCAGATTCACGTGGAGTTGACCGTCGGGGAAGGCCTTCTGCACGCGGTGGGCCCAGTGCACGGCCAGGGCGGTCTTGCCGACACCCGCGGTGCCTGACACCGCCGAGATGACCACTGCGCCGGGT
Organism: Streptomyces sp.; assembly: GCA_036569285.1. Taxonomy (GTDB): domain Bacteria; phylum Actinomycetota; class Actinomycetes; order Streptomycetales; family Streptomycetaceae; genus Streptomyces. The sequence goes on from DATCQX010001026.1 coordinate 6,803, forward strand.
CGGTGCCGACCGGCCTCGGTGATGCCGGTCAAGAGGTGGTCGAGCTGGACGAGTTCGTCGTCCCGTGCGGTGAATGCGGGGATGGACAGGGGGAGTTGTGCGGGTGGCCGGGTCGGCTGCGACGCGCTTACCGCCCGCCGGCCCTGCCTCGCCGCCCCTCCTCCCGGCTCGGCAACAGTGACAAGGTCCTGGCGCAGCACGGCCGTCTGGACGTCCCGCAGGGCGGCTCCGGGGTCGATGCCCAACTCCCGGGCCAGCCTCTCGCGGACGCGGCGGTAGTGGTCCAAGGCTTCGGCGGAACGGCCGCAGCGGTGCAGCGCGAGCATCAACTGGCCCGCCAGACGTTCGTCCAGCGGATGCGCCGAGGCGCGAGCCGACAGCTCGGGCAGCAGCGCGGCGTGCTGTCCCAGGCGTAATCGCAGGTCCCCCAGGTCCAGTTGGGCCGCCAGTCGTTCCTGGACGAGCGTGTCGCGCAGGGTGTTCAGCCAGGGGGTGTCGAGGGCGGCGAAGGGCTCCGCGCGCCACAGTCGCAGGGCCTGTTCGAACAGGGACGCGGCGTGAGTGTCGTCATCGCAGGCGCGGGCCTGTTCCGCCAGGCGGCGGAAGGAGTGCATGTCGACGGTCACCGTGCCGACGGTCGTCAGGGCATAGCCGCCCGCCTGCCGTGCGATGCCCGCCTCCCCGGTGGCGGCCAAGGCCTGTCTCAGCCGGGAGAGGTAGCTGCGCAGGGTGGGGCGCGCCTGTTGCGGGGGCCGCTCTCCCCAGACTCGGTCGATCAGTTGATCAGTTGTCACCGGCCGGTCGACGTCGACCAGCAGTACCGCCAGCACACCTCGCTGACGGGCGTGCCCCAGCGCGACAGGACTGCCGTCGATACCAGCCTCGACGCTGCCCAGCACTCCGAATTCCACCGTCACCCTGATCGCGCTCCCCCCGAAGCCGGTACCGCACACCCCGGCTCACCAGGTCCGGATGGTCGATTCAACGATTGTCCAACGTTTGTCCCCGGCAGGCCCGCCATCTTGAGGAGAAAGCGCAGCCGCTCCGGAGGAGGAGACGTGAACAGACGTAGATCGGTCGGCATGTTGCTGGCCGGCCTCATGACGATCGCGGCCGGTTCGGGCCTGGCGGCAACAGGGACGGCCCAAGCCGCCCAGACCACCCAGACCACCCAGACCACCCAAGCCGCCCAGCCCGAACGCACCGCCGCCCGCCACCAGTTGTTCCTGTGGTGGAACGCGGCCCGGGGCGACAACTTCACCTCGGGCAACGCCGCCGAGGAGCAGAGCGCCATCAACGCCAACTACTCGCTTGCCAGGCAGGAGGGTTGGGCCCTGGCATCCCAGGACCCCGGCACGGTCCCGCTGTATCTCTTCTGGAACGGCACCCGAGAGGACAACTTCAGCACAGCGACGACCGCGGGCATCAACTCGGCGTACGCCGCCGGATACACCTACGCCGGGATCGAGGCCTACATCTATCCCACCCAGGTGAGCGGCACAGTCCCGCTGTACCAGTTCTGGAGCGACGCCCGCGAGGACAACTTCGCCACCGCGACCCAGGCGGGCATCAACTCCGCCTACGCCGCCGGGTACAGCCTCGTCCGAGTCGAGGGCTACGTGTACCCGAACTAGGTACTGCGATCACGAGCGTGCCCGCCGAAGGCCTCCGTCCGGAGTGGATGTGCCGCATCCACACCGCACGGAGGCCTTCGCGTTTCCCCGGAGCCCCCCTGCCCCGAACCCCGCCCCTCCCCCAGCCAGATGGCACTTCGCGTCAGGTTTCCCCGCACTTAACCGCTCACCGCCCACGAGAACGGAATTCACCAGCTCCCACTGGCACGATTCAACGCAGCGGCACGCGAAGCGAGTTCGGAGACGGAGAACCCGGAGAACCATGAACATGCTGGCCCCGCAGGACCGGACACAGAACGGACGGGCGACACACAGACCCCCACCCGGCCCCCGGTCCTGACCCGTTCCACGCGCCGTTTCCACGTCCACTCGAACACCGCCGAGCACGCGCGACGCCCACTTCCCTCACGGCGAGTCCCTCCTCATGCCGAGGCACCCCGCACAGCGAGGCACTCAGCCAGGCGAACACCCGGACGCCCCACCTCCACACGGGCCCACAACACCGGCACCCCCGCCAAGCACGGCGAAGTAGATCACACCCCCCAAGCCCGATAACTCCCGCTGCCCCAAAGCCAATCACCGCCCCAGGCGCCAACTCCACCAACACCGCCCAAGCCCCCAACCCACCCACGCACCAACTCCACCAACGCAGGGCAAGTGCCCACCCACTCAGGCACCGTCTCTGGCCACCGGCCGCGAAGGAGCCGAAGGGGCGCGTCGGTGTCGAGGGCACGAACGCGCGGAGGCCCGAAGGGCTGAGCACAATCGTGTCCTCGACACCGACTTAGGCGCCCCGCAGGCAAGAGAGCCAATGTCACGCGCCACGCCAGCCTCCCAGCCAACGCCCCCTGCAAAAAACACCCCTCAACGCAGGCCCCCTAAACACCCACCCCCCTCAAGCCACCGCCGATATCCGCATCTTGATGTCATCCGGCGACAACGCCCCCTTCGCCGTCACATGATCCCCAGAAGACTCCCCCCGCAGCCGACGCCCGATCCACGGCACAAGATGCTCCCGCGCCCAATGCACATCATCCCGGCGAACCTCAAGCGCCCCCCGCGGCGGAAGAGCGGGCCAAGGCTGTTCAGGGTCAGCAGGAACATCAAGCCCCAGGGTCTGCCCAGCGCGCAGGGCGACCCGGGTGTGCCCGTCGGGCGAAAGGTGAAGGCGGTCGTCGTCCCAAGCCCTGCGGTCCTGGACGGAACGCAGGGACCAGAGATCGAGCACAGGACACCCGTACCGGTCGGCGATGGCCCGGACGTGTCCGTTGTAGGTCGCGATCTTGCCGCGGAGGTGTTTGAGGACCGGCATGTGCCGGGTGTCGAAGCCGGTCGTCACCATCACCGTGCCCGCCGCGGAGGCGACCTGGGCGACGGCCAGCTCGAACCGCTCCGCGACCTCGTCGGGGTCGCTGCCGGGCCGCAGGATGTCGTTGCCGCCCGCGCACAGGGACACGAGGTCGGGGGCCATCGCGACGGCCTGGGGAAGCTGGTCGGCCACGACCTGGTCGAGCAGCTTCCCGCGCACCGCGAGGTTGGCGTAGGCGAAGTCGCCTTCGGGCCTGAGGTCCGCGAGGAGAACCGCGAACCGGTCCGCCCAGCCGACGAACGCCCCGTCGGGTCCGGGGTCGCCGACGCCTTCGGTGAAGCTGTCCCCCACCGCCACGTACGACCCGATCATCACTGTCTTGCTGTCACTCTTCGAATCGTCTGCCACGACGGACCATGATTCACCCTCGAATGTGACCTACGCGACCGTAAGAAAGGGTTGACGGGCGGTGAGATAAACCACCTTTAAAGACTCGCCCAATCCGGGAATAAGGCCACTCCCGGAATGCGCGAGCACCGTCAGACGGAGACCCCGTGCGCCCGGAGGTACGCCAGAGGGTCGACGTCGGAGCCGTAGTCCGGGGTGGTGCGGATCTCGAAGTGGCAGTGCGGCCCGGTCACGTTGCCCGTGGAGCCGGAGTAGCCGATCGTCTGCCCCTCGTCGACGCTCTGGCCGGCCGAGACGGATATGGACGACAGGTGCGCGTACTGCGCGTAGTAGCCGTCCGCGAGCCGGATGACGACCTGGTTGCCGTACGCCCCGCCCCAGCCCGCCGAGACGACCGTCCCGGAGCCGACGGCCCGCAGCGTGGTGCCGGTCGGGACGATGAAGTCGACGCCCGTGTGGTAGCCGCTGGCCCACATGCTGCCCGCGACGTGGTACCCGGTGCCGATGACCGCGCCCAGCACGGGCAGGGTGAAGCCGGAGGAGGACGACGCGCTCTCGGTGCCCGCCTTCGAGGAAGAGCGGGCGGACGCCTGGGAGTCCTGCGAACTCTGGGCCCTCTGCGACTCCTGAGCCTTCTGGGACGACCGCTGCGAGGAGGACGACGTGGAACCCGAGGAACCGCTCCCCGTACCCGCCGCCTTCGCCCCCAGCGTCAGCCGCAGCCCGGGGTGGATCAGCGACGGGTCGGAGCCGACGGCGTCCCGGTTGTCCCGGTAGATCCGCTGCCAGCCCCCGGCGACGTTCTGCTCCTCGGCGATCTTCGACAGGTAGTCACCGGAGCGGACGGTGTAGACGGCCGCCGTCCTGCGGGTGGTGGGCGCCGAGACGGGGGTCACCTGCGCGGACTTGACGGTCTGTCCGGGGAGGGACGCGACGGTGGCCGCGGTGGACGTACCGGCGGCGGACGTGGTCTGGGCGTGTGCCCCGGTGGCCCCGATGAGCGGGAGCGCGAGCGCCGCGCCACCCGTTCCGGCGGCGGCGAGCGAACGCGAGAAGCGGGGCGGCTTCGGGCGGCGGTGCTTACCCCTGGCGGGCATGGAATTCCTCTCCTGCGCCTGCGAGGTGAGCTGTCGGGTGCGAGCAGGAGATGCCCGGCCGCACGGATGCGGCTTTACCCCGAGCCTCTTCCGGAAGACCGGAACAGGCGGTGATTCCTGTGGGTCCCCCGCTCCTGCCGTTTCGCGGTGTGGGTGGGTGCGGTTCCGGTCGGTGGCAGGATTCGGCGTCCGTCCGGATTGCTGGTGAACGTAGGCGACGCGGACTCACGATCACAAGCAGAAGTTGTGTGTGAATTCCCCGCCCGCCGATGTGCCACGAGGTTCACCGGTCGTCCGCAGTGCGGACACAACCGGCCCGCATGCCCGATCTCCCTTGAAAACCGCACTGATTACGTGAACACGGCGTGCGACTCAGGGCCAGGAATATGACCCTGGTCACACATCCGATGTAAGAGTTTTCTTACTCCATAACGAGACGGAATTAAATCCGCCAATTCGGACAGAAACCTCAGATGCGGCGCAGACGGAATACCGCCGCGTCGAGGTCACCCTTCAGCCCGGTCCGCAGCCCGTGGTGCGCCAGCACCGCACCCCGGTGAATCTTGCCCGTTTCGAGGCATTCGTACGACGCCGTCGTGTCGATCCCCCGCAGCCGCACCGCGGGAACGGGCTCCCCGTAGTGCTGGGCCTGGAGCCAGGCGAGGACGACCGTGTCGTCCCCGCGCACGTACTGCACGGCGCTGAGACCGCCCTGCGGGGCGCGCAGCCGGTACAGGTCGCCGTGCTGGACGACGGGCCGGATCTTTTTGTAGAGGTCCACCCATTCGCGCGCCTCGGCCAGCTCCGCCTCGGTCCACTCGGAGAGGTCGCCGCCGACCCCGAGCACCCCGGCGAAGGAACTGACGAACCGGAACTTCAGCGAGCTGACCCGGTGGTTGAGCTGGATGTTGGGGCTGTCGGTGACCCAGGCGGCCATCACGCGCGCGGGGTGGACCTGGCTGAAGCCGTGCTGGATGGCGAGCCGGTCGAGCGGGTCGGTGTTGTCGGAGGTCCACACCTGGTCGGTGCGGCTCAGGATGCCGAGGTCGATCCGCCCGCCCCCGCCGGAGCAGGACTCGAAGGCGACCCCGGGGTGCGCGGCGCGCAGCCGGTCCAGGAGCCCGTACAGCGCGCGTACGTGGTCGACCCACAGGCGCTGCGGGTAGGGGTCGCCGGGCCAGCCGGCGTCGGTGAAGCAGCGGTTGAAGTCCCACTTCACGTAGTCGATCGGGGCGCTGGACAGGAGCGTGTCGAGCCGCTCCCACAGGTACTCCTGGACGTCTTCGCGCGCGAGGTTGAGCATCAGCTGGTTGCGGAACTCCGTGCGCCTGCGGCCCTCCTGGAACTGCACCCAGTCGGGGTGCGCGCGGTAGAGGTCGCTGTCCGGGTTGACCATCTCGGGCTCGACCCAGATGCCGAACTGCATGCCGAGCCCGTGCACCTGGTCGGCGAGCGGCTTGAGGCCGTCGGGGAAGCGGTCCGGGTTGGGCGTCCAGTCGCCGAGGCCCGCGCGGTCGCTGGTGCGCGCCCCGAACCAGCCGTCGTCGACGACGAACAGTTCGACGCCGATGTCGGCCGCCCGGCGCGCGAGGACGAGCTGCTGCTCCTCGGAGATGTCGAAGTTGGTCGCCTCCCAGGAGTTGAACAGCACCGGGCGGTCCTGGTCGGCGTCCGGGATGACGTGCTCGCGCTGGTAGGCGTGCCAGGTGCGGCTGGCCCCACCGAAGCCGCCGTCCGTCCACAGGGCGGCGAAGACGGGCGTGGTGAAGGAGTCGCCGTCACCGAGGAGCAGGAGGCCCGAATCGTCGTGTCCGGCGCCGCCGGTGATCTGCACGCGCGCGTCGGGGAGCTGGGCGACGGCGATCCGCCAGGAGCCGGACCAGCCGAGGGCGGCGGTGTAGACCTCGCCGCGCTCCTCGGTGGCGTCGGTGTCCAGGGCGACCCAGGGCAGGTGCGGGTGGCCGGTGTGGCCCCGGCGGCTGCCGATGATCTTCTCGCCGTAGGTGAGGTGCGTCTGCGTGAGGCGGGACTCGGCGGCCCAGCGGCCGTGGAGCTGGGACAGGCGCCAGTTCTCGCGGTGCGGGAGGGTCCAGGTCGCGGAGTCGGCGCGCAGCAGCTCCAGCGGCTCGTCCCCGTCGTTCCCGAGGACCGCCCAGCGCTCGACGACGTCCCCGCGCATCCGGTAGTGCAGGGTGACGGTCAGTCCGCCGTCCCGGAACGTGAGCCGGAGTTCGCCACCCTCCGCTTCGTACGCCTCGAAGGCCCACTCCGTGCCCCGGCGCGCGGGCGTGCGCACGGAGAGCGCCGGGCGCGTGAAGCGGGGGCCGCCCTCCACCGGGTACTCCTCACGGCCGTCCAGCGCGGACTCGAAGGAGGAGCCGGGGGGCAGCGGGACGGCGGCCAGGGCCTCCGCGTCGGCGAGGGCGATCGCCGGTCCCCAGTGGAGGTGCAGCAGTTCGCCGCGCTCGGTGAGGTGGAGGGCGTAACTGCTCGTGGGGCCCGAAAGGACCCACGTACGCCCGTTCTCAGCGGTTTCCAGCATCAGACCCTCACACAATCGACAATCAGATAAAACACATACGAACACGTACGACCAGACGGCAACATCATCGTGGGTCGCGGGGCCCACCGGCAACGCCTGTGGACAACTCCATGGCCGTCACACCCATGTCGTATCGTCGACAGCGTGTCCCACCGGCCCTTTCGTAGCCGCGCCGGGCCGGGACCGACTGGGAGGGAGACCCCGTGACGCAGCAGATCCCCTCGACCGAACCCGAGCTGGCAGGCGTCCGCAATTTCCGTGACGTGGGCGGCCTGCCGACGGCTGACGGGCGCCGGGTGCGCCACGGCGTGCTGTTCCGCAGCGGCCATCTGGCGCACGCGACCGAGGAGGACACCGCGTTCCTGGCCTCCCTGGGACTGCACACGATCTTCGACTTCCGCAACGCGGCGGACCAGAAACTGGAGGGTCCGGACGTCGAACTGCCGGGCACACGGAACGTGAACCTGCCGCTGTCGGACCCGGCGGACGGCGCGGAGTTCTGGAAGATGGTCCGCGACGGCGAGATCGAGCAGCTGCGCGAGCTCCTCAGCGACGGCAGGGCCGCGAACCGCATGATCGACTCGTACCGCGCGATCATCAGGACCCGCACCCCGGAGCACTCCCAGGTGCTGGCCGCCCTCGCCGAGGACAGCGCGCCCGCCCTCATGCACTGCGCGGCTGGCAAGGACCGCGCGGGCCTGTCCATAGCCGTGACGCTCCTCGCGCTGGGCGTGGAGCGCGAGGCGATCGTCGCGGACTACCTGGAGTCGAACGCGACGCACCGCCGCTACCAGCTGCGCCACCCGGACGGCTCGGCGCCGCCCGCCCGCTCCCCCGAGGTCACCGAACTCCTCAGCCCCCTGTTCGACGCCCGCGCGGAGTACCTGCAGGCGGCGTTCGACACGATCGACGAGCACTGGGGCTCGGTGGAGGCGTATCTGGAACAGGGCCTCGGGGTGACGCCGCAGCTGCGGGCCCGCCTCCAGGACCGCTTCCTGGAGTGACTGCGAGCGACTACTGCTGCCGCGCCCCCATCTCGAAGAGGAACCAGATGAACAGGGCGAGGACATGCCCGCCGACGACGTAGACGAGCAGCCTGATCCACAGGGCGCGCGGGAAGCGTTCCTCACGGTTGTCGCTCATGGGGTCTCTCCAGGGGTGGGGCCCAGGCACAGGGTGGCCGTGGGGCTCTGCAGCAGGGTGTGGACGAAGAGGAGGTCGACGCCGGACGCGTCCCGCGCGGCGATGCGGTGCGGGGTCAGCGAGTCGAAGTGCGCGCTGTCCCCGGGGTCGAGGAGGTGCGTGGAGTCCCCGAGGGTCAGCCGCAGCCGCCCCTTGAGGACGTACAGCCACTCCTCCCCGGGGTGCACGCGCACGACGTCGCCCTGCGCCCCGTACGGGACCCGCACCCGCAGCGCCTGCATCCCGCGCCCGGCGGCCCCGGCCTGGACGTACGTCCAGCCGCCCGCCTCGGTGGGTTCCATGTCCCCGGCGCGCACGACCGCGTCCCGCACAGCGGCGTTCTCGCCGAGCAGCTCCGAGACCGTCGTACCGTAGATACGAGCGAGCGCGAGCAGCATCGGCAGCGAAGGCTGGCGCTGCCCGGTCTCCAGCCGTGAGAGGTGAGCGGGCGAGAGCCCGGCGGACCTGGCGGCGGCCTCCAGCGTGAGGGAGGCCCGGCGGCGCAGGGCCCGCAGGTGCGGGGCCATCGCCGGGAGGGCGGCGTTCGGCTCGGCGTCCGGAGTGCTCATGCCTCCATTCAGCCGCGGCTTTGCCTCTGGGGCAACTTTCTTGCCTCAGAGGCAAAATCCCGGACTAGCGGCCCAGGCCGACGCCCCGCCCACGAGCAGCGGCCCGGCACGCGCCCCTACCGGTTCGCCACCGCCTGCTTGATCAGCGTCTTCCCGAAGTCCCACATCAGCCCGCCCCCGCTGTGCGCGTCGTCCATGACGTCGGTGAACGCCTCCACGAACCGCTCCACGTCGGCCTCGTCGAGGACGAGCGGCG
>DATCQX010001027.1:0-15881 GCA_036569285.1 Streptomyces sp.
GGCCAGCCCGGGCATGCGGTCGCGCAGTTCACGGCAGACGGTGATGCCGTCGCCGTCGGGGAGGCGGACGTCGAGGACGGCGACGTCCGGCCGCAGCGCGGGACCCCGGGCGAGGGCGTGCTCGACCGTGCCGACGTCACCCACGACCGTGATGTCCGGCTCGGCGGCGAGGAGGTCGGTCAGGCCACGGCGCACCACCTCGTGGTCGTCGAGCAGGAACACCCGGATCGGATCCTGCTCGGTGAAGGTGCGTGCCTGCGCCATGACGGCCTCCCGCTGCCCGGATGCGCTGCCCTACCGATCATCACCGGCCGGACCGCAGCGCGCTAGGGCCGACCGGACCCCTCTGACATCTTCTCGCGGGGCGCCAGATCGAACTCCACGTCCACCACCCCTTCGACGGCCCGCACCAGCCGGGCGGCCACGGGGACCAGGGAGGTGTCGCACATCCGTCCGGAGAGGGTGACGACGCCGTCGTGGACGGCGACCCGCAGCTGGGAGAGGGGCGGCGGGAAGAGGTGGGCGACGACCTCGCGCCGGATCTCCTCGGCGAGGGACTCGTCGTCGCGCAGGAAGACCTTGAGGAGGTCGGCGCGGCTGACGATGCCCTCCAGCCGGCCCAGTTCGTCCACGACCGGCAGGCGCTTGACCCGGGTCCGTGCCATGGTGCGGGCGGCCTGGGCGATGGTGGTGCCGGGGTGCACGGTGAGGGCGGGGGAGGTCATGAGGTCCCGGGCCCGTACGCCGCCGGCCTTCTCCATGTCCTTCAGGCGGCGCAGCTGGGTGTACCGGTCGGGGTCGCCGTCGCGGAACTCCTCCTTGTGCAGGAGGTCCGCCTCCGAGACGACACCGACCACCCGGTCCTCGCCCTCCACCACGGGCAGGGCGCTGACCCGCCACTCCTGCATCAGCCGCACGATGTCCTTGAAGTGCGCGTCCCGTCCGACGCTGACGACGGTGTGTGTCATGACGTCGCTGACGATGTGGGGTGTGCCGTGCATCGGGTCCCTCCCGTTTCAGATGCGGGTTCCGGCGCCGTACGGCGCGTACAGGTCGAGCAGTCTGGTGCGGGCGGAGCGCAGCCGGTGGGCCAGGACGCCGCCCACCCACAGGGCGACGGAGTTGCCGAGCGCCGGGTCGTCCTGGCAGAGGGAGCGGACGGCCACGCCGTCGAACTCGTAGGCCCGCACCGGTGTGGTGGTCTCGGCGCCCAGGTGCCAGGAGTGCGGCCCGAGCAGCCAGGACCAGCCGATCAGCTCGTCGTGCCCGAGCCGTTCGATGACGGCCGCCCGGCGGCCGGGCACCCGCATGTCGAGGGCGACCTGGCCGGTGCGCACGACCCAGAACCGGTCGGCCCGCCCGCCCTCCTCGAAGAGCCGGGCACCGGCCGGGAAGCTCACCTCTCTCGCGAGGCGCATCAGCCGGTGCCGGTGCTCCGCGGGGAGGGCGCGCAGCGTGCTGGGGGTCGGTGCGGCGTTCATGGTGTCCTCCCGCGTGCGGGGACGTGGACGTACTCGCTTCCGCCTCCAGCGTGCGCCCGTTCCTCCCGGCGGGGCGAGGGGCCGTTCGGTCCGTCGGCCGTGCCGAACGGCACTGTCCCCGGCCGGCGTGCGGATGAGGGCCGTTCGGCCCTGTGCCCACCGACCTTCGGCATCCGGTGCCGGACGCCGGGCCTGACGACAGTGGGGTGAGCGGGCACGAGCCCGACCGTCCCTGAAGGGAACCCACCGTCATGGCCGTGCACGAGCAGCACCCCCGCCCCACCCGCCACGACCACGGCCGGCTGCGCTGACCTGCACGGACTTCCTGGAGGTGGAAGACATGCTCCGCACGATCACCGTCGGTCTGGACGGCTCCCCCGAGAGCCTGGCCGCCGCCGAGTGGGCCGCCCACGAGGCCGAGTCGCTCGGACTGCCGCTGAAGCTGGTCCAGGTCTGGGAGCTGATCCCCGAGCCGATGGCCCAGGCTCCCCTGCTCGGTCTGGAGGCCCTGGAGCACCACACGGACCGTGTCCCCCGGGAGGCCGCCGCGGGTCTGCGGCTGCGCCACCCGGGCGTCGAGGTGACCGGTGAGCACGTGTCGGGCTCGCCCGCCGACGTCCTGTCCCGGGCCTCGAAGGACGCCGAACTCCTCGTCCTCGGCTCGCGCGGCCTGGGCCGGATCGGCGGTTTCGTGGTCGGCTCCGTCGGCCTGAGCGTGGTCGCCCACGCCCAGCACCCCGTGGTGTTCGTCCGCGCCCGCTGGCAGGAGGCGCGGCGGCCGGTCGTCCTGGGTCTGGACACCGACCACCCGGACAGCACCCTGATGGACTTCGCGTTCGACGCCGCCGCCCGCCGCCACGCGCCCCTGCGTGTCGTGCACGCCTGGAACCCGTCGCCGTACATCGCCTACGGCACGCCCGACAACCCGCCCCTGCACGAGGCTCTCAGGCTGGACGACGCCGAGGCGCTGGCCGAGGCGGTGCGCCCGTGGCGGCAGAAGTTCCCGGCCGTCGAGGTGATCGAGGAGTCCCGGTACGGCAGCGCCGCCACGCACCTCGTCGCCGCCTCCCGTGAGGCGTCCCTGGTGGTGGTCGGCCGGCGTGGCCGGCGCAGCCCGTTCGGCACGCACATCGGGCACGTCACGCACGCCGTCCTGCACCACTCCCCCGCCCCCGTCGCCGTCATATCCCACGGCTGAAGGAGACCGAACTCCCATGGAGACAACAGCCGGACGCCCCGTGTGCGGGGTGGTCAGAGCGGCGCCGGGGCCGATCGTCGCCGGTGTGGACGGCTCCGAGGCGAGCCTGCGGGCCCTGGACTGGGCGGCCGACGAGGCGGCCCTGCGGGGCGTGCCGCTGCGCCTGGTGCACGCGTCGACGGGAAAGGGCTGCGACGAGGACGGCTGGGGCGCCGGCCGCCGGCTCCTGGAGTCCGCCGCCCGACGCGCCCGGCGCCGCGCCCCGGACATCAAGATCTCCACCGAGGTCGCCGGTGAGCAGGCCGAACGCGCGCTGCTGCGGGCCGGGCGGGAGGCCGGGGCGCTGGTGCTGGGCACCCGTGGCCGCGCCGAGCTGACCGGCAGGCTGCTGGGCTCGGTGAGTCTCGCGGTGGCCTCCCACGCCGACTGCCCCGTGATCGTCGTGCGCGGCGGCCAGGGCGATCAGCTCCAACCCCCGGCGCACCGCAGGGTCGTGGTCGGCGTCGGCGGGTCGGCCGCCGTGCGGTTCGCGCTGCGGGAGGCCCAGGTGCGCGGCGCGGAACTGGAGGCCGTCCGCACGTGGAGGCGCCCCGGGCACGAGGAGCGGGCTGTGGCGGCGCTGGAGAGGGCGCTGCGGCGTGTCCCCGAGGGGCTGCGGATCCGCCGGCACACCGTCGAGGGACATGCCCGGCAGGTGCTGGTCTCGGCGTCCTGTGAAGCGGACCTCCTCGTCGTGGGTACCCGCATGCTCCCCGGCCGGCTCGGCCAGGTCACCCGCCGGCTTCTGCACCACGCCGCCTGCCCCGTCGCCGTCGTACCCGAACACCACTGAGACCCCTGCTGGAGCCCCCTGATGCCTGAACTGTCCGACACCGAGCTGCACGCCCTGGACGCCCACTGGCGGGCCGCCAACTACCTCGCCGCCGGCCAGATCTACCTGATGTCCAACCCGCTGCTCACCGAGCCCCTGAGGCCCGAGCACATCAAACCCCGCCTGCTGGGCCACTGGGGCACCTCCCCCGGCCTCACCCTCGTGTACACGCACCTCAACCGCGTCGTCAAAGCCCGCGGCCTCGACGCCCTGTGCATCTGGGGGCCGGGACACGGCGGCCCGGCGGTGCTGGCGGGGTCCTGGCTGGACGGCAGTTACGCCGACACCTACCCGGACGTCTCCCGCGACGCGACCGGCATGGAACGCCTCTTCCGGCAGTTCTCCTTCCCCGGTGGCGTCCCGAGTCACGTCGCCCCGGAGACCCCCGGCTCGATCCACGAGGGCGGCGAACTCGGCTACTCCCTCGCCCACGCCTACGGCGCCGCCTTCGACAACCCGAACCTGCTGGTGACCTGTGTGATCGGCGACGGCGAGGCCGAGACGGGCCCGCTCGCCGCCTCCTGGCACGCCAACAAGTTCCTCGACCCCCTCCACGACGGCGCCGTCCTGCCGATCCTCCACCTCAACGGCTACAAGATCGCCAACCCGACGGTCCTCTCCCGCCTCCCCCAGTCCGAACTCGACGAGCTCCTGCGCGGATACGGCCACCACCCGATCCACGTCACCGGCGACAACCCCCACGAGGTCCACCGCGCACTGGCCGACGCGATGGACACCGCCCTCGACCAGATCGCCCTCATGCAGCAGACCGCCCGTGAGAACGGCATCACCGAACGCGTCCACTGGCCGGTGATCGTCCTGCGCACCCCGAAAGGCTGGACGGGCCCCGCCGAGGTCGACGGCGACCCCGTCGAGGGCACCTGGCGCGCCCACCAGGTCCCCCTGCCCGAGGTCCGTGAAAACCCGGACCACTTGCGGCAGTTGGAGGCGTGGCTGCGCTCCTACCACCCCGAGGAACTGTTCGACTCCCAAGGGCGCCCCGCCCTCGACGTCCTCGCCTGCGTCCCCGAGGGAAAGAAACGGCTCGGCGCCACCCCCCACGCCAACGGCGGCCTCCTCGTGCGGGAGTTGCCGCTCCAGGGCCTGGACGACTTCGCCGTCCCCGTGGAGAAACCCGGCACCACCCTCCACGAACCCACCCGCGTCCTGGGCGACTTCCTCTCCCGTCTCATGCACGACACCCGGCTGCGGCGGGACTTCCGCATCGTCGGCCCCGACGAGACGGCCTCCAACCGTCTCCAGGCCGTCTTCGACGCGAGCGGCAAGGCGTGGCAGGCCGCGCTCCTGCCCACCGACGAACACCTCGAACGCCACGGCCGTGTCCTGGAGATCCTCTCCGAACACCTCTGCCAGGGCTGGCTGGAGGGCTACCTCCTCACCGGCCGTCACGGACTGTTCTCCTGCTACGAGGCGTTCGTCCACATCGTCGACTCGATGGTCAACCAGCACATCAAGTGGCTGAAGACGTCGCGGGAGCTGCCCTGGCGCGCGCCGATCGCCTCCCTCAACTACCTGCTCACCTCCCACGTGTGGCGCCAGGACCACAACGGCTTCTCCCACCAGGACCCCGGCTTCGTCGACCACGTCCTCAACAAGAGCCCCGAGGTCGTCCGCGTCTACCTCCCGCCGGACGCCAACACCCTGCTGTCCGTGGCCGATCACGCCCTGCGCAGCCGCGACCACGTCAATGTGATCGTCGCCGGGAAACAGCCCTGCTTCGACTGGCTGTCGCTGGAGCAGGCCCGTGCCCACTGCGCGCGCGGCGCCGGGATCTGGGAGTGGGCGGGCACCGAGGACGGCGGCGAACCGGACGCCGTCCTGGCCTGCGCGGGCGACGTCCCCACCCAGGAGGTCCTGGCCGCGGCCCAGTTGCTCCGGCGGCACCTCCCCGACCTGAAGGTGCGTGTCGTCAACGTCGTCGACATGACCCGTCTGCTCCCCCGTGGCGAACACCCGCACGGCATGAGCGACTTCGAGTACGACGGCCTCTTCACCCCCGACAAACCGGTGATCTTCGCCTACCACGGCTACCCGTGGCTCATCCACCGCCTCACCTACCGCCGCACCGGACACGCGCACCTGCACGTGCGCGGCTACAAGGAGTCCGGGACCACGACCACACCGTTCGACATGGTCGTCCGCAACGACCTCGACCGCTACCGCCTCGTCATGGACGTCATCGACCGCGTCCCCGGTCTCGCCGTCCGCGCCTCGGCCGTCCGCCAGGCCATGGCCGACGCCCGGACCCGCCACCACGCCTGGATCCGCGAGCACGGCACCGACCTGCCGGAGATCGCCGACTGGACCTGGAACGCCTGAACACCCCTCACAGGAAAAGGAGTTCACCACCATGACCGTACGTGTCGGCATCAACGGCTTCGGCCGGATCGGCCGCACCTATCTGCGCGCGGCCCTGGAACGCGACGAGGGCATCGAGGTCGTCGCCGTCAACGACGTCGCCCCCGCCGCCACCCTGGCCCATCTCCTGCAGTACGACTCGACGTTCGGGCGTCTCGGGCGGGAGATCACCCACGACGAGAAGTCGATCACCGTGGACGAGCGGCGGATCGCCGTCACCGCGGAACGCGATCCGGCGGCGCTGCGCTGGGCGGAGTCCGGCGTGGACGTCGTGATCGAGTCCACCGGGCGGTTCCGCGACCGCGACTCGGCGGCCCTGCACCTGAAGGCGGGTGCCCGCAGGGTGCTGCTGTCCGCGCCCGGCAAGGAGGTGGACGCGACGCTCGTCGTGGGCGTCAACCACGGCGACTACGACCCCGAGCGCGACCGGATCGTGTCGGCCGCGTCCTGCACCACGAACTGCGTCGCGCCGATGGTGAAGGTCCTCGACGACGCGTTCGGCGTGGAGCGCGGCATGCTCACCACGGTGCACGGCTACACCAACGACCAGTCGCTGATCGACGGCCCGCACAAGGACCTGCGCCGGGCCCGCTCCGCCGCCCTCAGCATCATCCCGACCGGTACGGGTGCCGCCCGCGCGGTGGGCCTGGTCCTGCCGGAGCTGGCCGGGGCGCTGGACGGGATCGCGGTGCGGGTGCCGGTGGAGGACGGCTCGCTCACCGACCTGACGGTGGTCCTGAACCGCCCGGCGTCGCGGGACGAGGTCAACGACGCGTTCGAGACGGCGGCCCAGGGGGCGCTGCGCGGCGTCCTGCGGGTCTCGCACGCGCCGATCGTGTCCCGCGACGTGATCGGTGACCCGTCCTCCTGCGTCTTCGACCCGGCGCTGACCCAGGTCGGCGGCACGCTGGCCAAGGTCTTCGGCTGGTACGACAACGAGTGGGGCTACACCAACCGCCTGCTGGACCTGACCCGCCTGATGGCCTGACCGAAGGGGGCCGGTCGGCCCCCTCCCGGGCCCCCGTCAGCCCATGCCGGGGGCCCGCGCCGCGCCGGATGCTCGCAGTATCGACCGTTTCCGAAGGAGTCCCCCATGACGGACGACCTGCTCGACCGCACGCCCGCGCACGCGCTGCTCGCGGACGGGACCACGGTGTGCATCCGGCCCGTACGGCCCGGCGACCACGACCAGCTGGAAGGGCTGTACGAGGAGATGTCCCCGGAACACCTCCGGCTGAGGTTCTTCGCCCCGAGCCGCCGCTCGGCGGCCCAGGCGGCCGACCGGGCCTGCGCGCCGGCCCGCCCCGGCTACCGGGCGCTGCTGGCCGAGGCGCACGGGCAGGTCCTCGGGCTCGCCGAGTACGACACCTGCGGCGACGGCGACCGGGCGGAGATCTCCGTGGCGGTGGCGGAGGGGGTGCACCACCGAGGGGTGGGGACCCTGCTGGTCGAGCACCTGGTGTCGGCGGCCCTCACGGACGGCGTCCGCGAGTTCACGGCCGACGCGCTCAGCGAGAACCGGGAGATCCTGCGCCTCTTCGCCGACCTGGGCCTGCGCGTCACGCGCCGCTTCGAGGGCCCCGAGGTGCGCTGCACGATCCGGCTCGACGAGGACGACACCTACCTCACGGCCGTCGAGGAACGCGGCAAGCTGGCGGACGTGGCGAGCCTGCGGGCCCTGCTGCGCCCGGCGGCGGTCGCCGTCGTCGGCGCGGGGCGCACCCCCGGCTCGGTGGGCCGCGCCGTCCTGCACCACCTGCACACGGGCGGTTTCGCCCGCCGTCTGTTCGCCGTGAACCCGAGCGTGACGTCGATCCTCGGTGTGCCCTCCTACCCGGCGGTGAGCCTGCTGCCGAGGACCCCGGACCTGGTGGTCGTGGCGGTCCCCGCGGCGGCGGTCCCGGCGACGGCCGAGGAGTGCGGCAGGGCCGGGGTGCGCGCGCTCGTCGTGGTCTCCTCCGGCCTGGACGCCGAGCAGGCCCGCGGTCTGCTGGCCGCCTGCCGGACGTACGGCATGCGGCTGGTGGGCCCCAACTGCCTCGGCGTCGTCAACACCGAGCCCGGGCTGCGCCTGGACGCCACCTTCGCCGCCCGGCACCCGCTGCCCGGCGCCGCCGGGATCGCCGTGCAGTCCGGCGGGGTGGGGATCGCCCTGCTCGACGGGATGTCGCGGCTGGGCATCGGGGTGTCGTCGTTCGTGTCGCTGGGCGACAAGTACGACGTCAGCGGCAACGACCTGCTCCAGTGGTGGGAGGACGACGGCCGCACCTCGCTGGCCGTGCTGCACCTGGAGTCGTTCGGCAACCCGCGCGCCTTCTCCCGCACCGCCCGCCGCGTCACCCGCCGGATCCCGGTCCTGACCGTGGACGCCGGGCGCACCGACGCGGGCCGGCGGGCCGCCGCCTCGCACACCGCCGCCGCGGCCACCCCCACCATGACCCGGCAGGCCCTGTTCACGCAGGCGGGGATCACGGCGACCCGCTCGGTCGGTGAACTCCTGGAGACTGCCGCCCTGTTCCACTCCCAGCCGCTGCCCGGCGGAACCCGCGTGGCGGTCGTCACCAACGCGGGCGGCGCCGGGGTGCTCGCGGCGGACGCCTGCACGGAGGCCGGGCTCGTGCTGCCCCCGCTCCCCGGGGCCGTCCTCGAAGACCTGCCCGCCGGGGCCACGGCCGGGAACCCGGTCGACGCGACCGCCGCCGTGACGGAGGCCCAGCTGACCGCGTGCGTGGACCG
This sequence comes from Streptomyces sp., assembly GCA_036569285.1. Classification (GTDB taxonomy): domain Bacteria; phylum Actinomycetota; class Actinomycetes; order Streptomycetales; family Streptomycetaceae; genus Streptomyces. Next base: position 8,666 of record DATCQX010001027.1, read on the forward strand.
GGTGCTGGCGTACCCGAACGTCGACGCCGTGCTGGTCGCGCTGGTGCCGACGGCGGTGGCCGCCGCGACCGGGGACGACCTGGTGCGCGCGCTCACCTCCGGTCCCGGCCGCCGGACGAAGCCGGTGCTGGCCGTGCGGCTGGAGCAGGACGTGCCGGTCACGCTGCTGCCCGCCGCGGACGGCGGCACCGTCCCGTCGTACGCCGAACCGCAGGCGGCGGCCCGCGCGCTGGCTCACGCGGCCGGCCGCTCCGCCTGGCTGGCGCGGCCCGCGGGCGTCGTCCCGGAACTCGGCGGCATCGAGACCGACCGGGCCTCTTCCGTCGTGGCCGCCTACCTCGCCGCCCACCCCGAGGGCGGCTGGCTCGATCCGCGGGCCTGCGCCGAACTCCTCGCCTGCTACGGCGTGCCGCAGATCCCGTGGGCGTGGGCCGGAACGGAGGACGAGGCGGTGTGCGCGGCGGAGCGGCTGCGCGGGGCCGACGGGCGCGTCGTCCTCAAGGCCCACTGGCCGGGGCTGGTGCACAAGAGCGCCGAGGGCGCCGTCCGCCTCGATCTGCGGGGCGACTCCCAGGTCCGTGCCGCCTTCCGTGAGCTGACGGAGCGTTTCGGCGGGCAGATGAGCGGAGTGCTGGTGCAGGCGCTCGCGGGGCGGGGCACCGAACTGTTCGCGGGTGTCGTGCAGGACGACGTGTTCGGCCCGCTCGTCCTGTTCGGTCTCGGCGGTACGGCCACGGAGGTCCTCGCCGACCACGCGGCCCGGCTCGCCCCGCTCACCGACCACGACGTCCACGACCTGATGACGTCCCCGCGCTGCGCACCCCTGCTGTTCGGCACGGACGGCAGCGGCCCCCTGGCCCTGGAGGACCTGGAGCAGCTGCTCCTGCGGCTGTCCCGGATGGCGTCCGACCTGCCCCAGCTCGCCGAGGCCGACCTCAACCCGGTCCTCGCCACGCCGGACGGCGTCACCGCGCTCGACGCCCGGATACGGCTGCTGCCGCACCGGACCCACGACCCCTATCTGCGCCGGCTGAGGTGAAGGGAACCGACATGCGACACGACAAAGTGGGCTCCGTGATGACGTCGGACGTCGTCCACGCCCTCCCCGACACCCCGTTCAAGCAGGTCGCCCGGCTGCTCGCGGACCACGCGATCAGCGGACTGCCCGTGCTCGACGGGGACGACAAGGTCCTCGGGGTCGTCTCGGAAACGGACCTGATCGCCCGGCAGGCGGCCGTCCCGCCCGGCGCTCCGGGCCGGCTCACCCGCGCGGGCCGGCGCCGGGCGGCCAAGGCGAAGGGGCGTACGGCCGGGCAGCTGATGTCCTGGCCGCCCGTCACCGTCCACGCCGAGGACACCATCGCCGAGGCCGCCCGCACCATGGCCGAGCGGTGTGTGGAACGGCTCCCCGTCCTCGACGTGGAGGACCGGCTCGTCGGGATCGTCACCCGCGGCGACCTGCTCAGGGTCTTCCTGCGGCCCGACGCGGACATCCGCGCCGAGGTGATCGACGAGGTGCTGGTGCGCGGCCTGCTGCTGCCCCCGTACAGCGTCGACGTCCTCGTGGCGGACGGCGTCGTGACGCTCGCCGGGCAGCTGGAGCTCAGGAGCGACATCGAGACCGCCGTCTCCATGACCCGCCGCGTCGACGGCGTGGTGGACGTCCTGGACCGGCTGACCCACCGCCTGGACGACACCCGCACCCGGTGAGAGGAGAGGAAACGCCATGACCGTCCTGATCGCCTACGGCACCACCAACGGATCGACGGCACGCATCGCCGAGGCGGTCGCCGCCGCCCTGCGCGAGAAGGGCCTGACCACCGAGACCCGCCCGGCCGCCGACGTCACCGACGTCATCCGGTACGAGGCCGTCGTCGTCGGCGGCGCGCTGTACGCCGGGCGCTGGCACCGCGACGCCCGCCGCTTCGTCCGCCGGCACCGCCACACCCTGCGCCGCCGGCCCCTGTGGCTCTTCAGCAGCGGCCCCCTCGACGCCTCCGCCGCCGAGCGCGACATCCCGCCCGTCCGCGCGGCCCGACGCGCCCTGACCTTGCTGGACGCCCGCGGGCACGTCACCTTCGGCGGCTGCCTGGAGGAGGGCGCGCGGGGCTGGGTCGCCGGACGGATCCTCTCCTCCGGCAAGGGCGGGGACTTCCGGGACTTCGCCGCGGTCTCGGCGTGGGCGGAACAGATCGCGAAGGAGCTGGCGGCGGAACGGGCGGGGGCCTGACGGTTCCGTGAGCCTGCGGGGCGTCACCCGGCGTCATCCCTTCTGCGGGCCGTCCCTCCGCCGAAGTGATGAGGCGGTCCTGTACACCGGTCTGACGTGTCCGCGGACACCGCCGCCATAGCTTCGCCTGATGTCGAAGGAAACCAAGTCGCAGGCGAGCCGGCGCGTACAGTCGCTGGACGTGCTGCGCGGTGTCGCCATCATCGGAACGGCAAGTTCCTCGGGCTCCTGTCGATTCTGTTCGGCGTCGGCATGGCGATCCAGTTCGAGTCGGCGGTCCGGCGCGGGCTGCGCCGGCCATGGCGGTACGAGTGGCGCTCGCTCCTGCTCCTGCGGACCCGCCGGCTGGTGGTGGCGACCGTGCTGGCGGGGGCTCGTTCGCGGACGGGTCCGGCGGTGACTGGGACGGCTTCGACATGCCCACGACGTACGTCGCCCAGGTGGCGGACCGCGTGGAGAACTTCTGGACCCTTCGCGAGGAGGCGTTCGTCATCGCCCCGCCCTTGGTGGCGTTCCTCTTCCTGTGCGGCGTGCTGCTGTGGCGGGCGGGACTGTTCAGGGACGACGCGCGGGCGCACACGATGAGCCGCCGGCTCGCGGTGGGCGGGCTGGCCATCGGCGGAACGCTGACGGCGTGGGAGAACCTGCCCCTGGCGGGGAGGGACGTCGTCGGGGCGCTGTCCCGCTACACCGTCGCTCCGATCGTGGCGTTCGGCTATCTGGGCCTGATCCTCGTCCTGCTGCGCCGCCACCCCGTCGGCGGCCTCGGCCGCCGCCTCGCGGACGTCGGCCGCACCGCGTTGTCGTGCTACATGCTGCAGAACGTCGTCGCGTTGGTGGCGTTCTCCTCGTGGGGACTTGCTCTGGGACCGTTCGGCCCCTTGGTACGGCGCTTTCCTAGGCGGCGATCAGCGCCCTGCTGATGCTCGCCGCCCGGTGGTGGCTGCGGCACTTCGGCCAGGGCCCGTTCGAACTCGTCTGGCGCCGGGCGGTCGACGCCCCCTTCCGACGCGCCGACCGCAGGCGACAGGAAGAGCGTGATGAGGACGAGAAGCGAGCGACGGCCGTCGGCGCCCCGTAGCGGCTTCGTGGCCGTGTTCACGCTCGCCGTCCTGTTGCGCCGCTCGCGTCCGGTGACGGCTCTGGCCGTCGTCGGCCTGGGGTACCTGGCCACGTCGGTCTGGCCGGGTGACCAGGTCACGCCGCCGCCCGCCCTGGCGCAGGCAGGCGTGTGGGTGGCCGCGTTCAGCGCGATCGCGGCGGGCACGACCCGGTTGCGGCTGGCGGCCATCGCCGCGCTGGGCGCGTTCGTCGCCGCGGACGCCTACCGCGTCCTGTCGGGCACCGAGGCCTACGACTTCGGGCTGGTGGGGCCGACGCGGCGCGCAGCCGCGTCCAGTTGGCCGCCGCGCAGGCCGAGCAGGCCGAACGGCTGTGCCTGGCCCGTGAGTTGCACGACGCGGTGGCGGGCCGGCTCAGTGCGGTGGCGATGCGGGTCACGGCCGTCGGCCATGTCCACCGGGACCGGCACACCCCGCAGGGCGAGGCCCTCGCCGAGATCGGCCGGGAGGTCGGCGCCGCGCTGGGCGAGCTGCGCGGCGCGCTGGACTCGCTCCGGGACGACGAGGCCGCCGCCGGCCTCGTGGCGCGGCCGTCGCTGCGGGAGGTCGAGGCGCTGGCCGACCAGGCGCGCCGGGCCGGCGCCGCGGTGGACGTCGTGACCACCGGCGAGCCGGGCCCCTGCCCCCCATGGCCGACCTCGCGGCCTACCGCATCGTCCAGGAGGCGTTGACGAACGTGGCCCGCCACGCCCGGCCACCCCACGCGACGGTCAGTCTCGACTACGGCAGGGACCGGCTGTGCATCCGTGTCGACGACGAGGGAACGCCCCAGGGCGGGCCGCGGACCGGCCCGACCGCCGGTCATGGGCTCATCGGGATGCGGGAACGCGCCGCGCTGTGCGGAGGCTCGGCCACCGCGGGCCCCCGGCCGGACGGCGGCTGGCGGGTCGACGCGACGCTGCCCCTTCCGAGGGGGGGGCATGGCGCCGGTGACCATCTCCGTGCTGCTCGCCGACGATCAGGACCTGGTGCGTACCAGCATGCGCATGATGATCGATGTCGAGCCCGACCTCATGGTCGACGGGGTGGCCGCGGTGGAGCCGGCCGCCCGGCTCCGCCCCGACGTGGTGGTCATGGACGTGCGTATGCCGCGGCTGGACGGCGTCGCGGCCACCCGTCAGATCATGGCCCAGGCAGGTCCGCCCGCCGTCCTCGCGCTCACGACCTTCGACCTCGACGAGTACCTGTTCGGGACGTCGCGGGCCGGAGCCACGGGGTTCGTGCTGAAGGACGACTCCGCGGCCACGTTGCTGGACGGCATCCGGGCGGTCGCCCGCGGTGACGGGTTCGTCTCACCGGGCCCGACCCGACGGCTGATCGCCCGGACGGCCGGCCACGGCATCGGGATCGTCACGCTGCCCGACGGTCTGACACCGCGGGAACGCGAAGTCCTCGCCCTGGTCGGACACGCCCTGAGCAACGCGCAGATCGCCCGCCGACTGCGTATCGAGGAGAGCACCGTCAAGACACACGTGCAGAAGCTGCTGGCCAAGCTCGACGTCCGCACGCGGGTGGAGGCGGCGCTCATCGCGAGCCGGGCCGGACTCGTCGCGAACGGATCGGCCGAACCCGGGAGATGAACACGCGGGGAGAGTCCGCCGAGGGCGACTCGAAGACACGTTCGGCCCTCCACGTGCGGCAGGGTCCACCGGGCCCCGGCGGGGCCCGTCCGGCCTTCTCCTGTGCCCGCTCAGCCCTTGGGGACCAGCCTGCCGCCGCTGGAACCTGGAGTCGGAGCCCGCGGTGGAACCGGCCGCGCGCACAGTTCGGAGGAGGCCCGGAGATGAAGACCATGAAGGTCGGCGCCCTCATGACCCAGGAGGTGGTCACCGCCGCGTGCGGGACGCCGTTCAAAGAGGTGGTGCGCCTGCTCGACGAGCACCGCGTCGGCGGCCTCCCCGTCGTCGACGGGGACGGCAAGGTGGTCGGCGTGGTCTCCGGGACCGATCTCCTGCCGCACCGGACACGCCGGTCCGGCCTGCGCCACCGCATCAGCCCCCGTGCCCGGCGCGCCTGGGCGAAAGGCGGGGCGCGCACCGTGGACGGGATCATGTCGGCGCCCGCGGTCACGGTGCGTGCCGACGCCACCGTCACCGAGGCCGCCCGGCTCATGGCCGCCCACCGCATCGAACGCCTGCCGGTCGTGGACGAGGAGGCGCGGCTCGTGGGCATCGTCACCCGCCGGGACCTGCTCCACGTCTTCCTGCGCCCGGACGCCGAGATCCTGCGCGCCGTGCGGCAGGAGGTCCTCGTCGACACCCTGTGGCTGGTCCCGCAGACCATCGACGTCACGGTCCAGGACGGCGTCGTCACCCTCTCCGGGCAGGTGGAGCGGCGCAGCGAGATCCCCGTGGCGGTCGGCATGACCCGCCGTCTGGACGGTGTCGTGGACGTCGTCGACCACCTGACCTACCGGATGGACGACACCCACCTGAAGCCCGCCGAACAGGCCCTGCACGGAGTGGCGGACGACTGGCTGCGCAAGCTCTGACGCTTCCTGAGGCGCGTGGTGGCGGACACGGCGATGCGCGGCCGGTGCGGACCGGCCGCGCATCTGTGCGGAGGCGGCTCCCCCCCGGGTCAGCCGTTCCGCACCGGAATGGTCCGCGTCCCCCCCCTTCCCGCGCGGGATCGGGACCGTGACGGTCAGGAGTCCGTTTCCTGGCCGACGACTCCAGGATGGCGCGGGGGAGCCGGGGCGTCGTGGGCCGAACGTCCCCGTTCCCGGGCCGGTCGGCCCACTCGCGCTACGCGGAGGTCACCGGTACGCGCCACACCAGCGTCGTACCGCCCCCGGCCGGACAGTCCCACTCCAGCCGTCCGCCGAGTTCCCGCGCCCGCTCGGCCATGTTGCGCAGTCCGCTGCGGCGTCCGTCGGCGGGGATGCCGACGCCGTCGTCGCGGACGGTGAGGACCACTTCGTGTCCGTCGGTGGCCAGGACGGCCTCGGCGCCGGTGGCGCCGGCGTGGCGGGCGATGTTCGTGAGGGCCTCGGACAGCACGGCGATCGTATGGTCCGCGATCTCCTTGGGGACGTCCGTGTCGATCAGCCCTTCCATGCGGAAGGCGGGCGCGAACCCGAGGGCCGGGGCGGCCTCGCCGACGACACGGACCGCGCGGGCCCGCAGCCCGCTCCCGGTGGCACCCTCGTGGGCGCGGAGGCCGAAGATCGTCGACCGGATGATCTTGATGGTCTCGTCGAGGTCGTCCACCGCGCGCAGCACCCGCTCGGACGCCTCCGAGTGCTCGATGAACCGGCCCGCGCTCTGGAGCGTCATGCCGGTGGCGAACAGCCGCTGGATCGCGAGGTCGTGGAGGTCGCGGGCGATGCGGTCGCGGTCCTTGAGGACGGCGATCTCCTCGGCCTCGCGGCGCCGTTCGGCCAGTTCCATCGCGATGGCGGCCTGGGCGGCGAAGATCTGGAGCGGTTCGATCTCCTTGTCCGTGAACGGCGTCCGGCCCGTGCCGCGCACCAGCAGCAGCACCCCGCGCACCCCGTCGTCGGCGGTCCCGACGGGCACCGCGACGGAGGGGCCGAGAGCGGGGACGAGGGACAGCCGTTCGTCGCTGGTGACGGCGCCCCGGCGGGCGAACGCCCCGCCGATCGGACCCTCTCCGGCCGGCAGGACGAGCCCGCGCAGGGAGTCGGCCTCCTGCCCCAGGGCCAGCTCGACCGTGAAGGACCCGGTGTCCGCCATCGGGGTGGCGACGACGGCCAGGGCGGCGCCGGTGATGTCCCGGGCCCGTTCGGCGATGAGCCCGAGGACCTCGCTCCGGCCGCAGCCCGACATGAGCCGGTGCGTGATCTCGGCGTTGGCGCCGAGCCAGCGTTCACGCAGCCGGGACTCGGCGTACAGGCGGGCGT
>DATCQX010001028.1:0-55120 GCA_036569285.1 Streptomyces sp.
ATCCCCGCCGGCGCCCCGCTCCCGGACCGACCGCCCGCCCCCGGCGAGATACCGCCCTGGCGCATCCCACCCACGCCTCCGCCGGTCCCGCCCCCACCGCCGCCCGCACCCGTCGAAGTGCGGCACGTCCATGTCCACGAGGTCCTCCTCGTGACGCCCGATCCTGAGACCGAATCTCCGCCGCCGTTGTGGGCGCGCATCTGGGACTGGACATGGGAGCGGCTGATCACCTGGCGCATGCTCATCGCTATCCTCGCCGCACTAACCCCCTGGGCCGACGGACGCAGCCCCGTCGGGATCTGGGCCGCCACCCTGCGTCAGGCCCGCACCGAGGCCAGCATCGGCGCCGCGTACGTCATCGCCGGAGTCGCCCTCGCCGCCGCCTGGGGACTGGACCGGCACACCAGCCGCGCCGTCCCCCGCTTCCTCCTCGTCACCGCTTTGGTCGGCTCCGTCGGCGCCCTCGACTTGTACGACCCCATTACCGCCCTAACCGGAGTGCTCCGATGACCGCCACCACCACACTCACCCTCGGCGGACTCCTCACCGCACTCATCGTCCTCATCGCCAACGCCCACCCCTGGTGGACCGGCAACCGGCAGTGGACCCAGATCTCCGCCTTCACCAAAGGGTTCAGCGCCGCGGCCTGCGCCGCAGCCTGCCCCGGCGGCATCCTCGGCTGGGCACACTCCCGCGCTGGCACCGTCGCCAACGGCGCCGGTGGCCGAACCGCGACCGCCACCACCGGAACCAACGCAGCCTCGGGCCTCACCAGCGGCCAGCTCGCCGGACTGTCCGCGACCGGGGCCGTCATCGTGGTCGCCGCCTTCACCCTCGTCGTTCTCTCCTACAAGGCCTCAGGCAAGAAGGACAAGCGGCGGCTCATCGGCGGCGCCTACGTCGGCAGCGTCCTCTGCCTGACCGCGGGCGTGGCCGGTGCGCTCTCCTGGCTTCCCGGCGCTCTCAATGCGGCGGGCGACGGCGTGGTCGCTGCGGTCGAAGGGGCGGGCATCCTGTGAGCCGCCTCGCCCGTCCCGCTGCTCAGATCGCCGCCGGGTCCGCCGCGCTCACCCGCCGCTTGGGCGCTCGCGCCGCCTCCTGGATCGCGCGCGGCCGGCGCGACGACCTCACCGGCTGGAAGGCTGCGCTCGGCTGCTGGGCCCGCCTCGCCCTGCTCACCCTCGGCGGCTACCTGCTCTGGCGCCTCGTCCGCGCGATCCCCGGCGTCATGTGGCTGCTGACCGGCGCCTGGGCAATCGCCGCCTGGCGCGCCGGACGGCCCCCTACCGAGGAAGCCCCCGTCGCCCCGTCACAGGCTTCGGGGGAAGCGGTCCGGGCCCTCCTCCTTGACCTCATGGGTGATGCCTCTGCGGTCCACCTTCGCACCGTTCTCGCCCACCTTCAGGACCAGGGGCAGTGGAAGGGGCGTTCGGTCACGGACCTGCGCGCCCGGCTGACCCTCCTGGGCATCCCCCACGACCGCGCCGTGAAGGTGGGCGGGGTGCCCACGTGGGGGGTTCGCCGGAAGGATTTCGAAGCCCCTTCCCCGGCCACCGCCCAAAGAGTCCAGGCCGACCCATCTACCGGCCTTTGACCTGCGCATCTACCGATCCATCTCCCTCATCTCCCAGCCCTTCTCCCTGCCCGTCTACCACTTCAGGAGGTACTCCGTGGGCCGTCACAGCGAATGGCTTCGCATCTACGACAGCAGCCCGGTCGCCGACATCGATCACTCTGCGGCGTACTGCAAAGAGACCAGCGACGACGGCGGTCGCACGTGGGAGTTCCCGCGTGCTATGACCGGCGAACAGCTTCAGTTCGACATGACCGACGCGCTCCTCGCAGGGTGCGCTGTGGATCACCAGAGCGACATTACGACGATCCAGAATCCGCACCCCGGCGGCGGGTTGATCCGCTACACCCTCACTGACACCGGCCGCCATCGCGAGATCAGCAAGCCCTAGCGGCCGATCACCCCCTGGGGCGAGCCGGTCGAGGGCGTCGAGGTCGAGGCCCGTGAGGTGACCACCGTCCAGTGGGTGCCTGTCGAGTCAGGCGAGGAGCCCGAAGGGGAGCGCAGCATGTCGACGCGGTGACGTCCTGACGCGCGAAGGAAGTTGACAGAAAGCTGACAAACCGCTGGAACCGCTACCCGGCACGCCAACCAGAGGGGACCATCGCCCCATGACTGACACTCCGACACCGCTGGAGCAGGTACGCGACTGTGCAGGACGGGTTTGGGTCCGGCAAGGGGGAAAGTGGATCTCCGGTGAATGGTCGCTGCGCGTCAGCCGGGCCAACCTGGAGTTCGACTACGGCCCACTGGTTCCCCTTCGTGGCGAGGGGTGGGTGTCCGACGGATACTGGGTGGGTGACACCCCGGAGCCTGCCGAAGGGTTCCCTATTCGGGTCCGTTGCGGCGGCCCCGGCGTCTGCCGCGAATGCACCGCCGAGGCGAAGGCGATCCTCGCGTCGGCCGCAGGCTGATCCACGTCCCTGCCAGCCATGCTCTGGCTGTGGCCCCGCCGCGGACCTCCGCGCGGCGGGGCCTTCGTGCGTGCACGCCCGAATCAGAACCTCAACCTTGCTTGACGTCCAGCCTGATCATGTCCCATCATGGGCCGCAGATCTGGCATGCCCGGAAACGATCACTCCTCGTACGGCATGATCCCCTCAACACACCGTTCCAGGGGGGAACATGCGCATCAGACACCTCGCCGCCGTAGCGCTCGCCGCGCTCGCCCTCACCGCCTGCTCCAGCAGCGGCAGCGACGAACCCGTCGACCCGAGCAAACTCGACGACGCCGCATCACTTGCCTGCGACGACTTCGCCAAGGGCTACAAGGCCGCACAGACCAGCAGCGCCCGCGTCAGCCTCGCCAACAAGGTCAACAAGTGGGCCCAGTCCAGTAAGACGAACGGCATCGCTGACAACGCGGTCGTCCTCGCGCGTGGCTCTGAAGGGTCCGCCAGCGCGTGGCAGTTGGGCGCCGACGCGTTCGCGCAGTCTTGCTTGGACGCGGGCTGGAAAGCCTGACCCACCCCGACTCCGGCCCGGCGCTCCCCACGGACGTCGGGCCTGCGCACGCCCAGGAGGTGGAGGCCATGCCCAAAGGCCACACCCCCGTCCCCTTCAGCGACGACGAGCTCGCCGAACTCAAACGCCTTCACGGCCTCGGCCTCGGCCGCAACGCCATCGCCCGCGAACTCGGCCGCTCCAGCCGCGCCGTCACCGTCCACTCCGAACGCCTCGGCCTCACCTACGACCGCACCCTCACCGCCGTCGCCACGGAGGCCAAAATGCAGGACGCCAAAGCCCGCCGCGCCGCCATCATCAACGACCTCTACGGTGTCGTCGAAGAAGAACTCGCCTACCTCAAGTCCGGCAGCTACGACCTCGTTGAGGTATCCGCCGGCACGGCCGTCTCCTACACCCCCGCACGCCTGCCCGCGCAAGACCGCAAGGCGCTGCTCACCGGGATCGGCTCCGCGATGGCCACCGCTACCCGCCTCGAAGCGCTCGACACGAACAACGGCGTCGACGAGGGAATCAGCCTCCTCGGCCAGCTCGCGACCGGGCTCACGGCGGCGTACAACGCCATGAACGAGGGGGCGGGTGATGCTCCGTGACCTCAAGCTGCCGCTCTCCCCAGCGCAGATCCGGTCGATCGTAGAGGCGCAGGACGTTCCGATCGCCCTGTGGTCAGGCGCGGTGTCCAGCGGCAAGACGATCGCCTCCCTGATCGCATTCCTGCTGCGGCTCGCCGTCGCCCCGGACCACGGCCTGATCGTGATCGTGGGCCGTACGCTCCAGACGATCGAGCGGAACCTCATCGACCCGTTGCAGTCGACGTTCCTGTTCGGGCCGCTCGCGAGGCACGTCCACCACACCACCGGGTCGACGACCGCGACGATCCTCGGCCGCACCGTGCACCTGATCGGCGCCTCCGACGCACGTGCGGAGGGCCGCATCCGCGGGTCGACGATCGCGCTCGCCTACGTCGACGAGGCGACGTTGCTTCCGTACGAGTTCTGGATGATGCTCCTGTCTCGGCTTCGCGTCGGCGACCAGTCCCGGCTGCTGGCGACGACGAACCCGGACGGCCCGTTCCACTGGCTGCGCAAGGAGTTCATCCTCCGCAAGGACGCGGTGGGGCTGACGCACTGGCACTTCACCCTCGACGACAACCCGTCGCTTGACCCGCGCATGGTCGCCCGGCTGAAGGCGCAGTACACGGGGCTCTGGTACCGCAGGTTCATCCTCGGCGACTGGTGCCTCGCGTCGGGCGCGGTGTACGACTCTTTCGACGATGCCCGGCACGTCGTGGACATCCTCCCGGAGATGCGCCGGTGGATGTGTGTCGGCGTGGACTACGGCACGGTCAACCCCTTCGTGGGCCTGCTCGTCGGGCACGGCGCGGACGACCGCCTGTACGTCGCCTCGGAGTACCGGCACGACTCTCGGGCTGCACACCGCCAACTGACGGACGCCCAGTACAGCAAGGCCGTGCAGGGCTGGCTCCGCGACTTCAGCCACAAGGGCGCGTCCGGGGTCCAACCGGACTGGCTGTTCGTCGACCCTTCGGCGTCCAGTTTCATGACCCAGCTGTGGTCGGACGGTGTGCCTGGGGTGGCGAAGGCCGACAACGATGTGAAGGACGGCATCCGGTCGGTGAGCATGGCGCTCGCCGCAGACCGACTGTCCATCCACCGCTCCTGCGAAGGGCTCCTCGGCGAGCTGCCGTCGTACTCGTGGGACGAGAAGGCGGCGCTCGCGGGCGAGGACAAGCCGTTGAAGGCGAACGACCACTCCTGCGACGCCCTTCGCTACGCGCTGCACAGCTCGGTGAATGAGTGGCGGCACCTGATCCGTGCAGACCTGGAGGTGGCCGCATGACGCCCGGAGAGATCACGCTGCCGGTGTACGTCCGCGTGGGCGAGACCGGCGGCCACTGGGGATCGATCACTTTCACCCCCGAGGACGGGCCGCTCACCGAGGAGAAGATCCGCGCGCAGACCGCAGCGTTCTTCCGGGAGGCCGCCGACCGGCTGGAGAACCCGGACACCTACGAGGAAGACGAGGAACAGGCATGCGCGAGCGCTCCGCGAAGCTCTCCCTGACAGGCCACGGCGCCGGGACCATCGAGATCGACGGCCAGCCGCTCCGGGGCGTGCGCAGTCTGACCCTCACCAGCGAGGCCGGGGCGCGACCGACGTTGACCCTCGACCTGCTGGTGCACGACGTCAGCACCTTCGCCGAGGCCGTCGTCCTCATCGACGACGACACCGCCGCGACGCTCGTGGCCCTCGGCTGGACGCCGCCACCGGAGCAGGAGGTACCCACGGATGCCGCTCCCTGACAAGAACACCCCGTGGCCCCCCATCCACCCCGCGATCCGCTCCGACATGGAGGACTGGGCCGCATGGCTTTCAGCGAACCCCGACCGGCTGTCCTACCGCTACCGCAACCGGCACCGCGACAACGCCCGCTTCGGCCCCGCTGAGAACCGGCCCTCGCAGTACCGCGGCGGCGTGGTCGGGCGGATGGCCCGCTGGTTCTGGGGTGAGCCGACCCCGCTGGGCGAAAAACGGGCCAACCTCCACATGCCCTTGGCGCGGGACATCGCCCGCACCTCCGCCGACCTCCTCTACTCCGAGCCCCCCTCGCTGAAGGTCTCCGACAGCGGAACTCAGGGTGCGCTGGAGAAGCTGCTCAACACCGGCCTGAAGCGCACCCTCATCGCGGCGGGCGAGGCCGGGTCCGGCCTAGGCGGCGCCTACCTGCGGATCGTCTGGGACACCAGCATCAGCCCCCTTCCCTGGATCAGCCGAGTCCGCGCAGACGGAGCAGCACCGGAATTCGCGCACGGCGAGAAACTCCGGGCCGTGACGTTCTGGACGGTGCTGGAGGTCGACGGGCAACGCGTCGTCCGCCACCTGGAACGGCACGAGCCCGGCTGGATCTTCCACGGTGTCTACGACGGCACCGAAGACAACCTCGGCAAGCCGCGCGAACTCGCCGACTTCAAGGCCACGAAGGACCTCCCGCCCGCGCGACAACTTCCGCACGGGATGGAGACGAAGCTCCTCGTCGTCTACATCCCGAACACGGTGGACGCCCCCGACTGGGCGGACCTTCCCGGCGCGGCTGGCCTCGGCACGAGCGACTTCCAGGGCGCGGAGACATTCCTCTCGGCGATCGACGAGACGTACACCTCGTGGATGCGGGACATCCGGCTCGCGAAGGCCCGGATCATCGTCCCGCAGGGCTACCTCCTCAACCAGGGCCCGGGAGCGGGCTCGGTATGGGAGGACCGTGAAGTCTATGCCGCCATGAACGTTCCGCCGACTGCCGATCAGGCCATCACCCTGAACCAGTTCGTGATCCGTCACGAGGAACACCGCGCGACGGCAACGGAGCTGGCGGAAAAGGTCGTCAGGAACGCCGGGTACAGCGCGGGGACGTTCGGCGACGAGTCCGCCGGCGCTGCTGTTACGGCGACGGAGATCAAGGCCCGGACGGCCCGGTCGATGTCGACTCGCGGGCGCAAGGCCGAACTGGCGACACCAGAGATCGGGGACATTACTGAGTCGTGGCTGATGCTCGTGGCCTCCGGGATGTTTCCCAGCGCGCCGCGCGTAGAGGTGGAGCGGCCGGATGTCCGCTTCCAGGACTCAGTCCAGGACGACATCAAAACGCTGGCGGAGACGGCAGCGCTCATGGCGCAGGCAGAAGCCGCGTCGACCGAGGTGAGAGTGGCCCTACTGCATCCCGACTGGGACGCGCGGGAGCAGCAGGCGGAGGTCGCCCGCATCATGCGGGAGAGCGGACGTCTGGTCGAAGACCCGACCTGGCTCGGCGCCGACCGGCCGGTATTCGGCGAGCAGCCGGAGGACGATCTGGCTGGCGAGGCAGCCACCGGGGACGGAGCAGCAGACGCGTAGGAGGCCCCGATGCCGGTCAGTCCCGACATGGCCGAAGATCTCGCCTCCGCGATCTCCAGCCTTTATGAGCAGGCCGAGCTGGCGCTTATCGAGAAGGTGACGCGCGCGCTCGCGGAGGGCCTCGACTCACCGCGGTGGGTCGACCTCAAGCTCGCCGCGATCGGCAACCTTCGCACCGCGATCGAGGAGATCATCGCCGCCCTCCAGACCGACGCGGCCGGCGCGATCCACCAGGCCGTCGCCGAGGCGTACGACCGGGGCCAGCAGGCGGCGATCGTTGAGCTCGGCGCGGTGGCGACGGGGCCGACACTCGCTGCGGCGGAGGCTCTGCCGTCAGCGGCGGCCGTGGATCGGCTGGCGGCGGCGCTCGTCTCGGAGACAGGCCCGGCGCATCTGCGGATGCTGCGGCAGGGGTTGGACGTGTACCGGCAGGTGATCGCTGAGGCTTCGGCGGCGCCTCTGTTGGGGGCTTCGACGCGCCGGGAGGCGGCGGCTCGCGCGCTCGCACGTTTTGCGGACCGCGGGGTCACCGGGTTCGTGGACCGGTCCGGGAGGGCTTGGAACCTCACCTCGTACGTGGAGATGGCTTCGCGGTCGGCGCTCGGGCGTGCGGCCGTCGAGGCGCACACTGACCGGCTTGCCGCTGCGGGGATCGATCTGGTGGTGGTGTCGGATGCTCCGGAGGAGTGCCCTCGCTGCAAGCCGTGGGAGGGGAAGGTGCTTCGCCGGGATGGCGCGTCCGGAGCTGGGACGGTGGAGGTCGAGCACGCGACGGAGGACGACCACATGGTCCGAGTCCGGGTTGCCGGGTCGCTTCCGGAGGCGCGCGCGTCAGGGCTGATGCATCCGAACTGCCGCCACTCGCTCTCGATCTACCTGCCTGGCGTGACCCGACCCCGGCCGAAGCCGCCACCGCGGGCATCATATGAGCAGACGCAGCAGCAGCGGTACTACGAGCGGCAGATCCGGGCGTGGAAGCGGAAGGCCGCCGGGGCGCTCGACGAGGACCAGAAGAAGCGGGCCACCGTCCGGGTTCGGGACTACCAAGGGCGGATTCGCGAGTTGGTCACCGATACCGGCCTTCCCCGTAAGAGCCACCGTGAGCAGATCGACGTGCCCGCGCGGCCCGCTACATCTGAGCGTCCGGCCACTCCTGCCCGCCGAGCCGTCCGCTAGTTCTCGGGAACGGGCGGTGCGCCAGCGCCTGTGAGGTGCACTGTCCATTCGTCGCCGTATGCCTTGTCGACGGTGACGAAAGCACGCCCTACCTGCGGCGCGTTCGGGAGCCGGACCGTCACTCCGTCCGGTGCATCAATCCAGGCAGACACCGCGCGGGGCAGCACCGGGTACCGGATCTCCGCCTCCCAGCCACGCAGGGACCCAAGAGGGCCGTCCGGGAAGGGGGCCCCTTCGTCGTAGTCGGCGAAAACTCTCAGCCGCAGTTCGGCGATGGCCTCGCCTTCGACGATGGCCGGTCCCTCGTAGGTCATCAGCGTTGCTTCCATGCGGACAGTCTCCTCCTGGCTTTGCGCGCGGGCCACCCGCGCCTCTGAACTTCCGGCCCGCCGCACGGCGGGCCGGGCAACCCGAAACGGGAGAACGCCCATGCGCAAGAAGACCCTTCCCCGGCTCCGCCCCTCCGGTGGCGGCTGGGCCCACCCGTACGGACACGCCCCTTTTTCTCCCGTCCTCTACGCGGATGGCGGCGCAGGGGACGGAGGAGGCTCCGGCACCGGCGGACAGTCCGGATCCGGTGAGTCCGGACAGTCCGGGCAGGGCGACACCGGCGGCTCTGGCACTGGCGGTGACCAGGGCGGACAGCAGTCCGGACAAGGGTCCGGACAGTCCGGATCGGGGTCCGGCGAGTCCACCGACTGGGAGGCCAAGTACAAGGAGACGCTCGCCCATTCGCGCGAGTGGGAGAAGCGTGCCAAGGCCAACTCGGGCGCTGCCGACGAGCTGGAAAAGCTCAAGGCCGCGAATCTGACCGATCAGGAGAAGGCCGTCGCTGCGGCGGAGAAGGCGGGCCGCACGGCCGCCGCCCAGGAAGCCCAGGCCGAGATCGAGAAGCGGGACGCGCAGCTCCGCGAGCTGACCGTCCGCGACGCCGTACGCGAGCGGGCCGAGAAGCACGGCGCGCGAGCGTCTGCCCTCCTCGACTCCGTGTCATTCCGGCAGAAGATCGCCGACCTCGACCCGGCGGCGAAGACCTTCGGCGCCAACCTCGACGACGCCATCAAGGCCGCCGTCAAGGACAACCCCGGCACCTTCGCCTCCCAGATCGCCGGGAAGTCCGGCGGGGACCTGTCCGGCGGCACCGGCGAAGGGGCCGTCAAGAAGCGTGGCGGATCGCTCGCGGGGGCGATCCAGAACCATTACCAGACCTGACCTACAGGGAGAACCTCATGCCCGTGACGCTCGCTCAGGCGCAGCTCAACACCCAGGCGGACATCGACTTCGCCGTCATCGACAACCTCCGCCGCAACAGCTGGCTGTTCAACAACATGGTCTGGGACGACACCGTCACCCCCGGCACGGGCGGCGACAGCCTCACTTACGGCTACACCCGTCTCCTCGCCCCGTCGACCGCGAGCTTCCGCCGGTTCAACGAGGAGTACGTCCCCAACCAGGCGACCCGCGAGCGGAAGACCGTCGAACTCCACCCGCTCGGCGGCGCGTTCACCGTCGACCGCAAGCTGGCCCGCCTCGGCTCCGCCGCGAGCAACGAGATCAGCTTCCAGCTCTCGCAGAAGCTCACCTCGATGCGGACGCGCTTTCAGCAGGAGCTGATCCTCGGCGACACCGCCGTCGACGACACAGGTTTCGACGGCCTCGACAAGGCCCTCGTCGGCCAGACCACTGAGTACCTGCCGATCAACGAGGGCATCACGGCCGGATACCTCGACTGGTCCCCGGCAACGGTGACCACCGAAGACATCGCCATGTCGGCGTTCGACGCGTTCGACGACTTCCTGTCCCGGATCATGGGCTCGCAGACCGGATCCGGCGACACCGGCGCCGACGGCTCGATCCCGGCCGGCGTGAAGGCGATCCTCGGCAACACCAAGTCGATCAGCCGCATCAAGTCGCTCGCCCGCCGCGCGAGCCAGTTCACCAGCGAGCGCGACAGTCTCGGCATGCTGATCGAGCGGTACGGCGACTGGGTCCTCGTCGACCTCGGCGACCGCGCCGACGGCTCCGCGCCGATCATCCCGATCCAGACCCGCGACCCCGACGGTGCGGGCGGCGGCGGCAACATCACCGGCCTCACCGACATCTACGCGGTGAGCCTTGGGCTGGACGCCTTCCACGGTGCCTCCATGGCGTCGACTCCGCTGATCGAGACGTTCCTCCCGGACTTCTCGCAGGCGGGTGCGGTCAAGACGGGTGAGGTCGAGATGGGCCCGGTCGCCGCGGTCCTCCGCAACACCAAGGCGTGCGGGGTCCTGCGCAACGTGAAGGTGCGGTGACCATGAACCGGTACAAGATCGAGGCCCCCGTCCGGTCCTTCACCGGCGACTCCGTCGGCGTGACCTTCACCAAGGGCACCGGCCACGTCGACGACTCCACAAAGGAGGGCCGGGCCGCGCTGGAGTACTTCCGGCGCCACGGCTACGGCGTCGCCCCGGCCGACGAGCTGACTGAGGAAGAGCGCGTCCAGGAGCTGGTCACCGGCACCCCCGCACAGCGCACGCCGGCCGACGACGGCCCCTTCGACCCGGCCAAGCAGAAGGCCGCCGACGTCCTGGCCTACCTGGACGAAGCCGACCTCGACGAGGCGACCCGCGTCCTGGACGCCGAGGCCGCCGCCAAGACGCCGCGCGTCGGCATCACCAGCAAGCGCGAGGAGATCCTCGCCGCGAAGACGCCCGCGGCTCCGGCCGAGGCCGAGCAGAACGGAGGTGCCGAGCAGTGACACTCCTCGGCGCATTCAAGGGGAACCCCCGCAACGACCTCGGCTGGCTCAACACCGCCGGGCGCCCGGACCCGGAGGTGACGTTCCACCGGGCGAACTTGCCGCGCGTGGGCCTGGACGACGTCCCGGCCGCCGCGACGGGCGTCATGTGCTCGGTCGCCCTGTACCTCCAGGACGGCGACATGATCAGCAACCTGACGTTCATCAGCGCGGGGACGGCCGGCGGCTCGCTGACGAACCAGATCGCCGCCCTGTACTCGGGCGCGGGCGCGCTGCTCGCACAGTCCGCGGACAAGACCAGCGAGGCGTGGGCAGCCGACACGGCGAAGACGTTCGCGCTGACAGCGCCGGTGCGGATCACGAAGAGCGGCGTGTACTACGCGGCACTGGCGGTCGCAGCGACGACGGTGCCGACGCTGGTGGGCTCGGCCGGCGCGAAGCCTGTCCTGTCGGGCGAGGGGAACCTCGCGCAGACGTCGGGCTCCGGGATCACCGCGACGGCCCCGGCGACGATCGCCACGCCCGCCTTTAAGCGGCACGTGCCGCTCGTCATCGCGACCTGATTGGGGGACGGAGCCATGCCTCTTTCTGGAACGATGCTCGCGGTCAGCGCCTTCGCGGAGCTGACCTCTGCGCTCGACCTCGGCACCGGCCGGGCCGCGCAGTCCCTGTCTCGGTCGATGTCCTTGACCAACGGCACGGGAGCGGGGAAGGCCGACCGGGTGTTCTCCGACCGGCGGACGCTCGCGGCGAGCGCAACGGAAGACCTCGACCTGGCGGGCGTGTTGCTCGATGCGTTCGGGTCGGCAGTCACGTTCGCACGGGTCAAGGGGATCATCGTCGCGGCGGCGGCCGGGAACACGAACAGCGTCGTCGTCGGGAACGCGGCCAGCAACGCGTGGGCCACGCTGCTGGGCGCGACGTCCACGGTGACGCTGCGTCCGGGGGCGTTCCTCGCGGTTGGGACGGGCGTGGCCGACGCGACGGGCTACGCGGTCACGGCCGGTACCGGCGACCTCCTGAAGATCGCCAACAGCGGTGCGGGCACGCCGGTGACGTACGACATCCACATCATCGGCGCGTCCGCGTAGCCGCGTGACGAAGGGGAGGCGCGATGGCAGCCACCGGCTACGTGTCCGCAACCGGCGACACCCGCAAGGTCAACAGGGCGGGCGACAGCATGACCGGCGAACTCGCGCTCCCGGACTCGTCCCCGGACACGCCGCTCTCCGCCGCGTCGAAGGGCTACGTCGACAACGTCGCGGCGGGCAAGGTGAGCGGGCCGGGCTCGGCAACCGACGGCAGCGTGCCGCGCTTCACCGGCCCCACCGGCAAGGTCATCGCCGGATCCACGGTCATCATCGGCGAGGACGGGTCCGTCACCATCATCGGCGGCCTCATCCTCGACGGCGCCGACCTCACCGTCCTCGGCACAGGCAAGGGCTACCGCTTCCGCCGGGGCGGAGGCGCCCTCGACCTGGAGGCGACCGGCGCGGACCTCCTCATCTCCAACTGGTCCGACAACGACTTCGGGGGCGACGGCGGGACACAGCGCTCGTACGCCCGCCTCTCCGCCGACGCGCACAACACCCAGTGGGCCGGACGATTCGAATCAGTGGCCGGTCTGTACGGGGCTGCCGTCCACACCCTTGACCCCACCACCGGCGTAGCGGGGCTCGGCGCCAAGAACGGCCTCGCGAACATCCGCATCGCCGGATTCAAGAACACCCCCGGAGCCCCCGCCGCTGGCGCTTGGACAGCCGGAGACGCCGTCCTCGACTCGGCTGGCGCGTGGCATCTGTGCACTGCGGGCGGATCCCCAGGGAGCTGGACATGATGGACGTCATCGCCGGCCGGACCGCCGCTCTCCTCTCGCAGTGGTACAGCTACGAGGGCGGCCCCCTTGTCGACCTCGACGCCACCCCGACGATCGGCATCACCCGCGTCGTCGGCGGCGCCGTCGTCCTCGCCCCGACCGCCACCGGCGTCTCCCATCCGGGGACCGGATCGTACGGCTACGGCTGGACTCCCGCCGCCGACCTCGCCCCGGGCCTGTACCTGGCGCTGTGGAACGGCACGACAGGCGGCAGCCCGGTCACAGCGACCGAGACCGTCAACGTCACCGCACCCGCTGCCGGGCGCGTGTACGCAACGGTCCCGGAGTACGAGGCGTACCCCGGCGGAACCGCCCCCGCCCCGGCCAACACCGGGACCCGGCTGGCACAGGCATCGCAGATGCTGGACCGGCAGGTGCTGCGGGGATGCCTGTACGACGTCGACAACACCGGAATGCCGACCCACCCGCTCGTGCGCGCCGCGTTCCGGGACGCGGTGTGCGCGCAGGTCGCGTGGTGGGCCGAGGTGGGCAATCCGTCGGGGGCGGACGGGGCCGGGTGGTCCACGGTGTCGATCGGGTCTGTCACCTTGGGCGGGGCAGGCGGCGACACGGCGGGCGGGGACTCCGCTGCCCGTCAGATCGCCCCGGCTGCCTGGGATGCGCTCCTCAGCCCGGACCTGACGGCGTGCATCTTCCGGATGGGGGCGGTGTTCTCGTGCTGATCCCCCGCTGGCTGATGCGGCATGAGGTGACGATCGCGCCGTACCTCGGCGACACCAGCAAGGGACCCCGCTACGGGCCGGGTGTGGTGGCGCGGTGCTTCGTGGACGAGCAGACGCGGGGCGTCCGGTCCCCAGCCGGGGAGCAGGTCACCTCGACATCGACGGTCTACGCCGCCCCCGGCACGGCGGCGCCCCCTTTCTCGCTGGTGACGCTGCCGAGCGGCCGGGTCGCGAAGGTCATCCAGACGCTGAACCGCGACGGCGGCGGGCTGCCCACTCCCGACCACGTGGAGATCCAACTCGAATAGGGGGCCGTCATGCCGCAGTCCTTCCGGTTCCGCTTCGACGGCGCTGCGGCAGAACGGCAGATCCGGGACGCTGCCGCCCGGGGCCTGTTCCTCGCGGCGGAGCACGTCCTCCAGGTCTCTGATGAGGTCGTTCCGCTCGATGAGGCGGCGCTCCAGCGGTCGGGGGCGGCGAGCGTGGATGAGCCGTCGCTGACGGCGATGGTGTCGTACGACACCCCGTACGCCGTGGTCCAGCACGAGCGGCTCGACTACCGGCACGCGCCGGGCCGGACCGCGAAGTACTTGGAGAACAGCCTCAATTCGGAGCGCGCGCAGGTGGCGGCGATCATCGCGGCGCAGGTGAGGCGGGCGCTGCGATGAGCTACACGTCCAGCCTCCTCGACGGCATCGGCGCCCTCCTCGACGCTGCGGGAATCGGCACGTTCGACCCGGACCACGTCTTCGTCGAGGGCGAGACCGGCATCTTCCGGGGCGTCATGCCGGACACCCCGGAGCGGGCCATCGCGATGACCGCGTACCCGGTAGAGGACACCGACCTCACCGACGCGATCACCGGCGTGCAGTTCCGGATGCGCGCGGGCCGCGACCCGGACGCGATCGACGATCTCGCCGACGCGCTCTTCGACGCGCTCCACAACCGGCAGCACTACCAGGTCGGCGGCATCCATATCTCCCTGTCGTGGCGGCAGTCCCAGGCGTGGATCGGCCAGGACGCCCACGGCCGCATGGAGCTGACCAGTAACTTCTACTTCCGGACCGTGCGGCCCGGGACCAACTTGATCGACTAGGAGGACCGCATGTCCACCCCCACCCCGATCACCGCGCTCGCCCGCCGCTGGCGCCTGGAGATCGACATGTCCGCCGCCAAGGACGGCAGCGACTGGCAGCTCGTCCCCGGCGTCACCGAGTTCACCCCGGCCGCCGAGCCCAACATCGAGGACTCCTCGGACTACGACTCCGGCGGCTGGGCGGGCAACACCAAGACCGGCCAGAGCTGGGAGCTGGGCACCACCATCAACCGGCGTATCAACGACCAGGTCAAGGTCTACCACCCCACTCACGAAGCGTTGAGGGCTGCGGCCTACGGCTTCGGGTCGGCGTCCCAGGTTCACGTCCGCTACTACGACCGCGACGGGCTCCCGGAGGCGTACGAGGGCACCGCGATCGTCACCTGGGCGCCGTCCGGCGGCGAGTACACGGCCCTCGACCAGGTCGAGGTGACGCTGACCGGCGACGGGCCGCTGCTGCTCATCACGAACCCGGTGGCGTGATGGCCGACAGCACCAACCTGAATGAGTTCGAGGCGCTCGACAACTTCCTCGACAACTTCCTCGAACTTCCCGTCAAGGGCCGCGACGGGCAGATCCGCGTGTACCGCATTGAGGACCCGTCCGCCGAGGACGGCATCCGCATCGAGCGGATTACCTCGCTCGCGGCCCGCCTCGCCGCCGGCGGGAAGGCCCCCAGCAACGCGGAAGTCCTGGACGACCAGGCGGAACTCGACCTTTACCGCATGTGCCTCGGCGCCGCGTACGACCCGCTCATGCGCGAGGTGAAGTGGGGCCCCTTCAAGCACGTCGCGCTCACCGCGATGTTCTGGGTGACGGCTGACAAGGACACCGCCAAGGAGTACTGGCGTACGGGGCAGCAGCCGGGAAAAGCCCCGAATCGGGAGGCCCGTCGGCAGGCGTCGCGCGGCTCCTCGGGGTCGGTCACGGCGAGTACGACCCCGTCACCAGCCTCTACGAGTGGTACGAGGGCGGCATCCCGGCGCCGAAGCAGGGGCGGAAAGGGTCGGCCGGGCAGCTGACCTGGGACCAGATCCTTGCTCAGTGGTCGCTGATCGAGGCCGACCTTCACTCCGAGTACGGCGTCGATGTCGGCTCCGGGATTCTCCGCGAGCGGTCGTGGCGGTGGCTTCAGGCCCGCATCTTCGGCCTGTTCTCCGCTGACTCCCGTCTGCAACGGCACTTCACACCGCCTCCGGACGAGGCTCCCCGCCCCCGTAGGAGGTAGTCGTGGCGCTGACCGTGGGAGAGCTGAACGGCATCATCACGATCGACGACCGAGGCGTCACCCCGGCCCTCCGCCGCGCCGAGCAGGCGATGCGGCAGGCCGGGCAGCAGATGGGCGCCGACGCCGACCGCGCCGGGCAGCAGGCTGGCGAGCAGCTCGGCGAGGGCGTCGTGCGCGGCGCGGACGGACGCCTCCGGAACGCGCGCGGACGGTTCGTCGCCGCTGGCCGTCGTGCCGGAGACCAAGTCGGCGACGGCCTCACCGACGGCGCGGGTGATGGCGCGGACCAGGCGGTCTCCGAGACGGGGAACCGCCTGGAGCGCTTGAAAAACGTCGCTGGAGGGATCGCGTCGGCGGCCGGTGCTGCTGCCGGGGCTCTGCTGGTGGCGGGGATCACGGAGGCTCTGGATCAGGGCCGGATCACGGGCCGTCTGGGCGCGCAGCTCGGGGCGACTCCGGCGGAGGCTCAGCGGTACGGGAAGATCGCGGGTCGGTTGTACGCGAACGCGGTGACCGAGGACTTCCAGAGTGCTGCGGACGCGATCAGCGCGACGATGCGCGCGGGGATCGCGCCTCCGCAGGCGACGGAGGCTCAGCTTCAGTCTCTGGCGACGAAGGTCTCGGACCTGTCTCAGACCTTCGAGCTGGATCTTGGCCAGACCGCGAACGCCGTCGGGCAGATGATCAAGACCGGGCTCGCGAAGGACGGCACCGAAGCACTCGACGCGCTCACTGCGGGCCTCCAGAACATGGGGCCGCGCGCGGACGACATCGCCGACACCTTCAACGAGTACTCGACGATCTTCCGCCAGATCGGCGTAAGCGGGGTGCAGGCGACCGGCCTGCTCTCCCAGGGTCTGAAGGCGGGCGCGCGCGACACCGACGTGGTCGCCGACGCTCTCAAAGAACTGGTCCTGATCACGCAGAAGGGCGGTCCGAACGTCGACAAGGCGTTCAAGGCGATCGGCCTCAGCGGCAAGGAAATGCAGGCCGCGTTCGTCGAGGGCGGCCCGAGGGCGGCAAAGGCGCTGGACAGCGTCTTCGACGGGTTGCGGAAGATGAAGGACGGCACCGACCGCAACAACACCGCGCTCACGCTGTTCGGCACCAAGAGCGAGGACACGCAGCGGGCGCTCATGGCGCTGGATCCGTCCTCGGCGACCAAGGCGCTCGGCTCCGTCGGCGGGGCCGCTGACCGGATGGGCGACAGCCTCCGCGACAATGCGGGCGTCCGCCTTGAGCAGTTCAAGCGGGGACTCCAGCAGGGGTTCGTCGAGTTCCTTGGCGGCACCGTCATTCCGGCGGTCATCCGCTTCGGCGGGGTCCTGAAGGAGCATGGCGGCGAGGTTAAGACAGCGGGCATCGTCATCGCTTCTGTCCTTGTTCCGGCGCTGGTGCTGCTGGGCACGCAGGCCCTGATCGCGGGTGGCCGGATGGCGGCGGCGTGGGTGCTGGCGCTCGGGCCGATCGGCTGGATCGGCCTCGCGATCGGCGCACTCGTCGTGCTGGTGATCGCGTACTGGGACCAGATCAAGTCGGCGACGGTCGCAGTGTGGGGCTGGATCGTCAAGGCGGTCGTCTGGGCGAAGGATGCCCTGGTCAGCGCGTTCCTGAACTTCACTCTGATCGGGTTGATCGTCAAACACTGGTCAACGATCAAGAACGCGACCGTCTCCGCGTGGAACGCCACTGTGGCCTGGGTGAAGGGCGTCCCCGGGATGCTCTACCAAGCGTTTTTGAACTGGACCCTCTTGGGGCTGGTGATCAAACACTGGACGGCCATCAAGACTGCCACCGTCTCCAAGGCGATGGAGATGGTCGCGTGGGTGCGTGGCCTGCCGGGCCGGATCTCCAACGCGATGGGCAACCTCGGCGGCCTGCTGGTGACCAAGGGGAAGAACGTCGTCCAGGGCCTCTGGAACGGCATCAGCTCGATGGGCGGCTGGATCAGCAGCAAGTTGATCAGTTGGGCCAAGAGCGTGATCCCGGGCCCGATCGCGAAGGCGTTGGGCATCGCCTCGCCGTCGAAGGTGACGAAGGCTCAGGGCCGCTGGATCGCCCGCGGTCTGATCGACGGTCTCACCGGATCGACGAAGCAGATCAAGGCCGCCTCGGGCAAGGTGTCGGACATCCTCGCCGACAGCCTCCGCCCCGGGAAGGCCCGGACGGCGGCACTCAAGACCCTCGGCGCCGGCGCGAAGAAGCTCCTCGCGCTCGCCTCGCAGGAGGAGCGCGTCGCCTCGCGGCTGAAGGACGCGCAGAAACAGTACGCGGACCTCATCAAGGCCCGCGACGCCCTCGCCGCCGACGTGAAAAAGGGCGTCCTCGACGGCGCCAACATCACCCAGCAGCAGGGCAGCGAGGGCGACTCGGCCGAGTCGATCCTCGACGGCCTCCGCGCCAACCGCCGCGCCGCCGAACAGTTCGCGGCGAACCTCGCCAAGCTGCGCTCCAAGGGCGTCTCCGCCGACCTGATCGCGCAGATCGCGCAGGCCGGGGTCGCCCAGGGCTCCTCCGCCGCCGCGTCCCTGGCGAACGCGTCCACCGCGCAGATCAAGGCGATCAACGCGGAGCAGAACGCCCTCGTCAAGGCGGCGGGCAAGGCCGGGGCGACGGCCGGGGACGCGATGTACGGAGCGGGCATCCAGGCCGCAGCCGGGCTCGTACGCGGGCTCCAGTCGCAGCAGCGGGCGATCGAGCAGCAGATGCTGCGGATCGCCCAGTCCATGTCGAAGTCGATCCGGAAGTCCCTCGGGATCAAGTCGCCGAGCAGGGTGATGGCGCTGGTCGGCCGGTACACCGCCCAGGGTCTGATCCGGGGTGTCGAGGGGCAGCGGTCTGCGGTCAACCGGTCGATGTCGTCGCTCGTCGACACGCCGGCGCCGGGCGAGTGGGCGTCGGGTGCCCGCGTGCAGGGGGTGGCCGGGGCGGGGCAGACCCCGCGGGTTGTCCGCCTCGGTTCCGACGGCTCCGCGTTCGGCAACCTCCTGGTCGGTGAACTCCGCAAGAAGGTCCAGGCCGTCGGCGGCGGCGACGTCCAACTCGTCCTCGGCAGGAGGTAGATCGTCGTGCCGTTCCCTCAGGACCCGCTCGGTCTGGAGAGCCACGTGCTGATCGGCGGGGTGTGGACGCGCATCTCGCCGTCCCCGTACACCCGGGACCCGATCACGCACCGCCGGGGCCGCGCCTACCGGGCGACCGCCGCCGACCCCTCCGAGGCCGCACTCACCATTCCGAACCGGGACGGGCGCTGGACGTCCCGCAACCCGGAGGGCCCGTACTACGGACTCCTCAGCCGCAACACCCCTCTACGGTTCACGATCCCTGGCGGGCCAGTCACCTACCTCGACATGACCGGCCTGCCCGACCGAGCCACCACCCCCCACACCGCGGCCCTCAACGTCACCGACCTCGACCTTCGGTGGGAGGGCGAGGCGTCGTGGTACGACGCCGGGGCGCAGGTGCTCATCGGGAAGTGGGGCGCTGCGGGGGACCGCTCGTACCACCTCCGGATCGAGGGCGGCCGACTGATGCTGCACACCACGCAGGACGGCACCAGCGGCGCGCTCACGACCATCGGGCTTCCCTCGGCGCTTCCCGTCCGTGCAGCGCTCCGTGCCACCCTGGACGCCGACAACGGGGCAGGCGGCTGCGTGACCAGGTTCTTCTGGGGCACGTCCTTGGACGGCCCGTGGACCCAGGTGGGAACTGATCTCGTCAGTGCCGGCACACTGACGATCTACGCCAGCACAGCCCCCCTGACGGTCGCCCCCCAACAGCTCGACCTGGTCACCATCCCTCGGCGCCCGGTCCGGGGCCGCACGTACCGGGCGCAGGTCCGCAGCGTCATCGACGGCACGATCGTCGCCAACCCCGACTTCACGGCTCAGCCGGTCGGAACTACCTCGTTCACGGACAGCGTGAGCCGTCCCTGGACGCTTGCGGCCGACGCACGGATCACTGACCGGGTGACCCGTTGCGAGCTGGAGGTCCCGGAGTGGCCGACGGTGTGGTCGACGTCGGAGGCGGACGCGTGGACGTCCATCGCACCGGCGGGCATCCTGCGCCGGCTCAGCCAGGGGCAGAAGTCTCTCGACAGCACGCTGCGCCGGCGCATCCCGTCCGGGAATCCGATCGCGTACTGGCCGCTGGAGGACGGCGCGAACGCGACGCAGTTCTACTCGCCGACCGCTGGGGTGCGGCCTCTGTCGACGGCCGGGATGCAGCTCGCCGCCGAGGGCAGCCTCGCCGGGTCAGCGCCGCTCCCGACGATCCAGGGCGGATCGACCCTTTCAGGCACGGTCCCGGCGCCGGCCAGCACGACGCAGTGGCACACCGAGTTCTTGTTCAAGACGCCGGGCGCCGGCCCGACCACGGCAAGGACTCTCCTTCAGTGGCTGGGGACAGGCACCGTGCGGCGCTGGCGGCTCATGCTCGTCTCCACCGGCTGCGAACTGTACGGGTACGACGCAGCCGACAACGTGGTCACGTCGTCGCTGCTCAGCATCTCCACCCAGATCTACGGCGTGTGGTGCAGGTGGCGGCTGTGGGCCGTCCAGAGCGGCACCAACGTGTCCTGGTCCCACCATTTCGTCCCCATCGGCGGTACCGGCACAGGCATCGTGACAACGTCCTACGCAGGCACCGTCGGCCGGATCTCCGGTGTCAGGGGACCGGAGGGCGGCTACAGCTCCGATCTGAACGGCACCGCACTCGGTCACATCTCGGTGTCCCCCACAGTCAACAACGGCATCTATAACTCTGCGGACTTGGCGTTCACCGGCGAGACGGCCGGGGCACGGATACAGCGCCTGTGCCGTGAGGAGGGCGTCCCGCTCACCATCGTGGGCGACCCTGCCGACACGCAGCGGGTGGGCCCGCAGCGGCCGGCCGCGCTGCTGGACCTGCTGCGCGCGGCGGCCGAGACCGATGGCGGAGTGTTCGGCGAGTCGCAGACCCGGGGCCTGCTGTACCGGACGCGCGCGAGCATGTACGACCAGCAGCCCAAGCTGGTGCTGGACTACGCGTCGCGGCAGATCGCGCCGCCGCTGGAGCCCGTCGAGGACGACCAGGTCCGCAACGAGTGGACGGTCGAGCGCGACGGCGGGTCGTCGGCGGTGGCGTCGCTGGCGACGGGCCCGCTGTCGATCGCGGACATCGGCTACTACCCCGACTCGAAGACGCTGTCGCTATGGTCCGACGAGCAGACGGAGCAGATCGCGGGCTGGCTGCTGCACCTGTCGACGTGGTCGGAGGCCCGCTATCCGTCGGTGACGATCCGTCTGCACCGGCACCCGGAGATGATCCCGGCGGTGCTGGGGCTGGACGTCGGCGACAAGATCCGGCTGGTGAATCTCCCGAAGCGGTTCGCGGGCGGCGGCGCGGTCGAACTGCTGGTGGACTCCTGGGAGGAGACGCTCCTACCGAGGAAGTGGGAGATCACCTTCAACTGCTCGCCCGCCGGACCGTGGACGACGGGCGCGCTCGCCACCGTCGAGGACTTCGAGGACGCGGTCTTCGAGATCCCGTACACCAACGGCGGCGCCCTGCCGTGGCTGCGGACCAACGCGCAATCCCATACCGGGACCTGGTCCTTGCGCTCCGGGGCGATCACCCACAACCAGACCTCGGACGCCATCATCGCCGTCCCAGCCGGGGCGACGGAGATGCGGTTCTGGTACTGGACCTCGTCCGAGGCGTCCGGCCCCGGATTCGAGGGCGACCGGCTCCTGGTCCTCGTCGACGGCGTCCAGGTGCTGCGCGCCCAGGGCACCACTCCATGGACCCAGGCGATCGTGGACGTCACCGGCCGATCGACCGTGACCTTCCGGTACGCGAAGGACAACAGTACGTCCAGCGGCAGTGACTTCGTCGCGATCGACAACCTGTCCTTCACGGGCCTCTCACCGACCCGGGTGGACACCGACGGATCCCAGCTCGCCGCCGGCGTCTCGGCAAACGCGACGTCCCTGTCGGTCGCCGTCACCGCCGGACCTCTCTGGATCACGTCCAGCGCGTTCCCCGCGGAGTTCCCCTTCGAGGCCCGCCTCGGCGGGGAGGTCGTGCGAGTCACCGCCATCTCGGGCGCCGCCTCGCCGCAGACGTGGACGGTCATCCGCTCGGTCAACGGCGTCACCAAGCCCCAGGCCGCAGGCACGGACGTACGCCTGGCCACTCCCGCCATCGTCGCTCTGTAGGAGGCACTGTGCCCTGGCTTCCGGGGATGCGGATCACCGCTGACCGTATGACCGTGACGTCCGCGCAGTCGGAGGACGCGACGGCTGGCAGGTCGACATCGTCCACAACGTACACGGACGCGTCCGGCGGGGCGCTGTCGGCGCAGGTGGTGGTGCCGCAGTCGGGGGTGGTGATGGTCGAGATCCGCTCGACCCAGCGCAACCCGACGGCGAGTGCGAACGCAATCACCTCGTGGCAGGCGGTCGGGACGGTGTCGGGAACGGTCTACAGCCCGACGGACTCCGCCGCCCTCATCAACACCGGCAGCTCCAACACGTCGCTCGACCTGCGGCACCGTCTGCCCGGTCTGACGCCCGGCGAGACGCTCACGGTGACGATCAAGCACCGCGTCAACAACGCCTCGTCGTCTGGCATCTTCGACTACCGCACCGTTCTGGTCGAAGGCACCTCCTGACCGACTGCCCCCCTTTCCCCGCCCCGCGCCCGCTCCGGCCGCGGGGCTTTCGCATGTAAGGAGCCCTGATGGCCGCCGACCTCCACCCTGCCGTCGCCGCGATGCTGCACAACTTCCGCTACGACCACCTCCCGGCCAGCCTCCAGGAGGTGAGCCGACCCTTCCACGACCTCGCGTACCAGCTCACCGAGTCGCTGTCGGGCCCGGAGCTGACGAAGGCCCTGGACAACCTCTGGGAGTCGAAGAACTGGGCCGTCGTCGCGGCCAGCAACGGCGCGATCGACGGCAAGGTCCCGAGCCCGCCCGTGCCGGGGGTTGGCGACGTTGTCCTGTACCGGCTCACTGAAGCCGACGCCACGGCGGTGAACCGGCGCCGGAGGGACTTCCACGAGAACGGGTCCGTCGACAGCCGTACGGGCTTCATCGGTCACTTCGGCAACTGGGTCGAGGAGGGAGCCGTCTTCCCGGCCCTGGTGGTCCAGGTCCATGCCGAGAGCACCGTGACGTGCAACCTTCAGGTGCTGCTCGACGGCAACGACACGTACTGGGCGACCTCGCGCGCCGAGGGCGACGGCTTCGGCCAGTGGTCCAGGAAGGCGGGTGCGTGATGCGTCTCGTCACCCGCGCGCAGTGGGGCGCGAAGCCCTCGAAGCACCCGCTGGCATACATCGCGAGCACCCTCGGCGTGAAGGTGCACTACGAGGGCACGTACGTCCCCAAGAGCCTCGCGAACCCGGACGCCCACTCCGCATGCGCGGGCCGGATGCGGGACCTCCAGGCCAGCCACCTCGCCAACCCCAAGGAGGACTACAGCGACATCGCGTACAACATCGTCGTCTGCCCCCACGGGTACGGCTTCGAGGGCCGAGGCCAGCACCGGCGGACCGGCGCCAACGGCACCGCCGCCCTCAACCTGGCGGACTACGCGGTGTGCGCGATGCTCGGCGACTCCGGGCTCGTCCAGCCCACGGACGCCCAGCTCGACGGCATCGTCGACGCGATCGAGTGGCTGCGCAGCGGGGGCAAGGCGGGGGACCGGGTGCGCGGTCACCGCGACGGGCACCCGACGTCGTGTCCGGGGGATCCGCTGTACGCGTGGGTGCGGGCGGGGGCGAAGCGGCCGGACGGGACGGCGCCGCAGGGCGGGACCGGCGGGGAGGTCGGCGGCGGTGTCGCCCGGTACCAGGTCACGATCAACGGGCTGGCGTACGGGTACGGGGCGGTCGGGGATCACGTCCTGGCCGTCGGCAAGGCCCTCGTCGCGCGCGGCTTCGGGAAGCGCTACAAGGTCGGGCCCAGCAGGCAGTGGACCGACGCCGACACCCTCAACTTCTCCGACTTCCAGCGGTCGTTGGGCTACTCGGGGACGGCGCCGCACCAGGACGCCGACGGCGTCCCGGGCCCGGTCAGCCTCCAGAAGCTGCTGGGCACACTGCCCGGCAAGAAGCCGTCCTCGTCGGTGCCACCGTTCCCCGGTCGCTCGGCGTTCATCGTCGGCAAGACCAACCCCGCCGTCCTCACCCTCGACGACGGCCTGATCCGGCGCGGCTTCACCCGGCACCGCGCGGGCGCGAAGTACGTCCGGGGCCCGCTGTTCAGCGAAAACACCCGGAAGAACGTCCGCGACTTCCAGCTCAGCGTCCCGGCCCTCGCCGGGGACGCGGACGGCTACCCCGGCCCCGAGACGTGGCGCCGACTCTTCTCCTGACCCTGCGAAAGGACTTCTCACCATGACCGTCGACCTTGACCGCGCCTACTGGTTCGGCCTCCTCGTCTCCGTCGTCCTCCCCGTCCTCGTCGGCCTGGTGACCACCAGAGTCACCCACGCCGGCGTGAAGGCGGTCCTGCTGCTCGCGTTGTCCACGGCGACCGGGTTCGTCACCGAGTACGCCGGTCCGCACGATGACGGCTACAGCGTGCAGACCGCTGCCACCCTCGCCCTTGTCAGCTTCGGGGTCGGGACCCTCACCCACTTTGGCCTGCTTAAGCCGACCGGGATCTCGCACGCTGCACAGGACTCGCTGGTCAAGACGCGGAGAGGCGTGTGACGGCGGAGGCGTCGACCGGGGTGGCGAGCGTCGACATGATGGTGGCCTGGGCGGTTGCGCTCGCTGCACTCGCCGCGCTGGCGGGGCTGGTGTGGCGGTTGCTGCGGGCGGTCCTGCGGATCGCGGACCTGGTCGACGAGATTCGGGACGACTGGCTCGGAACGCCGGCGCGACCGGGTGTTCCGGCGAGGCTCGGGGTGATGCCCCGGCTCGGGGCTCACGACGAGCAGCTCGGCGAGCACGGTCGGCGCCTGGAGGATCACGAGCAGCGGATCACCAGAGTCGAGACCCGGATACCCGACGGCGCATGACCGCGGCCCTCACTGCCTCCGGGCGGTGAGGGCCGCTTCGTCATGCCTGGGGCTGACAGCAGTACGGCCCCCGCAAGCGGGGGCCGGACGGCGGTACCGTTCTAAGTGCGACCAGAGAACGGAGCACCAGTATGCCCGACTACACCGCCCCCGCCGACCTCCCCGGTACGCAGATCCGGAAACTCCGGCAGGCGCGCGGGCTCACTCAGGAAGAACTCGCGGCGCAATCCGGCCTGAGCGTCGGTGTCGTGAAGAAAATTGAGCAAGGCGGCACCGCGCGCCTCGACACGTACCACGCGCTCGCCCGTACCCTCCGCGTCCACACCGCAGCCCTCTTTGAACCGGGCGCCCCCCACGCCACCACCCGTGACGACGCGGACAAGGTCGACCTCATGCCCCTCAGGCAGGCCATCGCGCCGCCCATGGGCCCGACCGGGCGCCTGCTGCTCGGCGACACCGTCGACTCCGAGCCCGACCTCACGCGCCTCCGGGCGACCGCCGCCGGGCTCGCCGACTCGTACTACAGCGACGACTACGGTCGGACCTCAAGGTTCCTTCCTGCCCTCGTGCTGTCCGCCCGCGCAGCCGTCGACCACTTCGACCACGGACCTCACCACGCCGAGGCTCTCCAGATCCGTTCCGATGTCCTCCAGTCGACCGGCCGGTACCTGACTCAGGTCCGCGCCTACGACCTCGCCCACACCGCCCTGCGAGACGCGCTCCTCGATGCGGTCGCGGCCGATGACCGGGCGCGGGCAGCATCCTCCGTGTACCTCCAGGGCTGGCTGCTCATGCGGCAGGGACGGCTGGACGAGGCGGAGCGGTTGGCCATGGCGGCGGCTGATGACGTGGAGCCCCGCATCTCCCGCGCGACCAAGGGGGAGCTCGGTGCGTGGGGCCGTCTGTTGATCCGAGGGTCGTCGGCAGCCGCGCGGAACAACCGCCCCAGAGAGGCTCGGGAGATGCTGCGGCTGGCGCGCACGGCAGGGGCCGCGCTGGGAGGAAGCACGGCGGCGAACCGGTACGGCTGGGGGAAGTTCGACTGGAGTGCGGTCGCATTCCAGGCGATCGAGAACCAAGTGGTGGCCAATCAGCCGCGTCGGGTGCTCGGCCTCTCGGCTCGCCTGCCCGCCGTCGTATCGGCCACGGCGAACACGTGGAACAGGCACCAGCTCGACGTGGCGCAGGCGCATGTGCAGGTACATCAGGTGGATGAGGCGACGCAGGTTCTGGCCGCGCTGCATGCTGAAGCACCGGAGTGGCTGAGGCATCAGCAGATGGCAGAGAGTACTTTCGAGTTGTCGCTTCGGGCGTCTAAGAAGCGGCGGCTGACGGCGAAACAGCGGGAGTTGGCGGGGTTCTTCGGGGTCGCGTAAGGGCTACGGAACATAGCTGTCGCGATCCGCTGGGGAAGCGAACGACCACGGAACGTGTCTGTTGGGCATGACCTCGTGTCTCCTACGGTCACGGTTGAGACGGATCACCGTGACCGTGGAGGCGTGAGTGCTGATGAACCAGCCGGTGCAGGAAGGGCCCACCCTCCGCGAGCTGCTCGCCTTAATCCCCATCCCGGAGAATCTCTCCACCGCTCAACGCCACGGAAACATGTGCGTCTGGGGAACCGAGATCGCCAGCACCGCTACCGCCGTCGACCTCGGCCCCCGCACCCTCGAAGAGGGCGGCAGCACGGTGGCGATCTTCCCCCGCGTGTGCCGCAGGTGCCTGACGGCCGCCGCCATGAACGGGTTCTACGCCCACGTCGAGGAATGCGAGACCTGCCGATCGACCATGGCCGACGAGCCGCTGGAGTGTGCATACGGCCGCGGGCTCTACCACCTCGCGACAAAGGGCACCCCGTGATGGCGGCCCCGTACAAGGAGGTCTGGCAGGGCATTCGTGTCCCGTGGATCACCCCGTGGACCAGCGAGCAGCACCACGTCGGCGAACTCCGACGCCTAATGGGACGGGGCGGCGCCGGGCTCGGGTATCGAGACGAGCAGCCCCACGTGGACCGGAACCGCGATGGCGTCCTCTGGGTGCGCCCCGACCCGGGATCCATCAGATCCGGGCGTCCGCAGTTCACGGGGGTGCACCCGCTCCGCCAGCGGCAGGCGATGGACCGGATGCTCTGCCAGGTCTGCGGGCTCACCGTATGGGGCACGCGCGAGGACGAGCGGGCCCTGTGGGTTCTCCGCAGCGGAGGCCGGCCGATCGCCGAGGGCGAGACCACAACCGCGCCGCCAGTCCATGAGGCGTGTGCCCTCCAGGCCGTCAATCTCTGCCCGCACCTGCGCCAGGGATGGGTCGCCGCGTTGGTCGGGTGGACCCCGTGCTGGGGAGTGGCCGGCTTCGTCTACGACCCCGTCACCCTGACCCTTGTCGCAGGCTCGGACGACACCATGATCCAGATTCCGTATGAAGCAGAGCAGCGACTCCGGTGGGTCGTCGCAGCCGCCGAGGTCGTATCCCTCCACGAGGTCGAGCCGATCGACCTCGCCCGCTTGGAGGCCGAGGCTCAGGCCGCGGCCCCGATATAGCCCCGTGTCCGGCCCGCCTCCTGCGCCGATCGGGCCGGACACGGGACAGACGGCCGCCATCCCGACCCCCACCGGCGGCCAGCCCGCCGCCGCGCGCCTCCCCTGGGCGCCGGCGGCGGGTCACTCGGCCTCGGCGACCAACTCTGTGAGCGGCACTCCGATGGCGTCCGCGATCCGGATAAGGGTGTCGAGGCGGGGAGAGGCGTGCCCCTGCTCAATGCGGCTATACGACGCGACGTCAATGCCGGACCGTCCGCACACATCGAGCTGGGTCAGGTTGTGGTGTTCGCGTACGCGGCGGATTTGATCGCCCACCTGGCGGCGGCGGGTGAGGACCCGGTCGTCGGGCGGGGTATGGCGCACCTCGCCACGGTTTCGCCCGCATGATCAAATGTGATTAGGGCAAACCCTAATCTGTGTGATCTTGAAGCTCCTCGGGTAGAGATCAACGGTCTTCGACCACCGAGGCGACCCTCTCCTGCCAACCCCCAGGCGGCGGAGAGGGTCAACGGAGCCCCGGTCATGGAGCACTTCTCCGAGGCCGGGGCTTCTCTTACGTCAATAACCGCAGGTCAGCAGTGTGTGTGCTTTGGAGTAGTGTTCAGTGGACCACTACTCCAAAGCACAGTGCCCTAGCTGCGTGCGCGCCTAGCTGCGCTCTTCTTCGGTAGGGCTGGAGGGTCCGCTGGCGCCCACACTGGCACGACCTCGACTCGGTCGGCAGGGAAGATCTCAACGCGACGGATCAGTTCGGTAAGCGTCACACGCTTTGACTTGACGCTGATTGTGTTCCACTCCGCGAGCAGCCCTTGCACACTCTCCAGGTAAGGCACCGGACTTTTCGGCTCAGCTTCGGGAAGGGGCAGCGCGTCGAGCTTCATCTGCGCATCGTTTTGTTGCTCTATGAACTTGTCGCGTGTTCGAACGTACGAGTCGCGCGGAATGTCACCGAGCGCGTACGCCTCGGTGGCCTTGTCTAGACCTTTCAAGGCGGTCTTGATTTCCTTCTCGAACTGTTTACGCTTACGGCCTAGGTTGGGCTGGCGCTTCGGCTTCGGCAACGCAACGCGACCAGCCGCGATTGAGTCAATCTCGACAGTGACGCCTACAAGCCAATTACGCACACTTTGCTCGACCACTGCGCGCCGAATGTAGACTGGATCATGCTTTACATGCTTACGCGCGCGAGCCCCACAACGGTAGCCGTAGCCGGGTTCGCCATTACTCATATGGATCTGAGCAGCAGATGAGTAACGATTCTCCTGGCAGAGGCCACATTTTATGAGACCGGCAAGGGGGTAGACCGGCTCCAGTGCGCGAGCTGGTGTTACTGAGCGAGCATTCCTGCGGTCCCAGTATTCTTCCCAGGAATCGCCATTGATGATCGCCTGCTGACCGCCGGGGCGGAAGTAATAGTGATCCCGCTTCTGGCACCTGCCCGGCTCCAAGCAGCCCGCATCCGGCTTATGGCATTTCAGCAGGCCAGCGGCAAATCCGCTATCCAGATACCACCGTACCGTTTGATCCTGCCAGGGATCGCCACGAGTGTTGAGGAAGCCGAATTCGTTCCACCGGATGGCAACTTCCCCGAACCCGGTCTTCCCTTTCCTGTAGTCGTCGTAAGAGTCAAACGTAGCCTCGCCCTGCTCTTCCGTGATCTCGTACCGTTCGTCCTGGAGAGTCCATCCACCAGCGCCATCGGGCAAGCGCCTCGGGTACCAGTCATATCCGAACCGCTTCCCTCCGGTTGCGGGCAATCCGAGCGAGCGGCGCAGTTCATGCGTTTCTTTCCATGTCTCCCCAGCTCGGTTGCTCTCGAAGGCGGCGATGGCGAAGAGCATGTCACGAGTGAATTCACCAACGGCCGTGGAGACATCCACGTCTTCGGTAGCGCTCAAGAGTTGCCCGCCAGCCTGCTCGATGCGGGCAAGATTCAGTGCGACCCCGTAACGACTTCGGCCGAACCGACTGAACTTCCATACCCAAATTTCACTGTATTCACCCGCCTCCACCAGTTCGATTCCCCCCATGATCTTCCGTCTGAAGTTTCGACCAGTGGCGTCATCGTCGACAATCCATTCCGCGACGAATCGACCACGCCGCAGAGCAGCTTCCTCTACGACACTCTTCTGAATATCAACACTGATCATCTCGTCGCGCCACGTTGATACGCGCGCATACCCAAGAACCGGAATCAGATCAGTGGAGCCATCTCTTAAACCGGGCGCGTAGATCTTCCGTTCCGGAACATAGAGATCTGACGGCGGAACCAGCAGTTTCCTGACCCCCAAAGCCCCTCCCTCGATCGATGCGGGCCATTACAGGATGACATAAGAAAAAGACCCGGCGGGGTGGTTTCTCCGATCCCCGCCGGGGGATTTCATGCCATCTGGCTAAACGGAGATCGGGAGCCCTGGTGAGGTGAGAATCGGTGTGCCGGAATCAATCGTTCGAGGAGTCCTACTCAAGGGCCAGTACTGCGCCCAGAGGCCGGCGCCGATGCGCCTCAGGGCCTCGTTCATCTCGTCACGCAACTGAGGTGACACGTGCTTCTCGCGGATGAGCCAGACAGCACTGCCCGCCTCCTCAAGGACGACGACCACCTTGCCCTTGAGCATGGCGGCGGCCGGGGCGATCTCCCACCGGACGGTAGCTTGCCTGAAGCCGTCCTCCGGCTGAAGAATCCTTTCTTCTTGAGTCCACCCCTGCCACAGTCCGTGACCGACGTGATGGCGCGTTACCGCGTTCACCTCCGAGCAGAGGCGGTCAGTGACGTGGTCTGGATGAAGGTAGACACTCATGTGGCGCTCGCGAGTGTCGTCGACATACATGAGCTGCCCTGACGGGATGAGGTCGACGTTCGCCCGGTAGTACGTCAGCGACGTGCAAAAACTCGACATTAGGCCCCCTACGTCCGTGCCACGCGCGAGGAGACCGCGCGACACGGCAGCATGAACTGTTGGCGATCACTTCCACCCCCCAGGCGGAAGCCCATCATGCCCCGGGTGCCACTTTGAGCCAATACCTTACGTACGGTGAGTGACGAACAATTTTCAACTAACCCGCCACCATAGGCAGTTGAGCGGACTTTTTTACCTTCCTACCCCTGCTTCAGCTTCCGCCACGACTGCATCATCGCCTTCAGTCGGGCTCGATCGTCGTCGTCCAGGTCTCCCATCTCGTGGATCAACGCCCGCACCTCCTGATCGTCGGACCAGGCCGTGTCGATGCGGAAGAACTGGCGGCCGGCGGCCTCCTGGACGAGCGTGAGCGGGACGTCGAGACCGGTCGCGAGCCCTTCGAGGGTGGCGAAGTCCGGCGGGAGGACTTCCTTGCCGGTGGCGAGCCTATGGAGCCAGGAGTACTTCACGGTCTGGATGCCGGCGTGGTTGACGCAACGAGCGGCCAGCTTCTCGTAGCTGAGTCCGAGGTCCCGTTTCCGCTTGACGACCAAGTCCTTGAGGTCGGTGCGTGGGGCGTCGCCGCGCGGCTCGGTCATCGGTTTCTCCTGGTCCGTGGGGGCTGGCGGTGTCCATGGTGTTCGTGGGGCTTGTGCGCACATCCGCTGGTCAGGCGGTGCGCACATTGCTTTCCATGGACAGATTGTCCATGGCGATCAACGTGAACGCCAGATGACTTAGGCGACCCAGACCAAAAACACACCATCCATTGCACTGCATGGACAAGTCGTCCAAGCCGTGCAATGATCGAGTCATCCAAGCAAAGCAATGAGCCATTGCACGAGGTGGACATGACGACGCCTGCCCCCATGTACCGACTGGTCGACCGCGACCTCCTGAGGCGCCTCATGGAGCGCACCGGAAGCGGCGCCCCCGTCAGCATCCGCGACCTCGCCGCCGCCGTCGGCGTCCCTCACGGCACCATCGGCAACCTCCTCTCCGGCTACCAGGAGAGCGTCCCGGCCGACATCGCCCACCGCATCGCGGCCCAAATCGGCGTGGCCGTCCTCATCCTCTGGGCGCCCCCGGCCGCCCCGGACGAGATCGCCCCGATGCCCGTCCAGATGCCGGTGTCGGCGTGACGGCCGCCGGAACGAGCCTCGGCCCCGCCGACGTGCGGGACCGTGCGATCGCTGCTGCGGCCAACGCGCTGGTCGACGCGGTAACGGAGCGGGCCTCGCGGACGCCGGCCGAGGCGGCGAAGGCCGCTTGGTACCCGGGTCACCCGCTCGGGTCGGTCGAGGCCATCGAGGCGGAGATCCGTCGCCGCCGCGAGGAAACCGCGCGGCTGGGCGAGTTGCCCGCTGCCGCCTGACCAAACCCTGACGCGCCGAAGGGCCGCCCGCTTGCAGGCCCGGCGACCCATCGACTTTCGGCGCCCCTACCCATCACAGAAAGAGAGGCCCCTATGGGGACCCAGAGTACCGACCCCATCCGAAGCAACCAGCTCATGGCCGCCCTGGCGGCGGCGGAGCACCTCGTCTCGATGTCGCCCGTCGCGCCGTACGGCGTGAGCACGGGCACGGCGGACGAGTGGGGGTACCTGCCCGGCTCGTACACGTGGCGGATCGGTGTGCACCTGCACTTCGACGACGTGGAGGGGCTTCAGGCGTTCGCCGAGGCCCTGAAGGTCCCGGTCGCGTCGTACCTCCGTAAGGACGAGCGGACGTTGACGTTCGCGGACAGCACGCTGGGCGAGGTGCCGTTCCGGGCGTGGGTGTTGTCGGCCGCCTCCGAGTGCTCCTCGGCGGTGGCCGCATGAAGATCACCCACCGCGACGAGTGGCGCGTGATGGCCACTCTCAAGCCCCGCCGCCCCGCCGACCTCGGACTCACCGGCCTTGACGACCTCGCCGAGTTCGTCGCCGTGAGCAGTCCGATCACGGTCGCGGTGCTGCCGCGCCGCCTCGGCAACTTCGGGTTCGTGTCGATGAGCGACAGCCTTGCGAGCCGTGACGTGGAGGGCGACTACCGGCGCCGCTGCGAGGAGATCGCGGCCGAGCTGCGGGACCGTCCGCAGGTCGACGAGGTGACGGTCACCTGTACGGAGACCCACGTGTGCTCGTACTGCGGGCTGCGCTGGGAGGTGCTGACCGCCGAGGAGGCGACCGACCGCAAGTGCCGGCAGGACGAGCACTCCGTTGACGGCGAGCCGGTCTGCTGCGAGGCGGCCATCGCCGAGTTTCGCAAGGAGCACGGGATTCCGGCTTTGGCCGGGACGGGTGGTGCGGCGTGAGCGACTCGATCCTCGTCCGCATCACGCTGGACCGGTTCGACCTGGCGTCGACCGTCAAGCAGACGCAGGTCCGTGTGGAGATCCCCGAGATGGCCCGGGTCGGCTGGCTGCTGCCTGAAGAGATGTACGGCGCGCTGGTGCTGCTGCCGTGGGAGGAGGCCCTCCGGGAGGTGTTCGCCTTCACGGACGGGCGGATCGTCCCGGAGTGGGACGCGCAGTTGGTGGCGGCTCGTCAGCGGGTGCGTGAGTGGCTGGCGGTGGATGAGCACCGGGCTGCGATGCACGAGGCATGGTTCGCGGCGGAGGCGCGTCGGCATCCGGTGTCGCGGTCGCTGCTGGCGGACGTCGAGCGGCTGCGCGTCGAACTGGATGTGTCCGAGCAGCGCAGCGAGCGGCGTCGGATCGCCTGGCGAATGGCTCGTCAGCACGCGATCGCGGTCGGTGGCGCTGCGGACCGGTACGCCGCGCGGGCTCGGAGTGCGCAGGATGCCCTTCAGCACGTGCTCTTCACGGTGATCGCCAGGCAGTTGGCGCTGAAGGCTTCGGTTGATGAGCGCAGTGTGTTGGAGGCACGGGTCGCTGAGCTGAAGGCCGAGCGGGCCGACAGGCGCGACGAGTTGGCGCTCGCGTTGGGCCGCGATAGCGGCTCCGAGTGGGGCGACCTCATTGAGTTCGCTGCTGGGGCCGTCAGCGTTGAGACGAAGCTTCGGGCTCGGGTTGCCGAGTTGGAGGGCGGTCTCCCCGCTATGCAGGAGGCTCTCTGCCGGGCTCTGGACCGCGTCTCCGATCTGGAGGCGGAGCGGCACAGCACGAACGAGGTGTTCGTCCCGCAGACGGAGCGGTCGCGGTGGGTGGCGATCGCTGACGCCCTGAACGCAGCGCAGGACGCGGGGATGCCGGTGGGCATCGACCTGGACGGGACGCTCACGGACCACCGCGCGTGGTCGGTGGTGTGGGACCGGGACGCCGGGCGGTGGACGGTCGCCGGGTACGACGACGGCGAGCCGGACGGGATCACGCGGCGGATCGTGCCGACGCAGGCCCTCCAGTCCGAGCCCGAGGCGCCCGCGCTGACGGTGTACCGGGCGTCGCGTGACTCGATCGCGATGGGCCTGTACTCCACGGCGGCAGAGGCGCGTAAGCACTGCGAGACCGTCGTCCGGCGTGCGTACACCGGCAGCGATTCCAAGGTGTCGCTCTGGTGGCGCGAGGACGAGGACGCCGTCGGCTGGCCGGAGGGCGGCGAAGCCCAGCTCTACGAGCGCGTGACGCCGAACAACTTCGGTGGCCGCAGCTACACCGGGCGAACGGGCTACGTGGTGACGGCCCTGGAGGTCGCCGCCGAGTACGACGCGGAGGCCGACGAGTGACCGCCCTGGAATGGCTCCTGTCCGGCGCCCTCGTCTGGTCCGTGCTCCTGGCGTACTGCCTGCTGGACGCGCCGACGCTGGTCATCCGCTGGAAGCGGGGCCGCCGATGAGTATCCGTCACGTCGTGGAGCACGCGCTCCTCTCCTACTACGGGGACAGCGCCGACCCTGACGCGCTCGTCGGCGAGGTGCTCGCGCAGTACACCGCCGAGTGCGAGGCCGCGGTCCTTCGCCGGGCTGCGGACGCGATCAGCGTGTTGCCGCAGGACTACGAGTGCGACCCCGGCCGGGGTGACGCGGTCGAGCGCCTGCGCGCCACGGCCGCCGGAATCGAAGCCGAGGTGAAGGAGAAGAGCAGCCCCACTGGGGCCGACGCCACTCCCACCCGCGCCGATCACCTCCTCGACACCATCCGCGCCCAGGGCGGCCGGTGGACCACCGGACGCGTCCAGGCCCACCGGCGCTCGACCGGCGGCCCGACGCAGCGCGGGACCGCCAGCCGGGACCTGGACGAGCTGTACCGGCGGGGCCACCTCCAGCGGTGCGGCGCGCAGGACGGTCGGTTCTACGTGCTCAGGAAGGACGGCGACCGATGAGCAGCCCGTACCCCGCTGAGCGGATCGAGCGGTACGTCGCGGCCCTGCGCGGCGCCGGCTCCTACGCCCAGCTCACCGACCGCAGCGACTTCGTCCGCTTCGCCGAGGCCGTCATCGCCGTCGCTGACGCCGAGACCGACCCGGTGTACCGCGACGGCTACGCCACCGGCCGGACGCAGGCCGGGCCCGACGGGTGGTCCCTCGCCGAGTTCACCCCGGTGTTCACCACCAGCGACGGCACCGACCGGGCCATCTCCGAG
This sequence comes from Streptomyces sp., assembly GCA_036569285.1. Taxonomy (GTDB): domain Bacteria; phylum Actinomycetota; class Actinomycetes; order Streptomycetales; family Streptomycetaceae; genus Streptomyces. The sequence goes on from DATCQX010001028.1 coordinate 34,713, forward strand.
CTGCGGCACCGCTCCTGCGGGGGCCTCGTGCAGGGCGTCGGCCCGCACTCCCTTATCGACCTCATGGCGCTCGCCGCACGGCACGAGTGCCAGCCCACCAGGAAGGACGGCCGCCCGTGAGCGACCGCATCGACGGACCGTTTCCCGTCACCGTCCGCGCCACCGACAAGGGCGCCGAGCTGGACATCAGCCTCTACCTGATCCGCGCGCTCTTCACCGAGCTGTGCAGCCAGGCCGCCGAGGACCCGCACGGCGTCGGCGAGGAACTGGCCGCGATCGGCGACCTCCTCAAGTCCGCGCTCCACCAGGGCCCCGACTCCCACGCCCGCCACGAGTACGACGCCCAGATGCAGCGCCTCGTCGACACGTACGCGGACGGCGGCGTGATCCCGCTGTACGGGGCGGCGGTCGGCCAGTTGCGGGACGCGTGCGCGCGGATCGCGGCCCCGCGTCCGGTGCCTGCGCAGGAGAGGAGGCGCACGGCATGACGACGGCCAAGTGCCACTGCGACCAGCCCGATGCCGATCCGTACGCCTGCCCGGCCGAACCGGAGGACTGCTCCGGCGAGTTCCTCGAACTCAACCCGCACTCCGGAACGCGGCCCGTCGACGTCGCCAGCGCCAAGGTCTCCCGCACCTGCCCCACGTGCGGCTGGCAGACGGAGACCTGGCACATCGACGACGGGTCCGCCGAAGCCGACCTCCACAAGCACGTCACCAGGGCCCACAGCGGCAGCTACAAGGAGAAGGCGAGCGCGACCGAATGACGAACACCGTGCGCGCCGGGGCTTCGGCCCCGGCCGCCGGCCGGAAGGTCACCCCGACCGGCCGCCTCATCCTCCCCGCCGACGCCGACCGCGCCGCCTGGCTCACCGCCCGCCGCTCCGGCATCGGCTCCTCCGACATCGCCGCCATCCTCGGCATCAGCCGCTACGGCAACGCCCTGTCCGTCTGGCACGACAAGACCGGCGGACTCCCCCTGGAGTCCGACGACTCCGAACCCGCCCTGTGGGGGCGCGCGTTCGAGGAGACCGTCGCCCGCGAGTGGGCCCGTCGTAACCGCTCGGTGGTCCGCCGGGTCGGCCTCGTCGCCCACGTCGACCGCCCGTGGGAAATGTGCACCCTCGACCGCCGTGTCCTGGAGTGCCCGCTCGCCGACGGCGCAGAGAAGTGCGCGGTCGAGATCAAGTGCCGCGACAAGATGAAGGCGTCGACGTTCCGCAAGGGTGTCGCGGACGACGTCCTCGTGCAGACCCTGTGGCAGGCCATCGTCTGCGGCTTCGACCACATCCACGCCGCGGTCCTTATCGGCGGCAACGACTACCGCCAGTTCGTCGTACGGACCGCCGACCACGCCCAGCTCGTCGACGACCTGCGCGCGGCAGGCGAGCGGGCCTGGCAGCAGATCACCAACCGCCGCCCGCCGGTCCTTGCGCACGACGCCGACCCCGATGTCCTCCTCGACCTGTACGGCCGCCTCCACCCGGACCGCGCCGGGACCGTCGACCTCACCCGCGACGTCGACACGCAGGAAGCCGTCGAGGACTACCTCGACGCGCACGCCGAGATGACCGCCGCCGAGAAGCGGAAGAAGGCCGCGAAGGCCCGCATCCTCTCCGGTCTCGGCGGTGCGGAGGCCGCGACGGTCCTCGACAAGCCGTACGTGTCCCTCGACGAGCGCACCAAGCGAGCGGCCGACCTGAGCCGTCTCGCCGAGCGCTGGCCCGACGCCTACGCCGACTGCGTCGAGGACCGCACCCACTACCAGCTCAACATCCCCCGCTCTGTCCGTGAGGAGCACAACGCATGAGCACGATCCAGGAGCGGGCCGCCAGGATGGCCGGCCGCACCGAGGCCGCCGAGCAGCAGGACGACGACGTACAGTCCCCGGCCGAGGCCGCCGAGCAGTTCCCCGTGCCCGACCCGATGGCCGACTACGAGCCCGGCGACGACGACCCGGAGATGGTCCCGGTCCACATCGCGTGGCTGCGGGTGCGCCGGGAGATCCGCGCGATCGGCAAGGGCTCCGAGTACAACGAGCGCGGCACCCGCTACAACTACCGCGCCGCCGACACCGTCGTGCAGTACTTCGGGCCGGTCACCATCAAGCACGGCGTCAACATCCTGCCCGCCAGGACCGAGACCGTGTACGGCTCGAAGCAGACCAAGTCCGGCTCCACGATGCGGGAGTGCTCGGTCACGGTGACCTGGCACATCGTCGGCCCCAAGGGCGACGTCCTCATCGTGCAGACGGCGGGCGAGGCCCTCGACACCTCCGACAAGTCGACGACGAAGGCTCAGACCGTCGCCCTGCGGAACTTGCTGCTGAACGCCGGTCTCATCCCGACCGGCGAGCGGGACCCGGACGCGGACCGGATCGAGCGGGGCATGGACGCCCCGGCCCGCTCGGCGGAGTCGTACCGCGACGAACTCCTCGACCCGAAGACCAGCCCGGGGCGCATCCAGCAGATCGGCTACGAGGTCTCCAACGCGCGGATGCTGGGCTCGCGGGTGCAGAACGAGACCGGCGAGTGGGAGACGCTCGGCGACCTCGGTCGGCGGATTCACGGCGAGCGTACCGGCGGTGGCCAGTGAGTATCCCCTGGCACCTCCAGCGCATGGCCGCCCTCGACTTCGAGTCCAGCGACAAGGACCCCGAGACCGCCCGCATCGTCACCTGCGCTCTCATCCTCGTCGGCGGCGGACTGCCCACCGACACCCGCACGTGGCTCCTCGCCCCCGGAATCCCGATGGAGCCGGAGGCCATCAAGGTCCACGGCATCACCGACGAGTACGCCGCCGAGCACGGCATGCCCGCCAAGCAGGGCGTGGGCGAGATCGCGAAGGCCGTCGCCGAGATCGTGGAGGGCGGGGTCCCGCTCGTCGGCCACAACATCGGCGGCTACGACCTCAACCTCCTCGACCGCGAGTGCCGCCGCCACCTCGGCGACGGCCTCGAAGGCATCGCCCGCCAGCCCCTGACGCGGGTCATCGACACGATGGTCCTCGACAAACAGGCCGCACCCTTCCGCAGGCGGATCTCGGAGACACAAGGCCCGTACCAGATGCGGACCACCGCCGAGACGTACGGCCTGCCCTGGGACGAGGACCAGGCGCACGGCGCGGAGTACGACGCGCTCCAGTCCGCTCGGGCCGCGTACAAGATGGGCGCCATCGCGCACACCCCGCACCGGGAGCGTCCCGGCTGGGTGCTCGGGCTGCGGACGAACCGCTTCAACTCGCTGCGGGACATCAGCGTCGAGGAGCTGCACGAGCGGCAGATCGGCTGGTACCGGGAGAGCTCCGCCAGCTATCAGGCGTGGCTGCGGAACCCGATGAAGGCGGGCGAGAAGCACGACCCGAACGCGGTGATCGACGGGACGTGGCCGCTGCGCCCGGTGCCCGCGCAGCGCGAGGCGGGTGAGCAGTCGTGAAGTTCCTGTTCATCTCCCGCCGCCGCCACGACATCGAGATCGCGGCCCTGCGCCGGCGCGTCGTGGACACCGAGGTCCGGCACGACGAGGTCGAGGCCGAGCGCCGACGCCTCGCGAAGCTCCTGAATGAGGCGGGCGACCTGAGCGCGCGGTTCGTCGCCGAGCTGGCGGACGCCCGCACCCGGCTCGCCAGGCACGAGGCCCGGCAGCCCCTCGCCGACCCCGACGCGGACATCACCGCTTGGGAGAAGGCCGTCGCCGCGCACGCCACCTGGACGCAGTCCGGGGACGTGCGGCTCATCGAGGGTGGCTCCCTGCGGCCCACCCATCCGGCGCTGATTCTGCGCCGTGCTCTGGAGCGCTGCCGTGCGTTGGAGGCCCGGCTCGCCGTCGCCGAGGGTCGGAAGGGGGTTCTCCGGTGAACGACCGCATCACCGTCGGGGCCGCCTTCCTCACCGCCGCGTTGACCGGGGCGTCCGTGCTCGCCCGCCGGCTTGTCCGTCCGGCACCGTCCGGCCGTCACCGCGCGGGCGGGGCGGAGGGGCTGCTGCGGCCGGTGGAGGCGCTGGAGCAGGTCGAGGCGTACTGCCCGGCCGAGGACCGGTCGACGTTGCAGATCCGGCTGCGGCTCGGGGGCCAACTGTGCACCGAGTGCCGCAACCCGCACCACAAGGAGGTGCCCCATGCCTGAACTCACCGACACCCAGCTCGACCAGTTGGTCAAGGACCTCCGCCTCAAGGACCCTCACCGGGGCCAGGCCATCGCACCCTGCGGCACGCAGTCCGCCTACACCCGGCACATCAAGCTCGGCGAGCCGATCGACGATGCCTGTCGCCTCGCCAACACCGAGGCGAAGCGCACCAAAGGCGTCCCCACGCCGAGCAGGCGCCAGCCGATCGCGCACGGCACCCTCAAGGGCTACAAGCAGCATCGCTACCGCGAGGAAGACGCGTGCGCCGAGTGCCATGAAGCGCACCGCGCCTACTACCGCAACCGAAGCCGGAAGGCTGCGGCGGCATGCTGGCGCAAGGGCGGTGCCGCGTGAGCACCTTGCACGACTCCGAGATCCCGGCTGCCGTCATGGTGGTCGGGGCCCGGCCCCGCCTCTACCGCGTCGCCGGGATCGACATCTCACTGACCGGCACCGGCGTCGCCACCCTCAGCGGCACCACCCTCGTTACCAGCAAGGGCCACCGCAAAGACTCCATCGCCCAGCGACGCACCCGCATCAAGGGCATCGTCGACCAAGTCCTCGTCGAGATCGGCGTTGTCGACCTCGCCGTCGTCGAGGGCCCCTCCCACCACTCCGTCGGCGGGTCCGTCTGGGACAGGGCCGGACTGTGGTGGCGGATCGTCGACCGGCTGTGCGCCGAGGACATCCCGGTTGCCGTGATGCCGCCGATGTCCCGCGCGAAGTACGCCACCGGTAACGGCGGATCCCGCAAAGCGGCGGTCATGGAGGCCGCGCGGCACCGGTACGGGGCCATCCTCGACAACGACAACGAAGCAGACGCCCTAGTGCTGCGGGCGGCCGGCCTGGACTGGCTGGGCCAGCCGCTGGCGAAGGTTCCGGACGGGAACCGTGCGGCGCTGGCGGGCTGCCAGTGGCCGGACCGCGAGGCGGTGACCGCCCGATGACCACCCGGCCCTATACGCCCCGTCCGTCCAAGAAGCTGCCCCGCACCGCCACGCACCGGCCGGCGGTCAGGCCGCGCAGGTTCCGCCACGACACCCTCACCGCCGTCGACATGTTCTCCGGCTTCGGAGGCTTCACCCTCGCCGCCGAGATCGCCGGGTTCACCGCCATCTCGTGCGCGAACCACAACCCGTACAAGGTCGAGGTCCACGAGGCGAACCACCCGGAAGCCGAGCACTGGATCGCCGACCTCGTCGACCCCGAGGCAGCGGACTACCACTCCGCCCGCGACCTCCCCGCCGCCGACCTGCTGCTCGCGGGCGTGAGCTGCGTCAACCACTCGCAGGCCAACACGGTCAAGGCGTACGAGCAGGGGGCGGCACTGTTCGACCTGGAGGACCCGGACTACGAGGCGCGGGTGACGCGTTCCGAGCGGGACCGCGCCACCGCGAACTGCGTGCTGCACTACGCCGCCCATCACCACCCCCGCCTGATCCTGATCGAGTGCACCACCGAACTCACCTCGTGGGGACCGGCGATCCCTGGCCGCCCGAGGGTCGGGGACGGCACGACCTTCCGCTGGTGGCTTAAGCAGTTCGAGATCCTCCGCTACCGGTACCGGATTCTCTACCTGAACTCGATGTTCTTCGGTGTCCCGCAATCGAGGAACAGGCTGTTCATCGCATTCTGGGACCAGGCCCTTCCCGAGCCCGACCTCGACCACAGGCCGGTGACGCGGTGCCACCCCTGCGACAGGGACGTGGAGGCGGTGTGGACCTGGCGCACCGGGGTCCCCCCGACCGGGTCGGTGAGCTACGGCAAGCAGTACGACTACCGGTGCCCGCGCTGCCGCCGTGAGGTCGTCCCGCCCATGACGCCGTCGCTCGCCGCGCTCGACCTGTCCGACCTCGGGACCCGCATCGGCGACAAGCCGGTCAAGAAGCACCGGGACGGTTCGACCGGCCCGCTCGCCCTGTCGACGCTGGCCCGCGCCGAGCGCTGCCGACAGCGGTTCGCCGACTTCCCGGCCGTACTCATGCCCGCGAAGGGCGTCCACGGGACGGAGCGGCACCCCTGGCAGCCGATGTCGACGCAGACGAGCCAGCAGGAGACGTCGATCCTGTCGACCGGTGCCCCGATCAGCCCGGTCGCGGTCACGGTGGACAACTACCAGGGCGGCCCGCGCGGCGTCGGCACCCCTCTGCCCACCCAGGTCGGTTCCGAGACGCTCGCAGTGGTGTCCTCCGGCGTCGTCCCGTTCCGGCAGAACACCATCCCGGCCGTGCACGACGAGGCGATGCCCACGGTCACCTCGGACCAGATTCCCGGACTGCTCAGCGCCGCCGGAACGGTCATGAGCAACGGCTCGTTCGTCGAGGCGCCCCACCGCGCCCGTACCGTCCGCGACTCGGCCGGCTCCGCCGCGTCCCAGTCCTTGCTGTTCTCCGGCTGGTACAAGCAGAACGGGTCTGCCGGGAACGAGACCGCACCGCACCCGCTCACCGACTCCCTCGGCACCCTCACCGCCACGGACACCACGGCGCTCCTGATGGCCGAGTGGCAGGCCAGCCTCGCGGATCTCCCGCTTGACGATTGCTACTTCCGGATGATGGGCCCGCATGAGGTTGGACGCGGCTGCGGCTTCGACGTCCCCTTCCTCGGTCACCAGGGAACTTTCAAGGTCTGGGGCTCCAACCGCAACCAGGTCGACGGCTTCGGCAACGCCGTCAGCCCACAAGTCGGGGCCTGGATCGGAGCCCGGTTGCGCGCCGTCATCCACGGCTCCGGGGCCGCAGCATGACCGGCATCCGGGAAGTCCGCGCCGCGCTCTTCGTCGACCTCGGCGAAGGCCGCGAGATCAAGAAGGGCGACCGCGCCAGCCAGATCCGCTGGGACCGCCTCCCGCGCGCCCGCTACGAATGTCTGCGCTGCCAGACCACCGAGGGCCCCGTCGCGGGCCCAGCGAAGGTCGCGAAGTTCGTAGCCACGATCCAGAGCGCGCACATCTGCCGCTCCAGGAACCAACCTCAAGCCGCCTGACCGGCGGCCGACCCCCACGGCCGCCACCCGGGCCCGCCCCGCTTTCCCCTCAACACGCTGGGGCGGGCCCAACCCCCACACACCACACCAGCACCACCAACCAGAAAGGCACCACCAAGTGACCGTCCAGCACGACACCGGCGAAATCCAGCAGGCACCCGTCGCCGCCTTCCTCGCCAGCCACCTCAACGGCCGCACCGACGAAGAACTCAGCACCGAGTTCCACACCCTCCTCGACGCCGTCCGCACCCACGGCAAAAAGGGCCAGATGACCATCACCATCGTCGTCGACCCGCCCGCCAACGGCGTCGACTCCGCCCCCATGCCCATCGGCATCGAGTCCACCGTCAAGGCCCCCAAGCCCACCCCCGTCAAGTCCCTCTACTTCCTCGACGACGACGGCCACCCCGTCCGCGAGGACCCCCGCCAGATGGCCATCGAGTTCCGCTCCGCCCCCGCCAACAACACCTTCAAGGACGCCTGATGACCACCTACACCACCGGCCCCGCCGCCGACCTCGACAGCACCCAGTCCGTCATCGACATCGCCCAGCGGGCCGCCGCTCCCCAGCGCCTCAACCTCGGCGGCTACTACACGATCACCACCCCCCGCGGCGTCGAACGCATCGACCTCACCGGCGACAAGTACAAGGACAACCCCGACCGCAAGACCGGCACCACCGTCGTCCGCGACGCCGAGTCCTTCCTCGCCTACTACGGCAAGCACGCCGACGAGTCCAGCGAGGTCTACGCCGACGCCGAGCGCCTCACTGTCACCGCCGTCCTCGACGCCGACACCCCCGACGCGGCCCGCTGGCAGGGCCACCGCCTCTCCCTCCAGCTCCGCACCACCGACGCCTGGAAGCAGTGGCTCGCCCTCGACGGCAACCTCATGAACCAGGAGCAGTTCGCCGAGTTCATCGAGGACCACCTCCCCGAACTCCTGGAACCCGCCGCCGCGACCATGCTGGAGATCGCCCAGTCCATCCAGGGCGTCGCCAAGGCCGAGTTCCAGTCCGGCACCCGCCTCGCCTCCGGGGAACGCAAGCTCGCCTACGTCGAGACCGTCACCGCGAAGGCCGGCCAGAAGGGCGAGCTGGTCATCCCCGAGACGTTCGTGATCGGCCTGGTGCCGTTCGACGGCTCGGAGGGCTACCGGCTGACCGCCCGCCTGCGGTACCGCATCAACGGCGGCCCCCTCCAACTCGGCTACAAGCTGGAGCGCCCGGCCGACGTCCTGAAGACCGCGTTCGGTGACGTCGTCGCTGCGATTGGCGAGGGCATCGACGTACCAGTCCTGAACGGGACCCCGGCCTGATGGCGGGGCGCGCGAGCAGGAAGGGCGGCGTCGACTCCCGCTGCCCTTCCTGCCACGCGCCCCTCCTCACCCAGTGGGTGGGAGGCGTCGCAGCCCTCAAAGCCAGCGTCGACCTCCCGCCCGCCGACGACCGTCTCCCGTACGGCCCCGCCGCAGCCGCGAGCACACCCAACGACCTCGTCTGGTGCCTGCCCCGCCCCCGCCACGGCCCCCTCCGTCTGCGCTGGACCACCGGCCGCCACCCACCCGACTGCCCCCACCAGCACCTCACCGCCCACCACTGCCCACCCACCACGATCTTCTAGGAGACCGCTCAGTGGACAACGTCCGCCACATGAACCGCGACACGGCGGACGACGACGGCTTCACGCGGGTACCCCCACAAGACCTCGACGCCGAAAAAGCAGTCCTCGGCGGCATGTTCTTCGGCACCGCAGGCATCGCCGATGCCCTCCGCGTCACCGCACCCGGAGAGTTCTACAAACCCGCCCACCAGACGATCTTCCGGGCCATCGTCGATCTCCACACCAAGGGCGAGCCAGCCGACCCCATCACCACCGCCGCCGAACTGACCAAACGCGGCGAGATCAACAAGGTCGGCGGAGCCTCATACCTGCACACCCTCGCGCAGGCCATCCCCACCGTCGCCCACGTCGAGTACTACGCCGAGATCGTCCACGAGTGCGCCGTACGCCGCCGCATCGTCGAAGCCGCCATCCGCATCACCCAGCACGGCCACGCCGGAACCGGAGACCTCGACTCCCTCCTCGCCACCGCCCGCCAGGAAATCGACTCCGCCACCACCACCCGCGGCTCCGCCCGCTCCTCCCACCTCGCGGGCACCTTCCTCGACTGGGACCCGTTCTTCGCCACCGACTTCGGCTCCGTCGAACTCCTCCCCGGACGGCTCATGGCCCCCGGGCAGCAGATCACCATCGTCGGCGACGGCAAAGCCGGAAAGAGCCTGTTCACGCAGGAGTGGCTGTGGCGCATGGCCACCGGACAAAGCTTCCTCGGCGACCGCCCCCAGCCCCCTGTCAGCGTCCTGTACGTCGACGCCGAGAACGGCCACCAGGACATCCAGGAACGCTTCCTCTCGTACGGGGCAGGGCCCGGCCGCATGGGCACCCTCACCTACGCCAGCTTCCCGCCCATCCGCCCCCTCGACACCGCAGGCGGCGGCGCCGACCTCATGGCCATGGTCGAAGAAGTCGAAGCCCAAGTCGTCTGCCTCGACACCGTCTCCCGCTTCATCTCCGGGCCAGAAAACGACGCCGACACCTGGCTGGGGCTCTACAGGCACACCCTCCTCCCCCTCAAGCGCGCCGGCATCGCCTCCATCCGCCTCGACCACATGGGCAAGGACGGCGAACGCGGCGCCCGCGGCTCCTCCGCGAAAACCCAGGACGTCGACCACGTCTGGGAGCTGCGCGCCCAGGGCGGCGGCACCCTCCTCCTGAAGCGGACCCACACCCGCACCGGCATCGGGCCCGACACCTTCTCGATCGTCCGCCAGGCCCGCAAGGACGGCGACCACTACCTCCCTGGTGCCACCCGGCACGTCCTCATGACGTGGGACACCGAACCCGCCACCGGCATGGCTGCGATGCCCGGAACCGACGAGCACATCTCCGCCGCCCTGGACCGCGCCGGAGTCCCCCTCGACGCGGGCAACCGCATCGTGAAGGCGAAGCTCGCCGACCTCGGAATCCCGGCCGGCTCCGACAAGGTCTCCCGCATCGTCAAGGCCCGCCAGAACCAGGCGAAAACGGATGCGCCCAACGTTCCCCCGGAACGTTCCCCCGACCCGTTCCCGGAGACGTTCCCGGGGAACGTTCCCCGGAACGCATCACGGAACGGTAACACCGCAGGTCAAACGTTCCCCGGTAACACCGGGGGAACGCCAGGAACGCCCCCCGTTCCCCCCGTTCCCCCCTCGAAGAGGGGGGACGGGGAGGGAACGCAGGAACAACAGGTCTCACAAGACCCCCTCTGCACCGTCTGCAACCACCCCCTCCACGGCTACCGACTCGACCGCGGATACACCACCTGCCTCGCCTGCGACCCCGACACCGGCAGCCACCCCGACCGCCCCACACACCCCACCACCGACCACGAAAGGCGACCCGCATGACCCTGCACCTCGTGCCCATCCGTTTCCGCGACGCAGCCGCCTTCGTCGCCATGTGGCACCGCCACCACCAACCGCCAGTTGGCATGGTGTTCGCAGTCGGAGCCGCCGACAACGACGGCGTCCTTCACGGCGTCGCCATCGCCGGACGCCCGGTCGCCCGACTCCTCGACAACGGCCAGACCTTGGAGGTCACGCGCGTCGCAACGGATGGCGCCCGTAACACCTGCTCGCTGCTGTACGGGGCCAGCCGCCGAGCAGCCTTCGCCCTCGGCTACACCCGGCTGATCACCTACACGCAGGCCGGAGAGACCGGAGCCAGCCTCCGTGCCTCTGGCTGGCGCGTCGTCGCCGAACGCCCCGCACACCCCGGATGGGACCGCCCCAACCGATCACGACGCCCCACCGGGACCGAGGGCATCCCTCGAACCCTCTGGGAAGCCGACGAACCCGACACCGCCTGACCTACACCGCCGACCAACCGCCCCACGCGGTCACTCGGTTACACCGATCCCCGCATGAATCCAGCCGAAAGGAACCAGCCGTGACCCGACTCGCCCCGAACCCCCACAGCCCCTACGCCGACGCCGCCCCCGACGTCCGCCACATCTTCCCCAGCCCGATCTTCTTCCCTGAGATCGCGCCCGGCGTCCTCGCTCTCACCGCCTGCGAGGGCATGGCCGTCGTCCCCGAGCAGCTCGCCGAGACCCGGCCCGGCGCCGAACTCCCCGACGGCCTGTGCCCGGCGTGCGTGACGGTCATGCAGGGCGGCGCGCCGCCGGAGAGGCCGTCGTCGCAGTGTGGGGAGTGCGGGACGGCGACGTGGCACGACGGACTGTGTGCGGTGTGCCGTCAGGAGGCGCACGAGAAGTGGTGGCCGACCCGCGAGGAGCAGCAGGCCGCGTGCGGGAAGTGCAAGACGCCCTTCGACCCGGCGGACACGCGCTTCGACGGCCGCGCCCAGCACCGCACCACCCCGTACTGCCGCCGCTGTGTCGACGAGTGCCACGACAACGAGATCGCGGATCACCGGTGCGTGATCTGCGCGTGAGCAGCAGGCCGGCCGCCCGCGTTGGAGCCGCGGGCGGCCGGTGCCCCCAACCCCACCACACCGATCTGGAGATGGCCATGACCGACCCGACCGAACCCACCCTGCCGACCGGTGACCCGAGGCAGCCCGCGCACGACGCAGTGTTCGCGTTCATTCGGAGCCTCGGTGAGGAACTGCCGACCAACCTGGTGGGCCGGAACGCGATGATCTGGCGGGCCGTCAACGCCGCGCTCGACGCGATGGCAGCCCCGGCCCCACCCGCCGCCCCGTCCGCCCTGCGCACCCGCATCGCCGCCGCGATCCGTGCCGCCGCCTGCACGGGGGACTGCGGACTCCCGGAGGCGGAGTGCGTGCAGACCCGCGTCCAGCCCGGCGTGTGGCAGCGCGGCGTCCTCATTGAGGTCGAGGGAACGCCCGAGGCGATCGCGGACGCGGTGCTGGCCGTGCTGCCCGAGCCCGCCGACCGGGCCGCCGTGTTGAGCGACGCCGCCGACTTCTTCCACGGCCTCCACCTCACTGGCACGACCATCACTCCGCAGGAGGCCGAGGCCGAGCTGCGCCGTCTGGCTGCCGAGGTCCAGCAGCCTGAGTGCACCTGCGACCCGGCTCCGCACCGTGAGGAGGACGGAACCTACTCGCACTGGGCCGGATGCCGGGTCGCGGACGCCGAGCAGCAGGCCGAGGCGCGGGATGCCGCCCCTTCCCCGCGCGTTGCCCAGCTCACCGAGATGCTCGCCACCGAGCACTGCCACGCCGTCCATGTCGACGGCGAACCCATCCTCGTACGTGGAAGCGGCAGCTTCACCGAGGAGGACGCGAAGTTCTTCGGCGAGATCGTGCGCGCGGCCAAACGCCGCTACGAAGCGGAGCACGCCCTGGCTGACGAGGCACGACAACCCACCGAAGCACGAGCGCGTCGCCCCCTCACCCGCTGGTACGTGGAACGCCACGACCACGACGGTTGGGCGCCCGCGTCAAGTCCCACCAGGCCGCAAGACCGCGCCATTCACCACCTCGGCGAGCAACGCACAGAACACCCCGGCCATCAGTTCCGCCTGGTACGGGCGACGACCACGTACACCGTCCAGACCGAACACACCCCGGAGCAGCCGTGATAGCCGACACCATCGACACGATGATCACCCTCGGCTGGTGGATGGCCGGCTGGATCGCCGTCCTCGCCGCCGCAGTCACCGTCGTCCTGTTCGCCGGGACCCTGCTGGGGACTTGGGCCTTGCGCGGCGCGTGGCGGCACGTGATCCGCCCCTCCTGGGCCTACGGGTGCACGCGGGCCCGAATCGTCGCCGCGCGTCGCATCAGGCGCTCCACGAGCCGCACAGCGCCCCACGACTACCAGGAGGCCGCGTGATCGTCCGCACCATCGGACTCGGCATCGTGCTCGGTCCGTTCGTCTCCGCACTTCTCCTCGGCCTCGGCCGGGGCGGGCGCGCCCTCACCAACCGCCTTCGGAGGCAACCCCGATGAGCCGATACCGCCGCACCGCCCACACCCTCCTCGCCGCCACCATCGCCACCTTCACCGGCGCCGTCTACCTCGTCCTCGGCCCCGCACCCTGGCTCATCGTCCCCGGCCTCCTCACGACGTTCGCCTGCGCCTGGGCGGCCGGCTCCTGCTACGCCCGCGACCACCGCGACCGCCAGGAGCACGAGTGGGCACGCCGGGCCGCGCTCGGACTCCGGCCGCCGCCTCTGCATCCGTGCTGTCTCCTCGCCGAGGACTCCGACGGCGCCGCCCACGACCCGCACCGCTGCACGCGGGACCGCGAGTTGGAGACGTTCAACCAGATCGTCGCCCCGCTGAACACCGACCACGGGACCGCAGCGTGAGCGGCCCGTCCTCGACACCCCGGGACGAGCACACGCCCGCCCCGGGCGCCACCTGGGAGCAGCGGCTTGCTCGCACCGAGCAAGTCGTCGATGACGATGCCCCCGACCCCGCCCCGCCTAACCGGGCGACCCGCCGCGCGCTCGCCCGCGCGGCACGACGGCGGACCATCCACCCGCCCAACCCGAACACGGAGCAGTGACTCATGACCCAGTACATCGCCCCGGCCGTCGACATCGACGAGCCCGGCTGGCAGATCATCTACCTCGCCCTCGGCGGCCGACAGGCGTCCTGGCACATCAGCCCGCGCGACGCCGACCTCTTCCAGCACGTTGAGCGCGTCGACTCCGGCGACCCGCGCGCGCAGTGGGACGGCCACACCACCGAAGCGAAGTACGCCTGGATCGCCGAGCAGGCCGCCGAGTGGGCGAAGCAGTGCGGCCCGGCCTGCGCCGAGCAGCACACCGAAACCGGACGCTGCGAGATCGCGAAGGAGCGCTGACCATGGGAATGTCCACCGACGCGATCCTCGCCTACGGCTACCACCTCGGCGGCCCCGACGGCGGCTGGGAACTCCACGGTCTCGACAAGTACGACGAGCTGCCCGCCCTGCCCTGGTACGACGTAGACGACGAGGAAGGCGACGACTTCCAGTCCGCCGCCGAACGCCACCTCCTCGTCACCATCGCCGACTTCACCGAGACAGACTGGCGCGCCGACGGCTACGACGACCGGCGCAAGGCGGCACGGTCCCGCGTCGGGGTCGGATTCGAGACCCACTGCTCCGCCGACTACCCCGGCTTCCTCCTCATCACGAAGGGCATCACGGTCTACCGAGGCAGCGTCAAAGAGATCGACTTCGCTGCCCTTCAGGCCGAAGTACAGGAGGCCGGCGCGGACGCGAAGCTCCGCGCGGCGTTGGACGCCCTCGGGCTCCAGCCGACACAGGAGCGGGCGCAGTGGCTGCTGTGCTCGTACTGGGGGTGACCCATGCCGACCTTCATCCTCGGCTGCCTCCTCGGCGGCATCTCCGCAGCCATCACCTACGGCCTCACCACAGACGGCCAACTCGCCACGATCATCGGCGTCATCGCGGCCGTCCTCACCTGGCTGGGCATCGCCACCCTGCTCATCTCCGACGACTAACACGTACCGACAGGAGCCTGCCGTGCACCACGGAATCGCCGCCGTCGAAATCGCCCGCGCACTCACCGCGCGCAAGCACACCAACTCCTTGACCGGCCCTGCCTGGAGGCCCGGCCACCGCGCCACCCAGGCCAGCAAGACCACCGTCCGCGTCTGGCACGACGGCCCCGACGAGGCCGACCACCTCGACCAGTACGCCGCCGCTCTCCGGACTGCCGGATACACCGTCACCGCCGAACGCCCGGCCGCCAAGAGGCCTTCGATCAAAGTCACCCAGCAGACCAAGAACTGACACGACGAAGGGGCGTGCTCTCGACCTCCCCAGGCCAGCACGCCCCTACCGGTGAGATCACCGTACCTCGCACCACAGGAGACACGATGACCACCACCGCCACCCACCTCCGCACCATCGCCATCCACTGGACCGACCTCCACGAAGCCGCCGGCACCCCGAGCCAACTCGGCGCCTTCGGCCTCGGACTCCGCGGCTACCTCGCCCGCCTCGACGCCGCCGACGCCGAACAGATCGAGTACGAACGCCTCCAGGCCGCCCACCTCCACAGCCTGGAGCGCGACCCGATCCAGCTCGGCAACCGGCCCGTTCCCGTCCGCCTCCACATCCTCGACACCATGCGCGCCGTCGAGACCGTCCTCGTCGACTGCGCCGACGACATCGCGCGCACCGCGCAGCGCGCGCCGATCTCGGTCCCGGCCGCGCGGAAGGCGGACTACTCCAGCCTGCGCGAGGCCCGCATCGCCCATGAAGACCGTCAGCGCCGTATCGAGCTGGCGCGCGCCGACGAGGTCGACCCTCGCCGCTGGCGGTACACCGGCCGCCGTACCGCCCCCTACGCCGCACTCTGGCTCCTCGCCCGGATCGAGCGCGCCCCCGGCCCCTGCCGACGGATCACCGATGCCGAGGAGGCCCGGATCGGGAAGGTCGCGGCCGGCGCCGCCGAACGCGTCGAGAAGGCGCTGGACATCGCGGCGCAGCGGCGGACGCTGGAGCAGCGGCACGGCTGCGGTGGGGCGATCGATGTGCACGGCGGGGAGGGGCGGGCGCCGGTCGCGCATTGCACGGGGTGCGGGCGCGTCTGGGCGGAGGGAACGCTAGCCGCCTAGGAACACCGCTTGACGCGACACGCCACAGGTCCCCCAAAAGAACTACCTGGCAAATCGACCATCGGGTGTAACGTAGCGTTACCGTACGTGCTACTGGGGGCGAGCGGACGGTCAAAGATTGTTATAGCCCTCGGCGGACGCGACCCAGCCGAGGGCAGGACCAGAGGAGATAGAACCTCCCGTGGTACTTGCCCACCGTAGCGCGCTGAGCGCCGTCTGCCGCAGGCGGCTGCCATGAATCCACCCTTGCAGTTGACTAACGCCGCACTCGGAGCGCTCCCGAAACTCGACGTCTACGTCGATGAGACCGGCGATCGAGGACTCGGACAGAACTCCTCCCCGTTCTTCGCCATGACGGCCTTGATCGTTCCGCACGAAGACGACTGGACAGTTCGGTACACAGCCGGAGGACTTCGCAACGTTGTTCATCAGAGCCAGCCAGGGGCGACAACACCTCTCCACTGGGTAGCCCACTTCAAAAGGAAACACGCAGACCGACGCACCTACGCCGCACGTTCCCTGGCTCAGATGCCCTCTGCGAAAGTCGTCCACGTGATCGTCCCGAAGGACCAGGCGCGATCGTCCCCTGGTTTGGCAGACGGCGTTCGGTTCTACAACTACACGACCCGGCTCCTTCTGGAGCGGGTCGCGTACGCGGCAAGAGACTGGGAAGGGGGCCAGAGACTCGCCGTCGTCCGACTCGGCGCGGTCAAAGGAATGGACCACACGGACACCACACGCTATTTGGGGAGGGTCCGCAGCGGATTGGTTCCCACCCGGGGCGTCCCCTGGGAGCACATCAAATGGCCTCCGGCATGGCATGGGACCGACTGGGACGGGATCCAGTTGGCCGACATCCACGCCGGCCTGCTGAATGTTGCCCTGACGGCCCCGAAACTGGATGGCTCCTGTGCCGACAACCTTCTGCTGTGCAAGCACCAGCTGCATCGCTCGTCCAGCGGCTTGTTGCTGGGCTACGGAGTGAAGGTGGTGGGTGACGTCCGCTTCGTGACTGAGCGCTGCTGGTGGCCGAAGTGGAGGGTCGCGTGACGTGACGAAACCCCCTGGGGGGCTCCGGGGGTCACTGCCACCTCTTGGGTGGAGGATCCAGTTGCCTGGTTCCGACCTTGTCCCGGCAGCCCTCCAGAGGGCTTCGCTGTCCACGTTGTGTCTACATTGACACTACCCCGTATGTACCGTGATCGCTCATGTCAGGTCAATCACGCTTCAGGTTTTTCACCTTGCTGACGAAGCCGCTACGCTCCTCGGCCTGCGCTGCTAAACGACTTCCTGGGTGTGCCGCACGGCCTTCTTGACGGCCGCCTCCAGCTCGTACCGGTCGACCCCCGCCTCGCGCGCGTGCTCGGTGACCGCCGCCTGCACCGCCGTCGCAGCCTCCCGCCACACGGTCATCTGCGCGGCGTACGCCTCATCCTCCAGGCCCGCGAGTCCAGCGTGCGCGGCGACAGCCTCGCGCTCCAGCGTGATCAGATGCTCCGGGATCTCCACGCCGCGATCCTACGGCGACAGCACGACGCCCCCACCTCGACGCGAGGCAGAGGCGCAGGGCGGGCGGGCAGGCTACGGCCGCCACTCCTCGCGGAAACCGGGCCGGTCCGCGTAGGGCAGTGCGAGCAGACAGATGACCGGGCACGAGCTGAACATGATCCCGCCAGCGCAACCGAGGCATGCCTGATCCGCCTCGGGGACGTAGGGGCGGTGGATCTTGAGCAGTTCTCGCTTGGCGTCGACCTCACGCAGTACCCGCGCCGGATCATGCTCGGCGATGTGCGGGCCGACGCCTTCGGCATCCGCGTTCTCCGGGGTCACCGCCACTACGCCGTCGTCGCAGTAGTCCACGACGGTGTACCGCTCATAGCTGGCTTGGGGTGGACGGGCGGTCCAGACGTCTGACTGCTCGTCCCAGCACGCTGCCCGTGCGATCCGCTCGTCCTCGTCGAGCTGGGCACGCAACCACACCACAAGATCATCCATCCTGCACCTCCGGTTCGCCGACGTCCTCGGCAAGGATCTGCCGAACGCGACCGAAGCTAACGCCGATCTCCTTCGCGATCTCGCGAAGCGTCATCCCGCCGTCCTTCATCTCCTGCACAGCCTCCTTCCTGCGCCGCCGCCACTCCAGCTTGGCTGCGTCCATGGCCGCGTCCAGCCGACGGGCACGTTCTGCGGGTGGCGTATCCACCGCTACGGCGGCAATGGCTTCACGCACGCGCCGCACCTCCTCCGACTGGTCTCCCAATATCCGTCCCTCTCCGGGTGGGGAGGCGGATTCCGCATGCCGTCTTGTGTAGTTACCCTACACATGTGTAGCTTGACTACACAACGGCTCGGAGGTTCCACCTCCCGGCCTTGATCACCAACAGAACGGCCCCGACCGGCAGTGTGAGAGCTCCGGTCGGGGCCAGCCATCTCCCCTGAGCTACCAGGAGAAACGACCGTGGAACACGGTAACGGCACCACCAGCCCCCCGCCCAGCCCCGCGCCGCCGACCGGCACCCCCGACGACGACCCGGCCGCCGCCCTCCACTGGGCCGCCATCGCCACTGGACTCGCCGAGGCGCGCGCCGAACAGGGCAACCCGCTCACCGACAGCGAGCGCAAGGTCTACGACCGGTTCCTCACCGCCGCCCACCGCCACGGCCACACCGAGCAGGACATCCGCGCCCACCTCGCCCGCCTGCCCCGCCTCAGCCGCATCACGGAGCCCGCCCCGGCGCCGACCGAACCGACGCCCCGCTGCCCCGCCGCGCACCCCGAGGACCCCACCCCCTGCGACGGCCCTCCTGCCGTCACCATCACCGACGCCCACGGCGCGACCCTCACCGGATGTGAGCACCACGCCGCCCGCATGCTCGCCTCCCTCCACGGCGCCCGCGTCGACCCCCTCCCCAACGGCCCCGACGGCGCCGCCACCCGCGTCTTCGCCACCGCCCGCGCCCTCCGCCCCTACCCCTGGCTCACCGAGCGAGGCGAGACCCGGTGAGCCGCCCCAGCCGCGCCCCGTACCGGATGTGGCTCGTGATCGGCGTCCTCCTCACCGCCGCCTGCCTCGCGATCGCCGGAGGCCGCTGATGGGCTGGTTCCGCCGCGAGCAGACCACCCGCGACTACTGGGGCGTCACTGTCACCGGCGACGCCGACCGCTTCCGACGCGCCAAGACCACCGGCGCCAAGAAGGCCGCCCTCAAGGCGCAGCGGTGGGAAGACGCCGACCGCGCCCAGGACACCAAAGGCCGCTGGTACCGGCCCAACCGCTGACATCGAGGAGACCCCCGCCATGGGATCCGCAGCCCCCTGGCCCGACCTCACCGGCAAGACCTGGGCCAACAAGACCGCACCCGAAATGACCGACGACGAGGTCAACGACGCCCGCGCCACCTTCGCCGCCGTCGGCCGCAACGACTACGAGAGCGAATGGCTCCGCCGTCACGGCCTCCCCGAGAACTACGGCGACTGACCACCCCACCCAGACCGCCGGTCTCCCGCGCATCCCGTATCCCCCACGGCCGCAGGAGGCCGGCGCCACCTCCTCACCGGAGCAGCCCCGTGAAGACCCGCAAGATCCCGACGACCCGCCTCGTCCCCCACACCGTCGATGGCGAGACCGAACTCGTCGAGGAGATCCAGTACACCGAGGTCCCCGTGCCACCCCGGGACTGGGATCAGGCCGTCCGGACGGCCGTCACCATCGGCGCCGTCGCCCTCGTCACCGTCTCCCTGGCCTGGACCACCGTGTCCGTCGGAGGACTCCTCGCGATGGCCTCCATCGGCGTTGTCGCCTATGCCGCCGGAGTCGCCTTCGACGCGTCCTGGATCCTGTGCATGGGCGCCGAGTGGCTGCTGCGCTACGACCCCGACCGGGCCGCCGTACCCCGCCGCGCCGGCCACATCGCCCTTGCCATCTCCATGGGGGCCGTCTACGCGCACGGCCAGCTCTCCGGCGAGTGGGCGGTCGGCGCCGTCGGCGCGGCCGTCTCGGCGCTCGCGAAGGGCGGCTGGATGATCGCCATGCGCGTCCACGCCCGCCCCCTCGACCCCCGAACCCAGCAGTGGGTCACCAAACGGCGCGCGGCCGTCGACGGGCAGCTCGCCATGATCCCCGTCCGGCGTGAACTCCAGCGCGGACGCGCCCTCATCGACGCCGAGCAGCGCTCCCTCACGGACGCCGGATTCACCGATCCGGACCGTCCGGACGAGTCCGCGGACGATCCGGACCAGCAGATCCCCACGATCCGCCCCGGCCTCGTGACCACGAAGGACGCAGTCCAGGACGCGTGGAACTCCGGAATCCGCGACCGGGACGCCGTGATCCGGAGCGTCGCCTCAGCCACCGGCCGCGCCCCGTCCCCGGACACCATCGACCGCTACCTCCGCGCCCTGCGGATCGGCGCGTGACCGGCGCGCAGCCGTCCCCCGACGGCGACGAGCTGCGCGCCCGCCACCACCTCCGCCGCCTCGGCGCACGCCCCCTCGGCCACCAGGAGCCCCCAATGCCCGCCCCGCACGACCGCCGCCCCGTCACCCCCACCCGCGTCATCCCGGCCGGCGCCCCGCTCCCGGACCGACCGCCCGAGCCCGGCGAGATACCGCCCTGGCGCACCCCGCCCGCGCCTCCACCGGTCCCACCTCCACCGCCGCCCGCACCCGTCGAAGTGCGGCACGTCCA
>DATCQX010001029.1:0-14986 GCA_036569285.1 Streptomyces sp.
CGCTCGCACGAGCGAAGGTCCCGCTCGCCGGGCCGGATTGCTCGTGATTCACCGACGGAAGCCCGCGTCGGCAGTGCTCACCGTCACGGACGCCGCAGGTCAGAGGCACACGAGTGCTCACGAAGCCGTGGAACCTACACCGGCGACGCGCGGCCTTCCATCTTGAGAATGTTTCTTAATTCTTTGAGTTTGTGTATTGTTTGGCGCACACTTCGACTGGGCCTGCCAGGCCCTACCCATCCCAATGAGGCGTGACCATGGCCGTCATGATGACCCGTCGGGGCATGCGCCGGGACTACTGCTGTCCCGGGCACAACCCCAAGGAACTGCACCACGGGACCGAACGCGCCCGAGAGAAGCGCGAGTGGCTCCGCGAAGCCGCCCAGGAGCTCGCCGACGACGAGCACCGCCCCGGCCCCTGACCCTCACTCCCGCGGCGGGCCCATGCCGCCGCCGGCCACGACCCCAGACCACCACCCCTGCCCCGTCCCGGAGACCACCCGTGCTTGCCCCGCCCCCAGCCGAACCCGAAGAGATCACACTCCCCCTCCCCCGCAGCGAGGTCCTGTCCGTCGCGGCCACCGCCTCCCCGCAGACCGGCACCGTGCGCTACGCCGTCCGCGCCCGCCACCTCCGCGGAGTCCTCACCGTCCAGCCACACCACGTCGCCGACGAACTCCTTCCCGCCGGCGTGCGGGTCAGCTTCGGCGACGGCGCAGCACCGGTACGCCCGTACCGGCCACGCCCGGACGAGCCGGTCGTCCACCGCGTGCGCGTGCACGGAACCGCAACCTGCCTCGCCCCCGACCGCCTCTCCGACCCCCATGCCGTCCTCATGGAAGCCGTCGTCCTCGGCGAGCACCACGCGACCAGGCGAGTCCCCGACCGCGCGGCGGCCCTCCTGGAGGAAGTCGTCCTAGCCGTCCTCCAGCACTGGCAGGCCCGTCACGACCGGAACGACCTCGCGCAGGCCGTCGCGCGCCGCGCGGCCCCCACCACGGTCCGCGCCACTCGCACCGCGCTGGACACCGCCGAAGCCGACCTCCACGCCGTCCGAGAACGCCTGCGCCTGCACCAAGGCCGCCTGCTGCGCCTGGACGAGCTGACGGCTGCTCCCCCGCCGCCGCCCAGCCCGCCAGCCGGAGTCACCCAGCTCGTCTACACCGACGAGCACGGCCAGGCGCTCGGCACGGCGCTGGTGCACGAGAGCGCGGTCAACGAGCCGCCCGGCACCGTCACCTACCGGGTCGACGGGCCCCGGCTGTCCGCCGGCGTCGTCATCGGCCCGTACCTGCACAGCCCCGACCCCGTCCCCACAGGCGTCAGCGTGCAGTACGGCACCGGCAGCGCCGACAACCGCAGCGACGAACCGGTCGTCAACGGCATCCGGCTGCGCGGCGGCTGGGACCACACCGGCACGACACCCATCACCCCGTCCTCCCCTGCCGCGCTCCCCCGTCCCTCGCGGGCCGACCCCACCGTCACCCAGCCCGTCCCGACAGCCACCTACCAGCGCTGGTGGGCCGTGGTCCGCGCCCTGGCCTCCCACCACACCCAGCGGCCCGACATCGAACTCCTGCGCCTTGCCGCCGCCCATGCCCGAGCCGCGGACCGCCGCCACGCCGAGCAGCAGAACCTCGCCGAGCTCCAGGCCGAGCAGGACAGGCTGACAACCACCGCAGCAGCACTGCGCAGGCGCCTGGACGACGCCACAGCCCTGATGGACTGACCCGTCCACCGCTCCGTACGACCGCCGCACCCCGCCGGGGCTACTCGTCTCGATCGTCTTCGACGGCCGGCTCACCCCGGACGATCCTCCTCGCCACCCCTTGCAAGGCCCGCAACAGCTCCCGGTCCGCCTCTTCGGCCCTGAACTCGATGTTCCACTGCCTGACGTCGTCCACCAGGCCCTCGATCTCCTGCGAAAGCCGCTCCCGCAGCACCCCGGGACGCAGTGCCTCGACCTCGACCGAGCTGTTCGGGTCGAGGCCCTCGCGCAGGCACTCCTCGCGGTAGCGGGCGTAGTTGACGTCGCGGGTGTTGACGTCGTGGGTGGCGAGCCTGCCGGCGCGGACGTCGTCCGCGGTGATGGCGATCTGCCGGAAGTCCAGGTCGAGCTCGCCGTTGCCGTAGCGCTGCAGCCGCTCAGCCACGGAGCGAGGTACGCACCTGCCTGTCGGGTCCCAGTCACCACAGAAGATCACCGTCACTGGCTTGGCCTGCCGCGTGTACTGCTGCGCGGCCTCCCAGACGAAGGTCTTGCTCGACTGCCCCCGGCAGGAGTACAGGCCCACGCCCCACGCCGAGGTGACCGGCTCGACCACACCGCCGACCGAGTCGCTCTCGACCCACACCTCGACGCGGCGACTCTGGGAGGCCCACAGGTTGCGCCGATAGTTCTCCGCCTGGCGCTGAAGGGCGTCGTCGAGCGTGTCGTACTGCGTCTCCTGCCGGACCATGCGGGTACCGTCGGTGATCCACTCCCAAGGCATCCGGCCGGTCTCGCGAAGGTGACCCAGCTCGCGGACGACCAGCGAGTAGTTCTTGCGGGAGTGGCCGGAGTCCTTGTCCCACAGGAGCCCGACGCCGAGGTAGTACACATGGCGGACACTGCACGGCCGCGCCTCTTCCGCGACCGCGCAGATAGCCAGCCGCAGGGCCTCGACCTCGGCTTTCGTCCGGCGGAACCGTTTTACGGGGCTAGCGCTGTAATCCGGCATACCTCCAGTGAACCGCGGCGTCCAGCGCACCCTTGCGCCGCGCCCCGCGCGCACCGGGCTGCCGCGGCCAGGCCGCCGCTCCAGGCGTTGGGAGGCACCCAGGGCATGCGACCGTCCATCCGCACCGGTCACGTGGTCTTCGGCCCGGCCCGCAGCGACGCCGAGCTCGAGCACCGGCTTCCCGGGTTCAGCTCACCTTCTCGGCCGGCTGCAGGCCCTCGCCGGGCGCCGCCGGATCCCGCCAGTCCAGGTCCAGCTGGTCCGCTCCCTCGCGGACCACGATGGGCCCGTGCTTCTTCTCCAGCTTGTTGTACTGGGTGCGGCCCGAGCCCTCCTGCTGGTAGCCGGCCCACCGGGCCAGGTTGGGCTTGGTGAGCTCCACTCCCGCCTCCTGATGTGCCAGGTAGATCCGCTCGGCCTTCTGGCTCTTCGTCTCACCAGGCGGGGCGACGCCTAGGTTGACCTTGGGCTCCTCCGCTCCAGCGTCGGCCGCCTCGTCATCCTCCTCGTCACCTTCCTCTTCCTTCGGCTCCGGTTCCAGGGCGGGAGCCGAGGCCGGAGCCGGAGCGGGAGCCGGAGCAGCAGCGGGAGCCGAGACCGAGACCGGAGCGGGAGCCGCAGCCGGAGCCGAGGCAGGGACCGAGACCGAGACCGGAGCGGGAGCCGGAGCCGAGGCCGGAGCAGCAGCGGGAGCCGGGACCGGAGCCGGGGCCGGGGCCGGGGCCGAGGCCGGAGCCGGAGCCGGAGCCGAGGCTGAGGCCGGAGCCGAGGCCGGGACCGAGGCCGGGACCGGAGCGGGAGCCGGAGCCGGAGCCGAGGCAGGGACCGAGACCGAGACCGGAGCGGGAGCCGGAGCCGAGGCCGGAGCAGCAGCGGGAGCCGGAGCCGGGACCGGGGCCGGGGCCGGGGCCGGAGCCGAGGCCGGGGCCGGGGCCGGAGCCGAGGCCGGAGCCGAGGCCGGAGCCGAGGCTGAGGCCGGAGCTGAGGCCGGAGCGGGCACAAGCGGGACGACAGCGGGCGCGTTCATCGGAAGCGCGGCGGGCGCCCCCAGAGCGGGCACGGGCGAAACCAGCGGTGCCGCTTCAACCGCCGCCGGGCCGGGCACCTCGTCAAGCTGCAGCTCATCTGGTGCCGCGATGTCGACCGTGTTCCGGTCGATCGCGATGCCGAGCCGGGCCTGGCGCAGCGGCCGGAGCTCGGCGGAGGCCGCCTTTCGCCGCCAGCCCCGCCCGTACTTCGCCCGCAAGTCCTGCCGCAGCAGCATCTTCTCCTGGTAGCGCTCCAGGGCCAGGGCGTACGACCGGATCTCCCAGAGCTTCATGTCCCGCCAGATGGAGAAGGTCGCCAGCGGCTGCAGGAACCAGCGGGACAGCCGGATGGAGTCCATGTGCTGGTCGAGCTCGAGGTCCGTCGCCTTCGCGATCGCGTTACGCATCGCTTCGGTGACGGCGATGAACAGGACCGGGATCGTCGCGTGCATCGCGGAGCCGAGGATGTCCGGCCAGGAGGACGCCGCGTTGAAGAAGATCGTCGCCGCGGTGAGCAGCCAGGCTATGTACCGCAGCAGGGGGTACTTCAGGTTGACCGAGGTGAGGGCCAGATCCAGGGCGAGCAGGACCGCGATCCCCAGGTCGACTGCAAGGGGAAACGCCGGGGCGAACGAGCCGAAACCCTTCTCCTCGGCCAGGGCCCGCACCGCCGTGTAGGAGCCGACGAAGCCGGCCGTCGCGATCGCGATCGACCCCGCCCCGATCGCGCCGAACAGCGCCTTGCGTCCCCTCGTCCACTTCACCCGAGCGCGCGCCGGGGTGAAGGCCGGGGCGGGGGCGGGCGGTATGGACGGCTCAAGGACGGTGCTGCTCGACCCAGCGGTCATTGGTCGTACTTCCCTCTCGTCGAGTCCGTGCGCAGGCGCGCATCGCACATAGAGGTGCGATCAACGCCTCGGGTGTGACACGGATCGACCTCCCATCGCATTCAGGCCACCCCGGTGGCTTTGAACGGTACGAGGGATGAGGTCGACGAACCACCCCCTTTTTCTCACGTTACCCCGTTCTACCTGCCGATTTGTACTTAAGATCACGATCTTGCCTGCCCGCAGGCCCGCTCGGCGCCTTCGTTACGCTTCAGTAGACCTGCCTACCAGCTGGCTGGATTCACCGGTCCCGATCGCTTGGAGAGCCTCGATGCCGCCCATGGTCACCGTCGTCGTCGCGCTCCTCGCCGGCCTCGCAGCGGGCGCAGCTGCCCGGCCGCTGATCTTCGCCCGCGCCGTACCCCGAGGCGAGCCGAACCGGACCGCGTGCCACTCCTGCGCCACCAGCTACCCCTCCCCCGGACTCCGCGGCCGGCTTCAGGCGACCACGGGACGCTGTTCCTCCTGCGGCTCGAAGACCGGCCCTGCCGCCGGCCTGCCCGAGCTGCTCACCGGGGCGTCCTTCGCGGCCGTCGCCGCCGCCGGAGCAAGCGGCTGGGCCGGAGCCGCGCAGTACTGGCTCCTCGCCTGCGGAGCCGCCCTGACAGTCATCGACCTCAAGGTCCACCGCCTCCCCGACGTCCTCACCCTGCCCGCGTCCGCTGGCACCCTCCTACTCCTCGGTGGAGCCGCACTGGCTGGAGAGCCCGGCAGCTTCTGGCGCGCCCTCGCTGCGGCGGTGGTGGTCACCGCCGTTTACCTGGTCCTCGTCGTCGCCGGCATGGGCATGGGTGACGTCAAGCTCGCCCCTGCCGTGGGCGCGCTCCTCGGCTGGTCCGGCTGGGCCTCCGCGCTCTGGGGCACCTTCGCCGGGTTCGCGCTGGCCGCCGTCGCCAGCCTCGCACTGATCCTGACCGGACGGGCATCCACGAAGAGCCGCCTGGCCTTCGGCCCGTACATGATCATCGGAGCGCTTGCCACCTTCGCCCTGAGTACCTGACCTCGAACGCAGGCTACTGACCCACCTTCGGCTCCCCCCATGTATGCACGGGGGGAGCCGAACTCGTTACGCGCCGGACCGACGCCGCACCTGATGCCGCAGAAGGCGACTTTCCGGCTGGCCGGAGATAGGGAACGACTGGCGCCACACGAGATCCGGTCTCGGAACCGCCCCGAAGAGCTCTCTTGAGCGCTGCACCGACCCGCAAAGGGACAGAATGGCCCCTCTAGCGGCCGATCACGCATCACCTGGACAGTTAGGGCCGCCGGGTCGAGATAGGCCGCCACAGCGAATACATGCAGGTCAGAGGCCCTTTTCCCCTTCCAGGAAATGCCCCCAAAAGGGACAAAACAGGCCCTCGCCCTCATCCTTGGGTGGAACTCTGCAGCATGGTGTGCTGTCCGTCACGCAAGATGCCTAGCAGCCCGTTGCCCCAGCTATAGGCCAACTCGACTCACCTTTTGACCGTCTAGCAAAACCGCATGGAGGTGCGCTAATGCGTCACTACGCTGCCCTCTTGACTGGAGCGCCATATGGCACTTCGAGGGGCCATTCGCATGTTGCGCTTTTTGGCACACACGAGGGCCGAACAAAATGAACAGCTAGGTGCATGTCTATTGGCAATGAGTGGGGCGCTTCAATAGAACGATCCGGCGGCCACCCGCGAGTCCTGCCGCTGGACGAACCCTTGGGTCCGCAGCCATGCTGCTCCTGCGGACGAGCTGACGACCGGCTCGAAAGCCTTCCTTCGAGCCATACGACGCACAACTCAGCGCGCCCGCCAAATCGGCCGACGATTTACGCCCCATCCACCCTGTCGTGTTGCAGCTTCGTTGGCAGGGAGTGGGGCGCTTCAAAGAGGTGACCCGGTGGCTGCCCATGGAGCCGACGGAAAAGCTACCTAGGCGACCGGCCCGGAGTCCCTCCGCTGGGCTAGCTGAGAGCACAGGCGTGGAGCCGCCCGAAAGGTCGACCGAGAGGAAGCCCGGAAGACCTGCCAAGACGCCGGCCTGATGACCGGCCCGTAGACAACTCGTCAGGCTGCTCCTGCGGACCACCCGTCGGGTGGCTCGAAGGCTTTCTTTCGAGCCACCCGATAGCCAGAACAGCTCGCCCGACACCCCGAACAACAGATTGCACTGCGTCAAATCAACCGGCTGGCCTCTCAGCTCGATCAACACTTGGCCACCAAGCTCGCTGTGTACCTCGCCTGCTTTTTGCCCAACATGAAGGGCAGTTACCTGGCTGACCCCAACGTCCACTTCGTTGCAAGTCGCTTGCCGCGATGGTGATGCACTCACAACGCCAGCATGGAGCCAAGACAAAATGGAGCCACGGAGGAACGTAGTAAGGCCAGCCTCAAAGCTGTGCAGCACGGTCGCCCGCTGGACATCTGAATGGCTTTGCGTTCGACCCAAACTAAGGCTACGCCGATAGCAAGCGAACTGGCCTCCTACCTTGCGGGCTAGCTGGCCAACAAGGAGGCAAGCTCCAGATCTGCTCACTTGAAGGCTAGTTGCCCACAAGCAAGGCCATCGCAGTCGCACGTCACTGGGCCCATCCAACAGTGAGCCTGGGTGCGCCCCAAAGAGGCGACAATGAGTCCCTCTCGGACGCCGCACTTCAGCCACCCATCTGATACCGCCTTGCGGACACCACAACGGCCCGGCGTCTGACCACACGGATAGGTTCCACCGAGTGATGCACCCCCGTGTCCCTACATGCATGCAACCAGTGCCGCAGCGCCGCACACCACTAACGCCGACAAGAGCCTTGCAGGTAGCTCTGCAAGTAGTCGTGCAAGTAGCTGTGCAAGTAGTGACGACGGCTTGTTTGCGCAGGTGAGAGGCGATCGTCGAGGCCAAAAGCAGCATGTCAGTCCAGCTGATGGGGACACACCTTGAAGCACCCTCCAGCACGCCCCCAGGCGTACCAACGTCTGAGCCTGGAAGAGTCCCAGTGATTGCCACACAAGGAGCGCTTCCCGTCGAACCAGAAGTCAGCCACTGGGGCACTACAGCGGAGGCACCCGAAGAGGTATCTGCGCGGCTGCCTACGATGGCGAAGATCGTTGTGGCAACATGTTCAGCGACAGCCGCACTGCTCTGCTTCATGCCCTGCACGCTGCCCGCCTTCCCATGCTCGATCTGTGTCCTGACCTGCGAGGAGTCTAATGCCGACGGACGTACTCCCCTACAGCTTCGTTCTAGCTGAGTATGACAAGGATGAGCCTCTGGACATCCCCTGGGAGGACCTCTGGCATGTCTACGTCTTCGCGAACGACAAGGGCGGCAGCGGCAAGACCAGCGTGACTGCGAACTTCGCACTCATGCTGATGCGGTACCTGAAGAAGATGGGGCAGGACCCCCGCATACTGGCTCTCGACATCAACGGCCAGGGGAACCTGGCGATCCATGAGTTCGGCGTCGACAAGAAGTACCTCGACGAAGGCGAGGCTCTTGTCGAAGCCCTGCGCAAGGGGACACCGCTCAAGCCGGTTCCGGTGCGACCTGGCCTCGATCTCATTGTCGGCGGCCCGAAGATCGAGGAGTTCGTCACCGACGTCTACCCGAGGCTGCGGTCCGCCTTCACCAAGAACGCAGACCTGAGGCTCCTGCAGTGCCTGCTGCCGATCGCCGGTGACTACGACTTCATCCTGATCGACCTTCCGCCGGAGAACCCGGTGATGCAGCGTCAGGGTCTGGCGTGCAGCCGTTGGGTGGTCATGTCGACGAAGACCGACCGAGGCTCCCTCGACGGCACCTTGACGATCAAGAAGCACTTCGACGAAGCTCGGCGCGTCAACCCGCTGCTCACGATGCTGGGCATCATCTTGTTCGCGACCGGCCGGAACTCGACCCTGATCCACAAGAAGGCTTCGGACTACCTTCGAAAGATCCTCAAGGGCGGCTACCACGGCTTCGAGCGAGTCATCGGGCACAGCGAGCTGGTGGCAAGCCTGTCCCGGGACGACGAGCACCCTCTGGTTGAGCTCTTCGACCAGTACGCCGGCGGAGCGAAGCTGCCCGACACCATCCAGTCCGTGTACGACGACTACGAGACGCTCTGTCGACAGATCCTCCAGCGAACCCAGGAGGTACGCGCGATCATGGAGCGTCCGATTGAAGAGGAAGCTGACGCCTGATGTCTGAGATTGCCAACGCCGAAGCAAGCGGTGACGACGACACCTACAACGTGCCTAACGTTGCAGCACTGTCCGGTCGCCGCAGCGCTACACGGTCCGCGGAGCAGCGTCCCCAGCAGCGCCAGGAGATGACCGACGAGGACCTGGCGGGCGGCGGTGCTGCGGTCCGCGTAGCGCCGCGTCCTCGCGTTCCTGAGTCGATCGACGAGGAGCCCGAAGACGAAGCAGCTGGCGACAAGCCGGTCACCATCAACGTCAGTCCCACCGTGGACCGTCGCCTGAAGGCATACCGCAACAAGTCCGGTCTCACCAACCTCGAGATCGTCTGGGAGGCCGTTGAGGCCGCTGAGGCCGCGGGCTGGAAGAAGGTGGTCGAGGCCGCCGTGCCACCGGCCAAGACCCGACGGTTTGGAGTCCGGGCGAGCCAGGTCCGCTACGCGGGTGTGGGAAGCAACTCGGTGTACACGCGCATGACGCCCGACGAGCGCAACGAGCTGCGCCGCCTTGTTAAGGTCGCCGGAGTCCCTGACCGCTCGAAGCTGATCGCGATCAGCCTGAACTGGCACCTGCCCGGCACCGCGGACAAGCCCGCCTGATGTAGGCCCTGACAGGTACGGGGGGAGACCACCGGCATGGGGGAGACGCTCTGGTCAGAGGTCTCCCCCATGCCCTTTCCGAGTACAACCAGCCGCAGACCCCGTCCGCCTGAGAAGCTCGTCGGCGACGGCGCACGGCCGTGATGGAGAGCCCTCGTGGCCGGCCTCACCCACGTCCACCTGGCGGCCCTCCCACGAGCGGCATCTTGGCTGTCAGCTGGACAGTGCAGGCGCTGGGCGGGCGGCTGGACGACTTTGAGGAGGCTGCCGGGGTCCCTGGGGCGCCGTTGCCGTCGGGGCGAGGGCGCTGCCCTCCAGGGCACTCCGGAGGGCCTCCAACCTGCTTCTGCGGCGCCGAGCTCGTCCTGAGCGAGGAAGGACTGTGTCTCGGACTCGGGTGGCGTGCAGCCCCGCGCCGCGCTGGGCTCGGTGCGGTCGCTCGTCTCGTGCAGCCCGAGAGCCCAGAAGCCTGCGGATCGACGAGTAGTTCGCAGATGCCGTACCCGATCACGGTGCGCCCAGCATCGGTGGCCAGCACGATACGTGGCTGCCCGACGGTCGAAGCCCTCGGTGGGGCCACCCGGGGCGCGGGCAGCCCGGCAGGATGCGGATGTCGCGTGGGGGAGGGCTGCCTGCATCGTGCCACCGACGTATGGCCGGCTGTCCCGAGCCGGGTACTGGACGCGAGGCGGCGCGCGCGCGAGCTGGGGGTGGAACAGCGACGCGGTTGAACGGGACGGGGCTAAGTTGCGTTACTCCCATTACGCACTGTGACCCTTTCCTTTAACGCGTGGTCGTCGCGGTTAAAGGAAAGGGTCACAGGGGCCGGCGCGTCAAGATCAACTGCTGTATCAGATGTGGGCGTCCAGCTCAGGCAGCTCCCACTTCGTGTAGGTCAGTCGGCGCTCCGCGCCATTGATCAGGTCAAGCACATCAGTACCCAAGTAGGCCCGCGCACCTCTTTCAACTTCCTTGACCTGAACAATCCCTGCACCAGCCAGCTCTTCCAAGGCACTTGAGGCCGATACGAAGGAGATCCCGAGGAGTGACTGCGCTGCCCTTGCTGTAACGATCGGAACTCCAGGAAGTTGCTCCATCAGCCGGACGACTGCCGCTCCCTTCCGAGGCTGCCCTCGCCTGCCCAGGCTCGCCCTGTGAGCTGCGAGCTTCGCGTCCCAGGTCTTCCGAATCTGGATCAACTCGTCGGTGAATCGCCGGGCTTCGGCGACGGCGTCACGAGTGGCCGCGAGGAAGACGCGAATCCACGCCTCTCTGCCGGCGGCCGCTGCCGGGCTGTCAGGATCGCCCACGTAACGGTAGGCGTTCAATCCGCCGATGTACTCGCGCGCGTGGGCAAGGAGGGACATCGAGATCGGCAGGACATGGCCGACGGCCAACCCCTGCCGAGCAAGCACTGTGTGAATCAGCGCTCGACCGGTTCGACCGTTGCCGTCGGTGTAGGGGTGGATTGTCTCGAACTGTGCGTGGACGAGGGCTGCTTGGACCAGGGGCAGCGGGTGATCCTCAGAGACGAAAGCCGCCAGATCGGCCATGAGCTCTTCCACTGCTCCTGGAACAGGCGGCACATACTCGGCCCCGTGAGGACTGTAGGCGTTGCCGCCGACCCAGTTCTGCACTCGCCGGAGTTCACCAGAGAGCTCACCCTGTTCGGTGTCCACCATCAGTGCGGCCTGGAGGTCGTTGATGTCCTGAACCGAGACGCTCGGGGTCTCGGTGAGGAGCGACACCGCTTTTCGGAGAGCAAGGACGTTGTTCACCACCTCACGGGCACCATCACTGATCCCCTTGTGAGCGCGCGGGTCGTCGGTGGCCTGGATGGCGAGCATCATCTCGAGGTGCGCGACCGCTCGGGCTGATGCGACGACGCCCTCGATTCGAGAGGAGGCAACGGCCTCCGAGCGAAGCAGGAAGCGTGCCAGCGACTCCAGGTGCGGGCTCGTGGGAGCAGCGTCGTTGAACGCTCGGACCAGCTTGTCGACCGCGGCGACCTCGGCGCCCAGTTCTGCGGACAGCGCGATGGATCGACCTTGAAGCATGTCTGGCATGTACGCGCTGAACGATCGGGCAGCCTGATCCTCCAGGCCGGCCATCACGCCAGGCCCCGATTGCCAGTGCTGCTCCGAATACCCTGCCACCAGACACGCTCCAAAGGTTCAGCCTCAGCGAGATCCGTTTAAGGATAGTGTGTTCCCCGTGATGTTTGGTGTGTTGCTTAAGGGTGCCGGGGCTAAAGCAGCCACGGCCGGGGCCTCCATGGTCTCCACAGCAGCCTCACCGACCTCGCGGTTCTCTCCGGCCCGTCAGGCACAGCCATGCCGCAGTAGCGCTAACGCCTCGCCCACAGCCATGGTCACCGAGTCGGTAGCGAGTGGTCGGAAGAACGAAAAAGGCGACCGTCAGGTCGCCTCCCGGGCGGCTCAGCCAAGCCGCCCATCGCTCGGGCGCCACCCGAGCTCTTCATATGTTCACTTCATCAAGCCGACCCAGTCGGCCGTTCGTCGTGTCCTGCGGGGCCAACCGCTGGCTACGACACGGGAGGGGTCCAACCGCCACTGACCTGACCTGAAGCCGCTTTCGCGCGGCCGACGCTCTCACCCCCGCTGACCAGGCATCTTCGGAAAAACGGTCAAGCGGTCGGTTGCGTTGTGCCCACATCCCTATGCAGTTCTGGAGCAGATCATAGCCGCCAGCCATAGGGCTAGTCCCGTATTGCCAAAAAAAGGCTCGCCCGAGCCGCGTCTGGACTATGCCCAAAATCGAACAGAACGACACAAATCGAGCAGTGTGCACCGAGGTGCTTGGCCCGCGCGCCTTGGCTCCGCGAGTACCGACCCCGCCAATCTGGATGAGCCGCTACAGCTGCTCCGACGTACCCGGGAGCGGATCACCGGCGCGCTCGAAGCCCTGCTGGCGGATCGAGCTATTCGTCAACGCCCCTCAGTTGAGGCCCTTTCAGCAGTTGTCCTGCTGGCGAAATCGCCAGCAGGGGAGTCGCGGCTGGAGTTGACGGCGGGGGAGGTGGCCAGGTGGTTGGGGGTCTCGGAGTCCTACGTCGACCATCGGGTACTGCCGGCCCTCCGGGACTCGGGTGCGGTGTCGACCGAGGTGATGACGACGGCGTTCGAGGGCGTCCGCCGGGTGACCGGCTTGCGCTGGGAGTTGTTGCCGCTGACCGCTGCCCAGGCGCGGCGCTCAGCTCCGCTGGCCCTGGAGAAGCGGGAGCTGGCAGTGCTTCTGGCGCTGTGCGAGAGGCTGTTCGGCCCTGGATGGGCTCCGGTTGGCAAGCCCGCGACACCACCTGGCCTGCTCGGCGAGCGACGGGGGCGCGGAGCGGCAGCCGAACGCCTCGCACTGCTTCGTCTGGTACTAGCGGCGCGGCCGGACGGCCGTGTGCGGCTGGTGGGTGGTGCCGTGGCGGCGGGTTTCGATCGGGCGGATGCGACGGTCGCGCGGCTGGTCGGCTGCCCGCTGACGGAAGCGGCCCGGGTAGTGGACGGGCTGGTCCGACAGGGGCTGCTGGAGGTGCCGGGCCGCGGGGTCGCCGATGCGCGGCTGAAGATTCTGGTGCCGGCTGTCGCGGCGGCGCATGGGCGTTCGCAGGCGGACCTGGACGTCGTCCCCGGCCCGATTCCGCGGGGCGTCGACGAGGGCGTCGAGCCTGGAGGGGCTCCGGGAGAGCGGGAGACGGTGTGCACGCAGTGCGCGGGGGCGCTGGAGGACGAGGAGCCGGGAGAGGCGGGGGAGGGCTGGACCCAGCCCGGTTTCTTCGATGTCGTGGACGGTGATCTCGTCGATGCGGATGGTGCACTCAGGGGTCAGGAGCTCCCCGCGGCGGCGGCATCAGGGGAGCATCATGCCTCTGACCTGGGCAGACATGATGTTGTGGTCCCGAGCATCAATGGGGAGGCTGGTGCACCACTCCACGCCCACCACGCCTCTCAGGTGGTCGCTCTAGGTGGTTCTGGTGCTGCTCAGTTTCGCTTTTCCGGCGAAGCCGCGTTGGGGTTCCCACCGTTGCCGGAGCGCGTGAGCGGGCGCGAGGACCGGCCCGAGCCTGGCAGCGTCGAGGCCGACGAGCAGGTCAGTGGTTGCGGTGGCCCGCTTCGCGGGGAACAGCACCAGGATCTCGTCGTCGAACGGCAGGATCAGAAGTCGCCTGTCAGTGGTACGCGGGTGCTGCTGCGCGGGTCACTGCCCCGTGGGCTGGAACGGGTCCTGGCGCCGGTGCAGTGGGAGTGGGCCCGGATCGGGCATACCGGTGGCCGACGTCGAGTCCGTGCTGCGGCACGGGCCGAGCTGGTGCGCCTGGCCGGGATCGTCGGCGCGGAGCAGGCCACGGTGGTGTTGGCGGAGCGCTTGGAGCGCCGGTTGGCCGCGCAGTTCGGGCAGCCGGTACGGGATCCGGTCGGCTGGCTGCTCGGCCGCGGGTTGCCGCAGCGGGTCGAGTGCTACGCCCAGGTGTGCGATGACCGGGTGCGGATGGACACCGGCCTGGTCTGCCCGTCCTGCGAGCTGCTGGTCGAGGACCGCCGGGCGCTGCGGCACCAGGTCGCCCGGTCCGTCACCGAGCAGCTGCCTAGCCTCGCGCCGGAGGAGTTCCGGGCGGAGGTGGAGCGGCGGCTGGGCCGGGAGGTTGCCCGGCTGGCCGCCGAGCAGGCCGTCCGCCGGGAGCACGCGACGATCGAGCGCTCCCGGCGTGAGAAGGCGTGGTCCCGACAGCGGGACGAACATGCTGCTGCTCAGGCTGAGTTGGCGGCCCAGCCGTGCGTGGAGTGCGGGGTGCCAGAGGCGGGTGGGCTGTGCCTGATCTGCTCGGAGACCCGGACGACGCGCCAGGCCTTGGAGTCGGCTGCGGAGTTCGCGGCTGTGGCGGCCGGCCTGGTGGACGTCGCGGCCCCCACGGCCGGCCTGCTGGGCGTGTGCCGGGCGCGGCTGGAGGCCGAGGCAGTGCAGGCGGGGGAGCGGTGGCGCGGCCAGGGGCTGCCGGAGGCGGCGGTGGTCTGGCAGCTGCGGGAGCTTGCCGAGCAACTGGTGGCCCGGGAGCGGGCGCTCGCGCTGGAGGGCCTGCTTCGCGGCCCGCAGGCGAGGGCCGAGGCCGACCGGGTGGCCGGCATCGAGCGGGCCCGGCGTCGCGGCGAGCCGGAGGTCCTGGCCGCGGCCGACGAGGCGACCCGCCGGTGCGCACAGGCTCTGCTGGCGCAGCGGCTCGACCAGGTCCGCGCCGAGGTCCAGGTCTCGGTCCGGCCCCCGGTCGGTGGCTGGCGGGAGCGGATGGCCCAGTACGCGGCCCGGCCGCTGGAGGGCGAGAGCCTTCCGGTGCCGGTACACCCGGCCCGGGTCCGGGAGGCGGTGAGCGCGGCGTGAGCGGCGGACTAGAGCTCGCCTTGCGGTGCGCGGGCCGAGGGTGGTGGGTCCATCCCCTGCTGCCCGGATCAAAACTCCCGGTCGGCAACTGCCGCCGGTGCCGTCCACCCACGCCCGGGGGCCGGCCGCCCTGCGGGTTCCCCGACGTGGGCGCCGGCGGCTGCGGCTGCCTGGCGGCGGGACGGTGGTGCCACGGGGTACGGGCGGCGACGACCGATCCGGACC
>DATCQX010001030.1:0-3329 GCA_036569285.1 Streptomyces sp.
ACCACCTGGTCGTACGAGCCGGGCGGCGCCCAGCCGCTGTACTCCATCCCCAGGTCGTACTGGTCGGAGAAGAAGTAGGGCACCCGGTCGTACGTGACGTCCCTGCCGAGCATCGCGCGCGCGGCGGCCGGGCCGCCGTTGAGGGCGTTGGACCAGTGCTCCACGCGCAGGCGCGCGCCGGTCAGCCTGTGGTCGACGGCCGCGACGTCCCCCGCGGCGAAGATGTCGGGGTCGGACGTGCGCAGGCTCGCGTCGACCGCGACGCCGCCGCCGTCCGCGCGGTCGGCTAGGTCGAGACCGGCCGCCTCGGCGAGCGCCACGCGCGGGGCGGCGCCGATCGCCGCGAGCACGTCGTGCGCCGGGTGCTCCTCGCCGTCGTCCGTGCGGACGGCGAGGACCATGCCGTCCTGGCCGACGATCTCGGTGAGCCGGGCGCCGAAGTGGAAGCGCACGCCGTGCTCCGCGTGGAGGTCGGCGAAGAGCTGGCCCAGCTCGGGGCCCAGCACGCCGTGCAGCGGCGTCGGCTCGGGTTCGACGACGGTGACCTCGGCGCCGTACGTACGGGCCGCCGCGGCGACCTCCAGGCCGATCCAGCCGGCGCCGGCGATCACCAGGTGGCCGTTGTCGCGGCCGAGGGCCTTCAGGACGTGCCGCAGGCGCTCGGCGTGCGCCAGGCGGCGCAGGTGGTGGACGCCGGCGAGGCCGGTGCCGGGGAGGTCGAGGCGGCGGGGCTCGGCGCCGGTCGCGAGGAGGAGCTTGTCGTAGGCGATGACCGTGCCGTCGCCCAGGCGGACCGTGTGGGCCGCGCGGTCGATCGCCGTGACCGTCTGGCCGAGGTGCAGTTCGATGTCGTTCTGCGCGTACCAGGCCGGTTCGTGGACGAAGACGCTGTCGCGGTCGTCCTTGCCGAGGAGGTAGCCCTTGGAGAGCGGGGGGCGCTCGTAGGGGTGGTCGCGTTCGTCGCTGATCAGTATCACGCGCCCGGTGAATCCCTCCGCACGGAGCGCCTCGGCCGCCTTGGCGCCGGCCAGGCCGCCTCCGACGATGACGAACGTCTGATCCGCGTCGACCACTTGATGCCTCCTCGTAAGGGTGTCGCCACATGCGAGCGTCCCGCACGCAACGTTCGGGGGGAAGGGGTAGTACCCCGCCGGGGAGATCTCAGGCGGGACCCGTCAGCCGTGCGTGCAGGGCCCGCGCGGACGCGTCGGTGAGGGACGCGATCTGGTCGACGATCACCCTTTTGCGGGCGTGGTCGTCCGGCGCCTTGACGAACAGCG
Source organism: Streptomyces sp. (assembly GCA_036569285.1). Taxonomy (GTDB): domain Bacteria; phylum Actinomycetota; class Actinomycetes; order Streptomycetales; family Streptomycetaceae; genus Streptomyces. The sequence goes on from DATCQX010001030.1 coordinate 1,281, forward strand.
CGTGGAACTGCGGGTCGAGCCCGAACGGCGCCCGCGCGGTGAGCGCCTCCGCGAGTTCCGAGATGACGATCCGCTGGTCGGCCCGCAGCCGCTCCTGCTCCGCCCGCTGCATGACGTACCGGTCGGCGACGGCCTTGAGGACGGCGCACTCGAACCGGGTCTCCCTGGGGACGACGAGTTCGGCGGTGTAGCGCGTGAGGCGCCCGGTGCCGTACCGCCCGCGGGTGGCGCCCTCGGCGGCGAGGCAGAAGCGGCCGATGAGCTGGCTGGTGGCGTCCTTGAGGCGGGCCTGCGCGACCGCCGTGCCGTCGTAGCCGTGCGGCCACCACTCCTCGGCGAGGAGGCGGTCGAGGGCGGCGGCGAGTTCGGCCGGGTCCGTGTCCGCCGGGACGTAACGGCCCACCGCCACGCGGAAGATCTCCTCGCGTTCCTCGCGCGCGTGCAGGCTCGCCGGGGCGATGTGGCCGGCGTGCAGGCCGTCCTCCACGTCGTGCACCGAGTAGGCCACGTCGTCCGACCAGTCCATGACCTGGGCCTCGAAGCACGCGCGCGTGCCGGGGGACTCCTTGCGGACCCAGTCGAAGACCGGGCGGTCGTCGTCGTACACGCCGAACTTGGGCGACGCCGGGTCCGTGGGGTGCGCGCCTCTGGGCCAGGGGTACTTCGTCGCCGCGTCCAGCGTGGCGCGCGTGAGGTTGAGGCCCACCGAGCCCTCCGGGGTGAAGCGCTTGGGCTCGATGCGGGTGAGCAGGCGCAGGGACTGGGCGTTGCCCTCGAAGCCGCCGCAGTCCTTCGCGAAGTCGTTCAGCGCCTGTTCGCCGTTGTGGCCGAAGGGCGGGTGGCCCAGGTCGTGCGCCAGGCAGGCCGCCTCCACGAGGTCCGGGTCGCAGCCGAGGGCCGCGCCGAGTTCCCTGCCGACCTGGGCGCACTCCAGGGAGTGCGTGAGGCGGGTGCGGGGGCTCGCGTCCCACACCGGGCCCTGCGTCCCCGGCGTGACCACCTGGGTCTTGCCCGCGAGCCTGCGCAGGGCCGAGGAGTGCAGGAGGCGGGCGCGGTCGCGCTGGAAGGCGGTGCGGCCGGGGCGTTTGTCGGGCTCGGGGGCCCAGCGGTCGGTGGCGGAGGGGTCGTAGGCGGTGCGGGTCGGGGCGGTGGGGGGATCTGTGCCTTCCATGCCTCGACAGTACGGGGTAGGGCTGACAATTCGTCCGCGCCCTTCACGCCGCGTTGCCCGTGATCCCCGCGTCCGCGCGCTCGTCGTACCTGCGCAGGATCAGGTCCGCCATCGCCGCGTGCGCGCCCAGCGGCGCCGACACGATCCACGGCGCCGCCTGCGCGCACTCCGTCGCGAAGCGGCCCGGAGCGGTGAAGTAGGAGGCGATCGCCACGCGCGCGTACCCCCGTGCGCGTAGGTCTGCGATCGCGTTCGGGACGGACGGTTCGGCGGTGGAGGCGTAGGCCGGGACGACGGGGACGCCGAGGCGGGCGGAGAGGAGGTGGGCCGTGCGGGTGGTGTCGGCGGCGTTGTCGGGGTCTCGGGAGCCGGCTGCGGCCAGGACGATCGCTGTCTCGCGGTGTTGCTCGTCGGTCGACCGGGACGGCCAGCCGGCCTCCTCCAGGCGGGAGACCAGGGTGTCGACGAGGAGGGGGTGCGGGCCGAGGGCGTCGGCTACGCGCGCGTGGGGGTGCGTTGTGGCGGCCATCTCCGGGATGTCGTGCTTGACGTGGTAGCCGCGGCCCAGGAGGAGGGGGACGAGGACGATGTCCCCGGTGCTCTCGGCTCGGCCGGCTTCTTCTTTTGCGCGCAGGCGCGCGAGCGTGTCCGTGAGCAGCGGCTCGTTCAGCTCGATGTGGCCCAGGTGGACGGGCAGGCCGGGGCGCCGCGCGCGGACGCGGTCCAGGAGGGCACGGACGGTGCGCAGCGCCCGGGGGTCGCGGCTGCCGTGGGCGACGACCACCAGGGCGGGCGGCGCGGGGTGCCTGCGGGGGACGCGGCTGAGCTGGCTGGGCATGAGGGGAATCCTCGCGCAGGGGGGTTGCGCGGTGGTTGCG
>DATCQX010001031.1:0-3511 GCA_036569285.1 Streptomyces sp.
ACGACGACCTCAAGAGCCCGGACGGCTCCGTCGAGCACATCGGCGACGACGAGGTCATCGACGTGACCCTCACCGCCGTCCCCGCCGACGTGACGGCGAGGTGGACGTTCCGCGCGGTCGGCCAGGGCTACGCGTCCGGCCTCGCGGGCATCGCCCAGGACTTCGGCGTCCCCCCTCACTCGACCCACCCCGGGAGTTCTCATGTCCATCAGCCTTGCCAAAGGCCAGACGATCAGCCTGTCCAAGTCCGACACCACCCCGCTGAGCCGGGTGCGGATGGGCCTGGGCTGGGAGGCGAGACAGCGCACGGGTTTCTTCGCGAAACTGATGGGCCCCACGGCGATCGACCTCGACGCGTCGGCGGTCCTGTACGCGGGCCGGGCGGTCGTGGAGGTCGTCTTCTTCCAGCACCTGGCCAGCGTCTTCGGCGCGGTGAGGCACTCCGGTGACAACCGCGTCGGCGGGGAGGGCGCGGGGGACGACGAGGCGATCACGGTCGACTTCACACGGATGCCGCCGGAGGTGGACCAGATCGTCTTCACCGTCAACTCCTTCACCGAGGTGACGTTCGACGAGGTCGAGAACGCCTACTGCCGCCTGGTGGACGAGACCACGGGCAGCGAACTCGCCCGCTACACCCTGTCCGGCGGCGGCTCCCACACCGCCCAGATCATGGCCAAGGTCTTCCGCACGGACGAGGGCTGGCGACTGGCCGCCATCGGGGAACCCGCCTCCGGGACGACGTTCCAGTCCCTGCTGCCCGCCATCGAGCGCCACCTGTGACGCAACGGGGCGTCAGCGGCGCTGTTCCCTCCATTCGTCCACCAGCAGCCCCAGCAGCACCTCGTCCAGGAACTCCCCCAACACCCAGGCCGAGGACCGCAGGACGCCCTCGCGCGTGAAGCCGTTGCGCTCGGCGGCGCGGAGCATGGCCGTGTTGTCGGCGAGAGTCTCGATCTGGAGGCGGTGGAGGCCGCGGACAGTGAAGCCGTAATGGCACAGGACGGCCACGACGTCGGTGCCGTAGCCCTTGCCGCGGCAGGACGGGAGCAGACCGACGCCGAGGTGGGCGAGGCGGCTGTGGGAGTCGATGCCCCAGAAGGTCGCGGAGCCGACGAGGGCGCCGCTCTCCAGGTCCACCACGGAGAACGGGACGAAGGAGTCGTCCTCCTCGGCGTCCGCCGCGAACCGGGGGTCCTGCGCGTCGGGGGAGACGGGACGCCAGGGGCGGGTGCTCGTGCGGGAGGAGTGGACGACGTCGTTGTGCAACTCGGCCCGCAGGACCGGGATGTCGTCCGCGTGGCGGGCTCTGAGAGCGACCTTCTTGCCTGTCAGCATGCGGTCTTCCTATCGGCCGGGCCCGGGGGCGGCAACCGGATTTGCGCGCGTTCCCCGGGCGGGCCCGCAGGAAACTCCCCCCGGCGGAAAACCCCTTGAAGCGCGCCCCGCCGCCAGCGAGGATCGCACACATGTTCTCCCGCAAGCTCCGCCGCCCCAAGTCCCCCGACACACGCAAGGCATGGGAATGCCTGGACCAGGGCGACGTCCCGGGCGCACTGCGCGTCCTGCGGGCCGCCGCCGAGAGCGCGCCGCTCGCCGAGGTCGCCCTGGTCGCCGGACGGGCCGCCGGGGAGGCCGGGTTCGAGGACCTGCGCGACGCGGCCCGGGCGGTCGTCGCCGACCCCGCGCAGCCGCGCCCGCTCTACGACTTCGGATACGCCTGCATCGAGCGCGGCGTCGCCCCCCTCGCGATCCCCGCGCTGCGTGAGGCCCTGCGGCTGGCGCCCGGCGCGAAGCCGCTGCTGCGCGAACTCGTCGCCGCCTACGAGGACGGCTCCCGGCACCGCGAGGCCGCGGACCTCCTGCTGGCGCACGAGGACACCCTCGACGACTGGCCCGACCGCTACCTCCTCGTGTTCAACGCCGTCCTCGCCGGCGACCTCCCCCTGGCCCGCCGTCAGCACGCCCTGCTCGGCGACCCCGAGGACGAGATGTGGCTGCCGACCCGCGCCCGCCAGAACCGGGTCCTGGACCGCGCGGCGGCCGTCGAGGCGGTCAGCCCCCTGGACGGCACCGACCTGCGCGGCTGGCAGTACGTCATGGGCGGCACCCTCCTCGGCACCCTCTCCCCGTACGGCTGGGACGCGGGCATGACGGGCCGTTACGCCTGGCTCCAGGACACGTACGACCAGTGCCACCGCGGCCTGTCGAGGCTCGCGGCGCTGCTGGAGGCGGCCGACGTGCGTCCGGCGTCGGTGTCGCTGCTGCCGGACCGGTCGAGCCGGATCCTCGGGCTCGCCGCGGCCGGACTCCTCGGGCTGCCCGCCGTGCCGTTCGAGGCGGGGCGTGAGGACACCGTCGTCATCGCCTACGACCTGAACGAGACCACCGAGGCCGAACAGGGCCCCGAGATCCTGGGCGCGCTGTTCGAGCGGGTACCCGGACAGGTGCTGCACGAGCACGCGAGCTGCTGGACCGACCCGCCCGCCGTCACCCCGGACAGCGTGACGCTCCTGCACCAGTCGGCCGTGGCGCCCTGGAGCGACATGCTGCGCGTGGGCGAGGACGGCGAGGTGGAGCGCGGCGGCCCCGACACCCGCCCCGAGGCCGAACTCGCCGACCTGATCATCGCCGCCGACCCCACCCCCGACACCGGCGACGGCGCGACACCGGACGACCCCCGGGAGGGGTTCACGGAGTTCGTGACGGCCGTGCGGGGCACGTGGCTGAAAGGGGACCGTGCGCGGGGGCGGAGCATGGGGCCGGTGCGGAGTTCGCGGTTCGCGTGAGGTGATCCCTGAGGGGTGCGGGGTAGCCGGCGCGAGCTTGGGCTCGGGTGAGTTCAGGCTCGTCCCCCAGAACTTGGGATGAGCCTCCGGCGTACACCAGACGGCCGTCCGGCGCGCCCCACCCCCGCATCACGCCCCGGTCACCCACAGACCACCGCCCCGCAGGCGGAACGTCGTTTCCCAGCCACTCTTCCTCGCCACGCTGGCAGGGTGCTGGCCAAGGCTTTTCCTCCCGCTCTCCGCCGCTGCCAGGTACTCGGCCTGGCCGGTACCTCCTGTCTGGCGTTGGGCGGGGAGACCGCCGGCGCCCTCCCCGCGCGCGAACTCCTCGCGCCCTCCTCGCCGAACGCCGTGCTCGGCCTGGTCGGCGTCTACTTCGGACTCGTCCTGCTGACGGCGGCCTGGGTGCTGCTCGGACGGCGGGTGCGCGGCGCCGAACAGCCGTCCACGCGCGCGCTGGTGCTCGTCCTCGCGGTGTGGGCGGCGCCTCTGGTCGTCGCGCCGCCGCTGTTCAGCCGGGACGTCTACAGCTATCTCGCGCAGGGTGCGATGGTGGACGCCCACATCGACGTCTACTCCTACGGCCCCGCCAGCCTCGGCGGCCCGCTCGCCGACGAGGTCGCGCCGCTGTGGCGGCACACCGGCGCGCCGTACGGGCCGGCGTTCATGGGGCTCGCCGGGGTCCTCGCGGGGCTCACGCGCGGGGAGCTGCCCGCCGGGCT
>DATCQX010001032.1:0-5715 GCA_036569285.1 Streptomyces sp.
GGCGAGGCCCCGGCCGCCTTCAAGAAGCTGTCGTCCACGAAGACCCCGGCCTTCGGCATCACCGTCTCCGTCCTCTTCATGGGCATCGGCGTCGTCCTCAACTACATCGTCCCGGAGAAGGCGTTCGGGTACGTCACCTCCATCGCCACCGCGGCGGGCATCTGGACGTGGCTGATGATCCTGATCAGCCACGTCCTGTACCGGCGCGCCGTGGTCGCGGGCCGCCTCCCGGCCTCGTCCTTCCCGGCCCCGGGCGGCTCGGTGTGCAGCTGGATCGCCATCGTCTTCCTGCTGTTCGTGACGGGCCTCATCGCCTCCGACGCCGACGCCCGCATCTGCCTCTACGTCATGGCCGGCTGGGTCGCCGCCCTCGGCATCGGCTGGGCCGTGCTGAAGAAGGCGAACCCCGCGGTCACGGAGCGGGACGGCCGCGAGGCGTACGACAAGATCGGCTGACCCGCCGGACGACGTCGGCGGGCCCGTAGTACCCGTAGTACCCGCGCCGCCCCCGCCGTCGAGCAGCGCCCCGTCCGGAACCTGTCCGGCATCCGGGCCCCGTAGTACCGACCCTCGGTACTACGGGGCCCTCTGCTTATCCTGGCGACCATGCTGACCATCACCCAGGCCCTCCACGACCGGATCGTCGCCCACGCCCGCAAGGACCACCCCGACGAGGCATGCGGAGTCGTCGCGGGCCCGGCGGGCTCGGACCGCCCGGAGCGGTTCATCCCCATGCTGAACGCGGCGATGTCGCCCACGTTCTACGAGTTCGACTCCGGCGACCTGCTGAAGCTGTACCGCGAGATGGACGACCGCGACGAGGAACCGGTCGTCATCTACCACTCCCACACCGCGACCGAGGCCTACCCCTCCCGCACGGATGTCAGCTACGCCAATGAACCTGGCGCCCACTACGTCCTCGTCTCCACCGCCGACACCGACGGCAACGGCCCTTTCCAGTTCCGCTCGTTCAGCATCGTCGACGGCGAAATCACGGAGGAAGAGGTCAGGGTCGTCGCGGCATACTGACTGCATACGGCCCGAGTTGAGCCGTACACAGCCCAACTCACCTTGGTGGAGACAGCGTTGACGCAGGCGAAGCGCCCCACGATCGAGGACGTAGCACGCCGGGCCGGAGTCTCCAGGACCACGGTGTCGAGGGTCCTCAACGGTGCGCCGAAGGTCCGCGGCGAGGTGATCGACAAGGTCCGCGAGGTGATCGCGGACCTCGGCTACGTCCCCAACCAGGCCGCCCGCCAACTCGTCACCCGGCGCACCGGAGCCGTCGCCGTGGTCGCGACGCAGCCCCAGGACCGCCTGTTCCTGGACCCCTTCTTCGACCTCCTCCTGCGCGGCATCCGCCGCGAACTCACCCGGCACGGCGCCCAGGCCGTCCTGCTGTTCCTCGACGAACCGGACGACCACGCGCGCATCGCCGACTACCTCGGCGGCGGCCACGTCGACGGCGCGATCCTCTTCTCGCTGCGCCCCGACGACCACCTCGGCGCGCTGATCGCCCGCACCGGCCTGCCCGCCGTCTTCGGCGGCCGGTCCCGCGCGGGCGCCGACGACACCGCGTACGTCCACGTCGACTGCGACAACCGCGGCGGCGCCCGGCAGGCGGTCGCCCATCTCACCGCGCTCGGCCGCACCCGCGTCGCCACCGTCACCGGCCCCTACGACCAGGAGCCCTCCGCCGCCGACCGCCTCGCCGGCTACCGCGACGTCCTCCCGGACGCCGACCCCGCCCTCACGGAACGCGCGGACTACACCCGCGACGACGCGGCCCGCGCGACCCACGCCCTCCTCGACCGCCGCCCCGACCTCGACGCCGTCTTCGCCGCCTCCGACCTGATGGCCTCCGGCGCCCTCCAGGCCCTGCGCGAACGGGGCCGCCGCGTCCCCGAGGACGTCGCCCTCGTCGGCTTCGACGACCTCACCCGCATCGCCGAGGCCACCGACCCGCCCCTGACGACCGTCCACCAGGACGTCGAGGGCATGGGCCGGCTGATGGCGGAGCTGGTGTGCGGGCCGGTGTACGAGGGGAAGCAGGCGACGTCGGTGGTGGTGCCGACGAGGCTGGTCGTACGGGACTCCGCCTAGGGGAACCCCGTACCTCTCAGGTACCCCCTGTCTCACACCTCGGGCGCATACCGTCCGCCATGTGGAAGCGTCTTCCGGAAGGCGGGACGGGAATCGATACGATGAGCCCATGGTTGTGAACGACGTGAGCACGAGGACGCCGGGCGAGCTGCTCGTGGCGCGGCTGCACGTCGACCTGTGCAGGTGCGCCGCCGCCATCTGTTGACGCCGGCCCTGCCCGCGCCGTACGCCCTGTAAGGCCTCGGCGCCCACTCGCACGTCCCTGCGCCGCCCACCTTCCGACAGGAGCCCTGAGCCATGGCCATCGAGGTCCGCATCCCCACCATCCTCCGCCAGTACACCGACGGCGCGAAGGCCGTCGAAGGCACCGGGGAGACCCTCGCCGACCTGTTCTCCGACCTGGAGACCCGGCACGCGGGTATTCAGGCCCGGCTCATCGACGAGGCGAACGACGGCAAGCTGCGCCGCTTCGTCAACGTCTACCTCAACGACGAGGACGTCCGCTTCGTGGACGGCATCAACACCAAGCTGGCCGACGGCGACACGGTGACGATCCTGCCGGCCGTCGCCGGCGGCATGGCCTGATACCGGTATGCGCTACGACTCCCCGCTGGCCGCGGTGGGCAACACCCCCCTGGTGCGCCTGCCGCGGCTGTCGCCGTCCCCCGAGGTCTCGATCTGGGCCAAGCTGGAGGACCGCAACCCCACAGGCTCCGTCAAGGACCGCCCCGCGCTGCACATGATCGAGCAGGCGGAGAAGGCCGGACGGCTCACCCCGGGCTGCACGATCCTGGAGCCCACCAGCGGCAACACCGGCATCTCGCTCGCCATGGCGGCCAAGCTCAAGGGCTACCGCATGGTCTGCGTGATGCCCGAGAACACCTCGCAGGAACGCCGCGAGCTGCTCGCGATGTGGGGCGCCGAGATCATCCCGTCCCCGGCCGCCGGCGGCTCCAACACCGCCGTCCGCGTCGCGAAGGAACTCGCCGCCGAGCACCCCGACTGGGTGATGCTGTACCAGTACGGGAACCTCGACAACGCGGGCGCCCACTACGCGACCACCGGCCCCGAGATTCTCACGGACCTCCCCTCGATCACCCACTTCGTCGCCGGCCTCGGTACTACGGGAACTCTGATGGGGGCCGGCCGCTACCTGCGCGAGCACAAGCCGGACGTGAGGATCGTCGCCGCCGAGCCGCGGTACGACGACCTCGTGTACGGCCTGCGCAACCTCGACGAGGGCTTCGTTCCCGAGCTGTACGACGCCTCCGTCCTCACCACCCGCTTCTCCGTGGGCTCCGCCGACGCGGTGACCCGCACCCGTGAACTCCTCCAGCAGGAGGGCATCTTCGCAGGCGTCTCCACCGGCGCCGCCCTGCACGCGGCGATCGGCGTCGGCCGCAAGGCCGTCGCGGCGGGGGAGTCCGCCGACATCGTCTTCGTCGTCGCGGACGGCGGCTGGAAGTACCTCTCCACAGGGGTGTACACGGCGGCGACGACAGAGGAAGCGATCAAGACGCTCCACGGCCAACTCTGGGCGTAGTACCCGTAGTACCCGTAGTAACCGTAGTACTCAGGTCAGGTGCCGGACCTGGTCCCACAGGGCCGGGTCCACCACCCCGACCCGCTCCCGAAGGTCCCCCAGGGGCAGCTCCAGCAGCTCGTCGGTCTCCAGGAAACTCGGCCTCCCCTGCGCGTCCCCCACCGCTCCGGGAGGCAGCGGAATCACCCCGGACCGCTCGTCCCGGAACTTCCCGCTGATCCGCGCCACAGTGACGTACCCCGCGCGCACGGTCAGCACCAGACAGCGCTGATCCGCCGCCCGCCAGATCTCCGCCGGCCGCGGATCGGCCTCCGTACGCCCGCGCGCCGTCCGACGCGGCGGCCGGCCCGACCGGCCCCACCCGTCCACGAGCGTGGCGACCAGCGCGAGCAGCACCACCGCCGCGAGCGCCAGCCACCAGGACGTGTCCATGAGGACGACGTTACCGGCGCGCGCCGCCCGCCGCGCGCCCTCTCGCGATCCTCACGCGCCCCACTTCCAGCCGAACCGGTGACACCGCAGGTGAGTTCGCCCACAACGGCCCCTGGCAACGGCGCGAAGGGGGGTTTTGCGCCTTACGCTCTACGGACCGCACGACCCCCGACGCCCGTTTCCCACGCACTCTTCGGGCCCGGTCCACCGGCACTCCCGGCCTTCCGGTTCCTTCGTGAGGTCCGGCGGCGCCGGCACTACCCGGCAGAGCCGGTGGCATCCGGTCCCCCGGCGCCATCGGTGACGGCCGGTGTCCCCTTCGGTTCCCGCCAGCGGAGGTTTCTGCATCATGAAGCTCACCGTCGTCGGCTGCTCGGGGTCGTTCCCGTCCGCGGATTCGGCCTGTTCGAGCTACCTCGTCGAGGCCGACGGCTTCCGGCTGCTTCTCGACATGGGCAACGGCGCCCTGGGCGAGTTGCAGCGCCACTGCGGTCTCTACGACCTCGACGCGATCTTCCTGACCCATCTGCACGCCGACCACTGCATCGACATGTGCGCCTACTTCGTGGCCCGTTACTACCGGCACGACGGCGGCCGGTGCGACCCGATCCCGGTCTACGGCCCCGAAGGCACCGAACACCGGCTGACCACGGCGTACGCGGACACGCCGACGGCGTCCTCGATGAGCGAGGTCTTCGACTTCCACACGGTCAAGCCGTCCACCTTCGACATCGGCCCCTTCACGGTCCACACCGAACGCGTCGCCCACCCGGTCGAGGCGTACGGCATCCGCGTGGAGCACGGGGGCAAGGCGCTCGCCTACTCCGGCGACACCGGTGTCACCCCCGTGCTCGACGAACTCGCCCGGGACGCCGACCTGTTCCTGTGCGAGGCCGCCTTCACGCACGGCAAGGAGAACATCCCCGACCTGCACCTCAACGGCCGGGAAGCGGGGGAGACGGCCACCAGGGCGGGCGTCCGCCGCCTCGTCCTCACCCACATCCCTCCGTGGACCGACCCCAGCGTCAACCTGGCCGACGCCCGCGCGGTGTACGACGGCCCGGTGGAGCTGGCGGCGGCGAGGACGTCGTACGAGATCTGAGTACTACGGGTACTACGGGGACGGACAGGGAGGCGCCCGGGGCAGTTCAGGGCCCCGGGCGCTTTCTTGTCCCTCTCAGGGACTACCCCTTGGTCAGGTCCTCGCCCTCCGGCTCGCGGCCCGGAGTCGGCAGGTTCCACTTCATGATCGCGAAACGGAAGATCACGTAGTAGAGGGCGCCGAAGCACAGGCCCACCAGCATCAGCCCCCACGGGTTGGTGGCGATCCCCAGGTTGAGGCCGAAGTCGACCACACCCGCCGAGAAGCCGAACCCGTCCTTCATACCGAGCGCCCAGGTCAGCGCCATGGAGACACCGGTGAGCACCGCGTGGATCGCGTACAGCACCGGGGCGATGAACATGAACGTGAACTCGATCGGCTCGGTGACGCCGGTGACGAACGACGTCAGCGCGAGCGAGAACATCATGCCGCCGACGGCCTTGCGCCGCTCCGGCCGCGCGCAGTGCACCATCGCGAGACAGGCGGCCGGCAGCGCGAACATCATGATCGGGAAGAAGCCGGTCATGAACTGCCC